>JADGFE010000003.1 GCA_016744085.1 Kiritimatiellales bacterium | reverse complement strand
AGGGTCTATTTTAAAGGAAAATCTCCTGTTTTCAGGGGTTAGGGGCATAAAAGGGCAGCATACTACCCACCGATTCTGCGGAAGAGGCTCTTTTTTAATGAGCACGGTAAACTGACCAAATATTCCTACAGTCTTGAGGCGCTGCCTTATGAAGAGGCCGAATAGTCTCTGGTTCATAGGGCTCTGTTGCCTTTTTCTGACGGGATGCAGTTCATTGCGCAGAGAAGTTGACCCCGGCATCCGTTTGGAGCAGTGCGACTTTGAGCCCACCGTCGCGCATTATCACGGAGTGCTGGATGAGCTGGGTCCTCCAGCCCGTTTGACGGCTTTACCCGGCGGATTTGCATTTATTTATGAAGCGTTGAGCATTACCGAGTTCCAGATTGGCATAAGTGGCAACACCAGTTTATGGCAACTGCTGAAAATGTCGTTTGCAAATACAGATTTGAAGCGGGGTTCTTATATGCTGATGTTCAACTCCGATGGAGTGCTGCTGGCTGCGGGAACGCTTCAATCGAAAGAAGGTCTTGGTGCAAGCGGAGCGATGCAGGCTCTATTTTCGGTTGATCAGATTGTAGACACCTCGACCTATGAAGATGATCATATTGATTCGGTGAATTGGGGTGCCAGTTTGCTGGATCCGATCGCGAGTGCTCTAAACTATTCGCAAAACCTGAACACGGGGGCTTCTGGGTTGGAGCAGAGCGGAACCACCACCATAATTGGGCAGCATAGCCTTGAAATGCGGTAATGTAGATGCAGAACCCTGTTGTGTTTGGGTGGGATAGTGCATTCGCCAGCGCTTTAAAACGCTTACTTAATAACCACTATTCTGCCGAAACGCGGCAGGAAGCACGCGTCTATATTCCAGTTTTACCCTATTGACACTGAGGCCGTTTCGCGTATTTTTCCAAGCTCTGGAAACACAAAGGATTTATTATGGGCAAGAAAGAAAAAACCGAAGAACAGGAACTTAAAGCAGAAGAAGCTGTTGTTGAAGAAGGTACAGCCGCGGAAGAGCTTCCCGATACTGAAATTATTGAAGAGGATGAGGTCGCACCTGTTGTCGTAGAAGAAGAGGAAGAGTCGCTTCGCGACCAGTTTGTTCGTCTTCAGGCTGACTTTGCCAACTTTCGTAACCGCACGCAGCGCGAACGGCTTGAGCTGTATCAGCGTGCGAACGAAGATCTGCTATTGGAAATCCTTCCGGTACTGGACCACTATGAGCTGGGGCTGCAGACCGCAGACCAGCACGATGCTGACAAGGCGGTGGTTGATGGATTCAAACTGGTGCTGGATCAGTTTCAGAATGTACTCAATAAATTTAACCTCACACCGATAGAAGCGGTCGGAGAAGAGTTTGATCCCCATAAACACGAAGCACTCACCCACATGCCATCTGCTGAGTTTGCTGCTGAAACCTGCTCCAATCAGGTACGTCGTGGTTACATGTTTGGCGACAAACTGCTACGCGCCGCGCAGGTGGTGGTTTCTTCCGGTCCGGCTGCTGAAGAAGGAGCTGAATAACCATGGCTGATAAACGCGATTACTACGAAATCTTGGGCGTTGATAAAGGTGCTTCGGCGGATCAGATTAAAAAATCCTACCGCAAGGTAGCCATGAAATTCCATCCGGACAAAAATCCGGGTGATGCTGCGGCGGAAGAAAGCTTTAAAGAAGCGTCTGAAGCATATGAAGTTTTGTCGGATGAGGGAAAAAAAGCCAAGTACGACCAGTTTGGCCATCAGGCCTTTGCACCAGGTGGCGGCGGTTTTGGCGGAGGCTTTGGTGGTGGATTCCATGATGCCGGCGATATTTTTGAACAGGTATTCGGCGGCGGTTTTAACATTAACGATTTATTCGGTGGTGGAGGCGGTGGCGGACGTCGGCGCAGCAACGGTCCGGCCCGTGGTTCGGATCTTCGCTATGATTTGGATGTCGATTTTGAAGAAGCAGCACTGGGTTCGCGCCGTACACTGACGCTTCCGGTTGCCGAAACCTGCGGAAGTTGTTCCGGTAGCGGAGCAGAGCCCGGAACCTCCAAGAGCACCTGCCCAACCTGTCGTGGACAGGGTCAGGTTTCTGCCGGCGGTGGTTTTATCCAATTTTCACAAACTTGCCCAACCTGTGGTGGTGCCGGGGAAACGATTACCAATCCGTGCCGTGCATGTAATGGTGCAGGCAGCGTTAAAGAGCGCAAAACGATCAAGTTACGGATTCCGGCTGGAGTTGAATCCGGTTCCCGTCAGCGTCTGCCGGGCAAAGGCGAAGCCGGAGCACGCGGCGGACCGGCCGGCGACCTGTTCATTGTTTTCCATGTTCGTGATCACGATTTTTTCAAGCGCAACGATCTCGATATCTATTGCGAAGTACCGGTTCCGTTCCATATTGCCATGCTCGGTGGTGAGATTCAGGTTCCAACTCTTCACGGCGGTGCCAAGATTAAAGTTCCTGCGGGAACCGAGAGCGGCAAGATTTTCCGCCTGCGTGGACAGGGCGTTTCGGATACAGCGCATGGCCATGGCAAGGGCGATCAGAATGTGATGGTTAAAATTGAAGTGCCCGTCCGTCTTTCCGGCAAGGAAAAGAAAGCGATGCAGGAATTGTGCGACAAGTTGCACGATAACCATTTCGAAGAAACCGCCAAAATGAACAAGATGGCTGATAAATTCTACGAGCGCAAAAAGAAGCTGGAATCCGAGTAACTTTGACAGGATTTACGGGATAAACAGGATTTTAAAAAAGAGCAATCCTGACGATCTTGTTAATCCTGTCTAAAAAATATTATGCGGATAAATTCACTAGTTGATGCAGTGGAGCTGGAGAGAGGGATCGCTACTCTTTCTCCGGAAGAGTCGCATCATCTGGCGAGAGTACTGCGTGTAGAGGACGGACAGGAAATCACTCTGTTCGATGGACAGGGCGGTGTAGCTGAAGGCATCATAGCTGAAGTTTCAAAGACGTCTGTGGAAGTAAAAATCATCAATCGGTTGAAGATTCCAAAACCTTCGGTGGAGATTGATCTGATTCAAGCTGTTCCGAAGCCCGACCGGTGGGAATTGGTGCTGCAGAAGGCCGTCGAACTCGGGGCAACAACAATCCGTCCGGTACTTACCCAGCACACTGAATTTAAACCGAACCCGAAAAAGCAGGAGCGGTGGAATAAAATTGTGCTCAATGCCGCTCAGCAATGCGAAGTTCGTTGGCTTCCGCCGCTTCAGCCGCTTGAAAAATTTGAAACCATGCTGCCCTCGCTTGCACACTATGATCTTGTGCTGATCGGATCGCTTTACGCCGGAACAAAGCCATTTCGTGACGTGTCTTTTGAGGGGAAGCAGCGGGTTGCCCTGCTGATCGGTCCGGAAGGGGATTTTTCAGAAGAGGAAGTAAATGCGGCCATAAAGATTGGTGCTGTACCGGTTTCGTTCGGCGACCGTATTCTACGGACTGAAACCGCCGCAATTTATGGTTTAAGCGTGCTGGCCTATGAGCTACTCTGACCGATCAATTTTGAATCGCGAATGGATGTTACTATTATGAAGACTACCGTTGTTGCTTTGGCAAACCAGAAAGGCGGCGTGGGTAAAACCACGACTGCCATCAATTTTTCAGCTTGTTTGGCTGAAAAGCGTAAAAAGGTTTTGCTGATCGATCTCGATCCCCAGGCGAATGCTACCAGCGGGCTCGGGCTTGAAAAGGGATTTGGACAAAGCATCTTTCCGGCATTACTGGGTGAGAAGGATGGAGCGAGTCTGATTAAGGAAACGGGAATCAAGAATCTTGATATCATTCCTTCCGAATTGGATTTGGCCGGCGCGGAAATTGCCATTGCCCGCCGCGATGATTATTTGCACCGTCTGAAAGAAGCGATGGCTCCAATCATTGAAGCCGGCACCTACGAATACATCATTATGGATTGCCCTCCATCGCTCGGCATTCTGTTCATGAACGCGCTGAATATTGCCGATGAGGTTATTATCCCGCTGCAGTGCGAATACCTTGCACTGGAAGGACTCAGTGTGATGGTTGATATTGTGAATCAGATCAGAGAAGCGGGGAATCCAAATTTGCACATCAGTGGCATTCTCATGACGATGTATAACGTCAGCACCAATCTCTCGCAGCAGGTGCTTCAGGAAGTGGTGAAACATTTTGGAGATCGCGTCTTTGAAACGCTGATTCCGCGTAACGTCCGGTTGAGCGAAGCACCGAGCTACGGAAAAACAATTATCGACTACGACCGCCATTGCGTGGGATCTGCCGCCTATCGCAACCTGGCGAAAGAATTTATTAAGCGTCAGAAACAGGGTGCAGAACCGGAAGCGGAAAAACTGCCAACCCTTTCCAGTGTATTACAAGCTGAAGAGCCTCTCCGGTCAACTGAGCAAATGCCAGATCCTTTGGTCTAAAGACCCGCCGGGGAAACTGCCGCGGAGTGCATCCGCGCTGTTTTTTAAAGACCGTGGCGAAATACGGACTGGTGCTGAAGCCGCAGTCCATGGCGATATCCGTAATGCTTTTTTCTGCGCGGATTTCAGCATTTCTACTGCAGCATCCAATCGAACTTTATTCAGATATTGCAGAGGCGTCAGATTCGTAATTTGGCGGAAGAGGTCCAGCAGGTGCTTCGCGTTTATTGTTTGGGCATAATGCTGAATTCATGAATAACGATGGATTTAGGGCATTGCTACTCCGCGGAACCGAATGGGTTTCCGAGAAATAGAGGTCTACTTGATACGTTACGTTTGATCCAAAGGGTTGCAGAATCCTCCGTTTTTCCCTATAATACTACTCATCAGGGCAGAGGGAAGTACGGAGGCGTTAATGGTTAAAACGCTTAAGAAGCAGCTCGGTTTGCTGGATGTTTTCGCGATCTGTAGCGGAGCCATGATCAGCTCGGGTCTGTTTGTACTCCCCGGAATTGCTGCAGCGAAGGTTGGCCCGGCAGTCATCTTCGCCTATTTACTTTCCGGTTTCCTGCTTATTCCCTCAATGCTCTCCAAGGCGGAGATGGCCACGGCGATGCCGCGCGCGGGTGGCACCTATTTTTTTGTGAGCCGTAGCCTTGGTGGTATGTTCGGTACCATTGACGGGGTAGGGGTCTGGCTGGCGCTCATTCTGAAGACGAGTATTGCACTGTTGGGTCTTGGAGCTTATCTGGCTGAATACGCCCACCTGCCCATGCAGCTGATCGCAATCCTAGCGGGGCTCGTGTTCATGGGGCTTAATATTATCGGAGCAAAGGAGACCACGCGACTACAGGTTGTGATGGTTGCCGGTCTTCTTGTCATTCTGGTCTTTCTGGTAGTCAAAGGAGCGCCGATAATTGAGCGGGAATTCTACACGCCTATCGCGCCTAACGGCTGGGAAGCGTTGCTGCCTACTGCAGCATTAGTTTTCATCAGTTATATTGGTCTGACAAAAGTGGCGAGTATGGCTGAAGAGGTCCGGAATCCGGGCCGGAATATTCCGTTGGGTATGTTTCTTTCGCTAGGCTGTATTCTTGTGCTCTATGGAGCCGTCGTGGCCATTGTGGTGGGGATTGTTCCTGCAGAGCAACTCTACAAAAGCTTAACCCCGCTCAGTGATGCGGCCGCTATCGCCTTGGGGCCAACCGGGAAGAATTTGATTAGCGTTGCTGCGGTACTGGCATTCGCCACTACAGCCAACGCAGGAATTATGTCGGCCAGTCGATATCTCCTGGCTATGAGCCGAGACCGGGTTATACCACATCGACTCTCTCGGTTTTCGCGTTTCAAAACGCCTATGAACGCGATCATGCTCACATCAGGCGTGATTCTCGTTATTGTGGCGCTGACCGGGCTTGAGCGGATTGCGAAGCTGGCCAGTACCTTTCAGCTCCTGGTTTTTGCGTTTGTGAATGTTGCCGTCATCGTTATGCGTGAAAGTGGCATTAAGAGCTACGATCCCGCCTTTAAGAGCCCATTCTATCCCTGGGTTCAGATAGTCGGAATTTTGATTTCTGTAGTCTTAATTCCCGAAATGGGATTGCTGGCCAGCATCTTTGCCATGGGGCTCGTAGCGGTTGGCGTGATTTGGCACAATTTGTATGTGCGCCCTCGGGTTCAGCCGCGCGTCGGTGCTGTAGCCAAAATGGCGGAGCGGCTGGGCGAACGCCTGCTGGAGCGCGATGCCGATGCCATGGGATTGCGGACCGAGCTGCGCCAGTTAATGAAAGAGCGGGGCCTGCGGGCAGGGGATCCTTTTTATGAGGTCGTTCACGGTGCAGATTTTATCGAACTGGAATCCAGGGTGGACTCCGAAGAGATTATTCGGAGGGGAGCCGCTTTATTAGCCGAGCGAAGTGGTATTTCCCGCGATCTGATACTTGGTGCATTGCTTGAGCGAAACCGTTTGGGAGAAACGCCTGCCGATGCCGGGGTGGCGCTACCGCATTTGTTACTGAACGATGTCGATGGATTTCACATGGTGGCGGCAAGAAGTATTCAGGGAGTGGAGTTTCCTATGGCCGGACAAAGCATCCACGCTGTGTTCCTGTTGCTGGGGGAACGTGGTAAGCCGACACTTCACCTGCGTTTTCTTGCTGAAATTGCCCGACGGGCGGAAAATCCGCATTTTATCGACAATTGGATCGCTGCGGAATCGGTCAAGGAATTGCCCGACTTGCTGCTGACAGACCCGTGTTGACATAAAAAAAGGCCTGCTAATAAGCAGACCCTTGTAAACATTGTGCCAAATGAATGGCGAGAGTGACGAGACTCGAACTCGCAACCTCCAGCGTGACAGGCTGGCGCTCTAACCAATTGAGCTACACCCCCGTAAAAGGAGCGCATATAGTATTCATTTCGGCGCATCGCGCAAGTGGAAATGTTCACTTTTTTTAAGATCACTTAGCCTGCGTGCAGGTTTGGTTGATATAAGCGCTTCAAATGATTAGTCTTCCAACAATTCTAAGCGGGGAAAGGAAGCGTATTTATTCTGTTTTATTCCGTAATCTGAAATCACTTTTTTACACTACTGTCCGGTAAGATTTTCATAGGATGAATACCATTTGATCCATTTGAAGAAGAGTTCAATCTGCCAGCGTTGCTTATAGATCGCGGCGATGGTTGATGGGGCTAACCGGAAGTTATTTGTAATGAAATGGTAGGCCTTGTCCGTCTCGTCATCCTTAAAAATGACCATACGCATTCTCGAGGGATATTTATGGCAGGATATATGGCCGTTGAGCATGATTATCCGGTCTGTGATAGCTCCTTTTTTACCGCCCTCGCTGTGCTGTCCGGTTCAATCTCAAAGAAGCCTTTGACTGCCTTGGCGTCATGCATTTTCCCATCGCTGATGTGAATGAAGCTTGGGACATGTTTCGGAATGAAATTGAACAACTGATTAAAAACCGTAGGCTTGTATCCCATGACTCGGAAGCTCCTTGTTTGCAGTGATTTGTGGTGAAATACAGTATGAAGGAGTTCTTTCGGGTCGTCTATGGTTTCAAATGTTTACCGGACATCCGTGTAAATAGGACTATAAATATAGCATTTTAGATGGTTTCCTTTTGTCCATGTCCCCTCTAGAGTCCCGTCTGAATCTACACACTTAAGGATATGTGCTGGCATGCCTTATGCTTTTAACATGAGTTAATCGATTAAGGCGGGACTTCAAATTTAGAGACAGGTTTTAAAAACATGGGATTTTTAATTAAATATATTGTGGTTTTCATGATCAGTCTGGTGGCCTCGTGGTTGTTAGTTCCTGTGGCCAAAAAACTTGCACCGGCGCTGGGTATGGTAGATGAGCCCGATGACCGCCGGATACACAAAACACCGATTCCACGTTGTGGCGGTATTGCTGTATTTATCGCAACCCATTTAGCACTACTTGCGGTTTTCTTTGGTCCTTGGCAGAATTTGTCCGGGTCGACGCAGTTGCTGGATTGGGCGTTCATTCTGGTGGGATCCACCGTGTTATTGTTGGTCGGGGTATTCGACGATAAGTTTGATATGCGGGCATGGTTCAAATTGCTCGGTCAGTTGGCCGTTGCGCTACTGATGTTTTTCGGTGGCTTTACCTTTGAAGCCTTTCTGCATATCCAATTGCCGTTCGTTGTTAACCTCGGCGCAACCCTATTTTGGTTTGTTTTGTTAATCAACGCATTCAACTTGATCGACGGTATGGACGGTGCTTGTGCCGGATTGGGTATGATTGCGAGTGCCGGACTGGCCGGCATGCTGCTATCCCTTCATCAACCGACAGATGCGCTCGTACTGGTGGCACTGGCTGGCGCGTGCCTTGGTTTTCTTCGCTATAACTTTAATCCGGCATCTGTTTTTCTTGGGGACTGTGGAAGCATGTTCATTGGCTTCCTGCTGGCGGCGGTATCGTTGAAAGCGAATGTTAAGCAATCCATGCTGGTAGCCTTGCTGGTTCCTTTGCTTGCGGTGGGCGTTCCTGTATTCGATGTCCTGCTTGCGGTATGGCGACGAATGGGACGTAAGATGATTTCAATGATCAAAGACGACGGACTTGCAACAAAAGTATTCGGCCCTGACCTGGATCATATTCACCACAAACTTTTACGTAATGGCATGACACAGCGAAAGGCTGCCGTTGCGCTGTATGGAACGGCTATCTTTATCTGTGTGGTTGCGTTGGGTGCAACTGCGATGAACGACAACCGTGCAGCGTTGCTCATGATTGGTATGATTGTTGTGCTGCACTTTGTGGTACGCCAGATTGCTCAGGTTGAATTATGGACCACCACTCAGGTAGTGCTTCAGGGGGTTCATCGTCCGCGTAATCTCGTCGGCTTGCTGGTGGCGATTTTCTGGGATATCAGTTGTTTGTTATTTGCCACCTATTTTGTATTTTCGATGGTTCTGAATAAACCTTTTTCACTGTTGCATCTGGCCGTGTGCGTCATGATTCCATTCGCCACCATCTATTTCTATAATATCTACAAAACCGTGTGGACGCGCTCTCGTGTTTCACAGCTACTAGTTTTGTTGCTCCAGTTGGTTGCAGGTGAGGCCCTCGCTTATGTTGCTCTGCTTTGGGTTTCAGGCCTGACAGGTTATGAACTCAGTATTGCATTGATTCTTCATACGGCTGCAGCAGGAATCGGTATTGTTGGCGCGCGTGCCGCTCTGCGCATGGCTCGCGACCTAAGCGCCTGGCTGCGTTGCTCAATCAATTCAGACCATGACTTAAGTTCGCTGATTCTTGGTGCAGGTGAAAATGCCATTCTCTATCTAAGACAAGCCTCCTTTGAGGATCAGCAAAAAGCTCCCCGAAAAGTAATCGGTTTGATTGATGATAATCCTGCCCTTCGCCACAAGGTAGTGTACGGCTATAAAGTGCAGGGCAACTTCAGCGAACTCGAAGAAATCATCAAGAAGAACGATATCAATGAGCTTATTTTTACCCATCATTATAGCGATAAACTGCGCGCTGAAATTCTCGCGCTGCAATCTAAATACAATTTATTGATTCGGGATTTTGTATTTGTATTGCGCGATCTTAAAGAAGATGGAACATGCCAGGGCATTGTTAAACCCTACTCGATGCATGATCTTGATTGTAAGAATATGTGTTTGAAGTTGGATGATGCGTGCGCCAATCAGGAAATACAAGAGGCTGACGAGTGCCAGCCTCTCGCAGTTGCCGATTAATCAGAAGTTTAGTCGCGAACCTGACCTTTTCCATGAACCACATATTTATAGGTGGTTAGTTCTTCCAATCCCATAGGACCGCGGGCGTGCAGTTTATCCGTGCTTACGCCGATTTCTGCTCCCATGCCGAATTCTGCACCATCCGTAAAGCGAGTGGAGGCATTGACATAAACCGTCGAGGAATCAACTTCGGCTAGAAATGTTTTTTCTGCTTTCTCATCTTTGGTGATAATTGCATCTGAATGGCCTGATCCATATTGATTAATGTGGGCCACAGCGGCATTCACACCGTCAACCACACGGATAGAAAGAATAAGATCCACATATTCGGTCGTCCAGTCTTCTTCTGTGGCGGGTAGTGCAGAAGGAATTAGAGCACACGTAGCATTATCGCCACGTATTTCCACATTCTGATTAGAAAATTTTTCACCCATCTTTGGAAGGAAATCCGTAGCAATGTCCTTATGAACAAGTAGCGTCTCCATAGCATTACAGACGCCGGGACGTTGGCACTTTGCATTTTCGGCAATATCCAGTGCCATCGTGATATCGGCTTCTACATCCACGTACGTATGGCATACGCCCGTATAATGTTTAATGACGGGGACGTGAGCCATTTCCATTACCGCACGAATCAGACTTTCGCCACCGCGTGGAATGATCAGGTCGAGATAGCCGGTCATCTGGCACATCACTTTAACGGCTTTCCGATCGATGGTGGGAATCAGCTGAATGGCCGCTTCCGGCATTCCCTTGGGGGCTCCGCCTTTTTGCATTGCAGCAGCAATCGCCAGGTTGGAATGAATCGCCTCTTTCCCGCCACGCAGAATGACAGCGTTTGATGTCTTAAAGCAGAGGGCAGCGGCATCGCAGGTCACATTCGGCCGCGACTCAAAAATAATACCGATCACACCGATGGGAACTCGAATTTTTTGAATTTCAAGACCATTGGGGCGATTCCAGGTGCTGATTTCATCACCAACAGGATCATTCAGCACCGCA
This sequence comes from Kiritimatiellales bacterium, assembly GCA_016744085.1. Lineage (GTDB taxonomy): Bacteria > Verrucomicrobiota > Kiritimatiellia > Kiritimatiellales > Pontiellaceae > Pontiella. Next base: position 38,093 of record JADGFE010000003.1, on the reverse strand, counting down.
ACATCCCGCAGTCCCTTGATCATCGCATCAATCCGATCATCCGTAAGCTTTAGCCGATCGAGCATGGCCGCAGTCAAACCGGCTTCTTTTCCAGCCGCAAGGTCTTTATCATTTTCAGCCTGAATGAAAGCGCGTTGTGCATCCAGTTCTTCGCCCATCGCTTCGAGAATAGCGTTTTTCTTACGTGTAGAAAGTTTCGCCAGCTCGCGACTGGCCGCTTTAGCATCAGCCCCTATTTTTAAAACCTGTTCTTTAACGTCCATTGTGTATTCCTGTTTTAAAGTATCACCATGTTATCGCGGTGAATCACCTCGCCAGACTTTCCGGCGGTTTTTTGCCCTATGAGTTTCTGGATATCATCACTAGAATATTCAACCAACCCCCGCGCAATGTGTTCACCGTCTGCCGTCTGAATATCCACCAGAGCTCCGATTTTAAAATCCCCTTTACTGGATTTGATGCCAACGGGCAGCAGACTGTTGCCTTTGCCCAGTGCATTCGCAGCCCCTTCATCAACAATCAAATGACCTTCAACCCGGTTAAAAAAGGCAATCCAGCGTTTACGTTTAGAAATATTTCCCTCTTTAGGAAACAATAGGGTTCCTTCATCTTCTCCGTCGAAGATACGGGTCAGCACGCCAGCTTTTCGACCGTCGGCGATCACCACCGGAACGCCATTATGGGCGGCAATCTGGGCAGACTCCAGCTTTGAGGCCATGCCCCCCGTTGAAAGCTTATCCGTAGTGTCTGAAACCAGCTCCAGCACGCCCTCGTCTACTTCTTCAACAAAAGAAACTCGTTCGTCACCGTCGCGTAATCCATCTGTTGTGCTGAGAATAACCAAGGCATCGGCATCGATAAGGATCGCTACCAGCGCAGCCAGCACATCGTTATCACCGAACTTAATTTCTTCTGTAGAGACGGCATCATTCTCGTTAATGATCGGAATAATGCGGTTTGAAATAAGATTCAGCAGCGTATTGCGGGCACGCAGATGGCGCTCGCGGTCTTTAAGCCCATCGTGCGTCAGCAGCACCTGGCCAATCCGGCATTCATTTTTCCGGAATAGATCCGCATAGACACTCATCAGGCAAATCTGGCCTACGGCCGCTGCCATCTGTAAATCCTGCACCTCTTTAGGACGGGCATCCATACCCAAAGCTTCGAGGCCGGCGCCGACGGCGCCAGATGAAACAAAGGCCACTTCACCGCCGCTGTTCTGTAGCTGGGCAATCTCTTCGACTAATAGGTTTAGCTGTTTTTCGTCAGGGCGTCCTGAGTTTTCAACCAGCACTTTACTACCAGCTTTAACGACGATCCGCTTCGCACTTTTCAGTGCCTCTCTATGTTTTAGATTTTGTGTCATACCTATGTTCGTTTGGTTAAACAGTGGAATTAGCTATCACATAGGCTCCACTTTGTCGAGGCACGGCAGCTATTCGTATTTCCAACCGCAGAATCTTCCGATACGGTGCGCGCATGAGAATTACGAGTGGAATATTACGAAATCGACGTTTTGAAGTGCCGAACGAAGAAGTGCGACCGACCATGGAGTCGGTGCGCGAGGCGATTTTTTCATCGTTGGGAGGAACGTGTGACTCCCTGAAGGTATTGGATCTTTTTGCCGGATCCGGTGCCCTGGGTATGGAAGCCTGGAGCCGCGGGGCTGATTCGGTAACTTTTGTGGAGCAGCACCCGAAGGTTTGGAAGAATCTAGAGAAAAATGTCCGATCATTTGAAAATGATCAACTGGGTAAAACAAAATGTATCAAGGCCGATGCTGTAAAATGGCTCGGACGGGAGGGAGGGCAGTATGATCTGATTCTCGCTGACCCGCCCTATGATTTACCCGATGCTTTGGTTAATACCCTGCAGGGGATTGCAGAACATTCGGTTTTGACACCCGATGGAGTCCTGGTGTACGAGTTGCGTTCAAGAGGGCCGATTGAAATATCAGATGCGTGGAAGGTGTTGCGGGATAAAAAATACGGGAAGACCCGTGTGCTGGTGCTCAAACTGAATCAAGAGGAAGAATCATGAATCAAGCAGCAATGTGTGCCGGTACATTCGATCCATTGACCATGGGCCATTTGGATGTCATTGAAAGGGCTGCCCGGATCTTTCCTCGAGTCTTGATTGCCGTAGCCACGAGCCCTGGTAAAAATCCGCTGTTCTCCCTAGAAGAGCGAATCGATCTGGTTCGCAAATCCACGGCTCATCTAACCGGAATCGAAGTAGATAGTTTTGATGGCTTGCTGGTGGACTATGCCATTTCCAAAAAGATTCACGTAATCATCCGTGGCCTGCGCGCTTTTTCAGATTTTGAGTATGAATTCCAGATGGCGCTGACGAACCGGAAACTCAAACCCGAGATTGAAACCCTCTTTCTGATGCCGAAGCAGGACTACAGCTATGTCAGCTCCAGCAACGTTCGAACGGTATCCAAACTCGGCGGCGACATTTCCCAGTTTGTGCCGCCACCGGTTCAGCAGGCGCTTAGTGCGAAATTCGGCTAAACATAAATAAACCGATTTGTTTCACAAGAATGCCGGTCACAAATAAGGCGCAACTGACGATACAGATGGTCTGATTGGTCGGCAGGTCGTGTTCGAATGAAATCACCATACCCAGAAATGTGGCGAACATTCCGGCTAGGGGCGCGATGGCCATAACCCATTTGATACGCTTGCTCAGCATCAGCGCCGTCGCCGGACAAACTACCAGATAGCAGAATACCAGCAGGGCGCCGGCAATTTGAGAGGTCGCTGAGATCACCACACCGAGGATGAGGAAGTAAAGCGATTCCCAAATCCATGTCCTGATCCCCATCACTTTTGCGGCTTCCCGGTCAACAAAGCTGTAGAGGATGGGGCGGAGGAAGATCAGAAAAAGAAGCAGTGCCGGAACCAGCAACACCAGCAAGGTGTATAGTTCTTTTTTCGAGGAAAGAATCAGGTCCCCATACAGTACGGCATTGACTTCCATCAGCCCCGGCCCGCTTTTTGAAACCAGTAGAATGGATAGCGCTGACGCAGCGATAAACATGATCCCCATCAGCGTGTCGCGCGGAATCCGTTGCTTCTCAAATGGAATGGCAAGGAGACTGACGGACGCGAGCACCAGCACCAGCGACCCCATTAATGGCGGAATTCCGAGGAGGAACGATGCGGCGACTCCGCAGGTGGCCACTTCGGATAGGGTGATGCCGATGAACACGGCTCTTTTGAGGATAACAAAAACGCCGAGCAGAGCGCAGACTGCGGAAACCAGCAGGCCTGCGCGCAAGGCTTCTGGAAACTGGCAATACAGACATTGCATTGCTTCATGCATCGGTCTGTCCTCCGTTTCCAATCGGAACAATGACGGCTTTGCCGTGCCGAACCTGACACATATTGGACGTCAGCGTTCCCATCAATTCCAAATCATGGTGTGCCATCAGAACCGTTTTACCGTATTGGCGGTTAAGCTTAATCAGATGTCCGAGGACTTCCTGCTCAGATTGTTCGTCCAGCTCCGAAGTCGGTTCGTCCATAATGATGACATCCGGCTCGGAGACCAGCGCCCGGGCAATGAGCGTTTTCTGTTTCATTCCCCCGGACAGTTCGCGAAAGGTTTTATCCGTATGCTCTGCCATATTCAGCATATCCAACGCATTTTCTGCCGCATCGTGCTGTTCAGCGGAAAGCGGGCGGAAAAGCCGCCGTTTTGGGTAGAGCCCCATTTCGACAATTTGCCGAACGCTGACGGGAAAAAGTGGATCAATCACTTTGTGCTGGGGAACGTAGCCTGCCGCATTCTGTTGGAAAGGGCTATGAATCCGCCCCTTCCGAATGGGAATCAAGCCGAGAATCGCGCGCAACAGGGACGTTTTCCCAGAACCATTCGGACCGGTGAAGGGCAGAAAAATTCCATCGGGAATCTCAAGGTTAACCTGATGCAACACCTCGGTACGGCCATAAGCCACACACACGTCTTTGCACGTAATGATTGATCCACTCATGCCGATTACTCCGTAAGGCGCTTCACGATCAGATCGATCAGCGCGATATAATTATCTGCATCCGGATCGCTACCCGTATATGTAGGTGCGGTTACAACACGTGCACCTGTTTTTTCCGCCACACGATCTGCTGCTTTCGTGCTATACCACGGCTCCTGAAGGATCAGCTTAATCTCATCAGCTTGAACCGTCTCGATAACCCGAGTCAGGTGCGTCGGACTGGGTGGAATACCCGGTTTCGGCTCCAGCTCTATGGCAATGGTTAATCCAAAACGCTCGCAAAAATAAAGCCAGCTCCGGTGATAGGTCACAATGGATTTTCCCTTGAGGGGTTCCATCTGTTCTTTCCATTCCTCCATTCGCTTATCGATCCGATCGATAAACGCACCAGCGTTGTTCCTGTAGGTATCAGCATTTTTCGGATCTAACTGAGCAAGACGCTCTGCAATATCCTGAGCCGCGTGCTTGGCGTTTTCGGGATCAATCAGATAGTGCGGATTGCCCTGCGAATGAACATCACCCATGGCCCGACTAAGCATGCTTGCATCGGGAATGTCTAGTTTGTGAATTTGGGTAGACACATCAAGATGTCCCGGATTTCCCGGACGAATTTTCCGATTTCTGGAACCGTCAATCACCGGCATTTCCCAGCCGATTTCCAGATCCATACCGGTACGGATCCAGAGGTCGGCATTTCGTGCCATCATCACATATCTTGGGCGAGCCTGGAGATGGTGCGGATCCTGATTGCCGGAACAAATGGAGCTGACTTTGGCAAGATCGCCTGCCACGATCTCCGTGATGGAGGCCAGATCAGATGTGGTTGTTACCACATTCAGTTTTCCGGCAAAGCTTGTCGCTGAAACGGCAAGGGCTAGTATAATAAATTTTATTTTTTTAGACATGATTTATCCTAGAAGCTGTGGGCATCGTGCGCACCAATGGAAAATGTGAGTTGAACGTAGACTTCCCAAACATTTTCGACTCCTTTGTCGCCGAGATCATAGTCGCCATTGCTCACCTGGAAACGAACCTGCGAAAATTCGGAAGGCCGCAAATCGACCATGGCCGTAGCGCGCCAGCTGTCGCTGAATTCCTTTTTAATTCCTTCTTCCTCTTCCTGATTAGTCAGGCCCACTTGTTCCCAACGCAGTCCGCCACGCCAGCGTGGCAGGATGCCATACGTGCCCTGAATATAGTAACCGTCCTGAGCGCCGGTTAGCTCCTCGTCGCCATTCTCCTGATCAAGCTCCTTGTTGCGGTAGAAATATTCAGCCTGCACAGTCGCATCGCCTTGGTCGTAGGCTTTGCCGGAATCAAATTTATACACGGCATCTGCACCGGCAAACCAGTTGATGCCATCGAAGCTATTTGTTGCTCCGCCTTCTTCATGGACTTCCTGGTGGCTACCTGATGCGCCGAACAGGCCAAGCAGTAACTCATGATTGTCGATCTGAAGTGGAGCAAGTTTCACCCAGCCGACTCCAAGACGTGGCCCATCGTTTTTCGGAAGGTCGTCGTTCTCTTTCTGGACATACATCATTTCGTTGTCACCCTGGAAAACCTCGGCACCAAACAATAGGTAGACCGGAGTCGGCGCAAGCCAACTCAGCTGTACCCCTTTGTCGTTCAGGCCGTGAGAGCCTAACGAGAGTTCGTAGATCAACGGCTGATCACTGAAGTCCCACATATGTGAGTGCTGGGCGTTAATGTAGCCAAAGTTACTGAAGAGCTTACCGGCTTTGGCCTGGAAGCCCCAGGGCAGTCCAGTGGTTTCAGCCCACGCTTCTTCGATCTCGGCGCCGTCTTCAGAAATCGCCACATTGGCCAGAGCTTTGAAGTAGTTGTCAACCTCAGCGGATAGCGTGAGCTCAACATGGTTTAGATTGAAACCATTCTCTTTCTCTCCATGATCATGTTCGTCCTCGCCATGAGAATGACCTGCGAAGCCGGGCATCTCTTCTTTCATGTGCGAGAGGCCTTCTTTCGAATTTTCGTTATAATAGTACATGTCCACGATAGCCGAGACCGCCGGGTTGAAAGCGCTCAGTGCGCTGGTGGAATCGTTTCGGGTGGGTACCTTTTCAGGTGTATCATCCTGAGCAACTGCGTTCAGGGTAAGTAAAGCGCCCGCCATTACCAAAATGGCGGAAGAATAATGGTATTTCATTTCTTTCTCCGTTTAAATTATTTGACTGTAAACCTGTCGAGGCAGGGGAATAGCAAGGGTGCTAAACAGCCATAAACGGAGGTGCGCGTGCCTGATAATTACGCTGAGTTGTGGCATCAGCATAATCATATGAATCTTCCTGAATATCAGAGAGGATATAAAGAGCTGCAGGGACATTCAGTGCGGCGGGAAGATCTGCCGGCAATATTGCAAGGTTACAGAGCCCGCAATCATCACTTTTCTGCGGCTCTTCATTCTGGTGATCATGATGGTGTCCGCATGTATCGTGTGCCGCTCCGATGGCATCTGCTGATTCATAGCTGTGTAGCGGCATATGCAACCACGGCAGAAGAACCATCAGAAGAAGATATAAAATACTCAGACTGGTGCGGATTCGATTCACGATTCAAAAAAACAGAATTCATAATTACAGGTCAAGTCAAGTTCTAACAAATAGGTCCTATTTGTATAAAAATTACCTAAAATCCCGGTTGCGTTCCCCCAGTGAAGTGTGTAGCTTTCCCGACTCGTTCCATTTCAGGAGAGGTGTCTGAGTGGTTTAAGGAGCTCGCCTGGAAAGCGAGTGTACGTGTAAGCGTACCGCGGGTTCGAATCCCGCCCTCTCCGCCATTTTTTCCAAAAGTTGGAAAAGTCGGCAGGGAATGAAATGTTTTAAGCGAGCGTAGCTCAGTGGTAGAGCTCGACCTTGCCAAGGTCGTTGTCGAGAGTTCGAATCTCTTCGCTCGCTCCATTCTAGACCCGGCCTGCATTTGCAGGTCGGGTTTTTTCTTTATCCGGGCAGATGAAGGCCGGCCGGCAGGCTTTCGCCAAAGGTGTGATCCTGCTCTTCGGTATCCAATAGTCCGCCTTCACGAACAAGCTGTTGAAGTCATTCGGGGCAATCATGTTTAACCATCCAGTCGAGGAGCTTTTGTCGGGTCTCGTCCGGCAGATCGCGATAACGGTCACCAGTACGCCGGGCCATATGCATCAGCGCAAAATAAAGTTCTCTATTTTGGCCGACTAGATTCATGGTGCGTTCCGCCCAGTCTGGAACCTGTTCCGCTGGTACCACCGTATTCAGCGGTCCGTAGAGGGATTTATTACCCCGCTTCGGCCCAGTGTCCAGACGGCGGCGCGTGCATCAAATTGAAGTTTCCATTTCCGATTGCCGCTTTTTTCCGCAAGCCAGACTTCAATCGTACCGATTTCTGTCAGCTGGGCATTAAGCTGCACCGAGATCATTTCCGTCGTTTTCTTTTTGCCGAAATTTTGGATCGTTTTGATGGATGGCATGCGGGCGCATTGTTTCTTCGTCGATTATCACGAGGTCGCCCGGCTTGTCCTGTGTTCACCCGAACCGGAAGGAAGTACAGCAAGTACTCCGCAGAATGCATTCAACGGACGCGGGGCGCCCGGAATGGCGAGTCCCGCAGTTTAAATCCCGAGATAGTAAGAACGCGCCGTGCCACCGTGGATGCGAACGCCGCCGTAGTGTTTTGCGCCGCCGTAGAAAGCACCGCCACAGGCCACTGCGTGGTCTAGGCCTTCGTTACCGTCGCGCAATTGTGGGGCCTGCCCTTCGAACCAGCTGGTCATGAGTTCTTTTTCCTTCTTGCGGGTTAGAAAGGCTTTAATGGCTTCGCGCCCGGCAAAAAAAATCGCCGCGATTGCGCCATTGTGAGTCTTCGGAATAGGCCAGCGCAACCCACTGCGGTATCGCAGCCATTTCATCCATCTTCGATGGCCTGTACTTTAGCGAGGAAAAAAAGGGGAGGGCTAATTTTTGTTGAGTACTCATGGTGCTTCTCCATTGTTTTTTAAACGTTGTTCAACGTTCGTCAATACGGGCCTGAAGTGGTTCGGTTATTTCATCGATTTCTTCCTGAGTGAAACGCGGGGTAATGTGCTGCGGGCAATTCACATCCCATGCATCCACATGAAACAAAATTACCCGGGTCGGTTCATAGCCATAGTTAGGGGTATAAAAAGATTCTAAAAGTTCGGTACTGCTCGCGGCCAGTTCTGCTCTCCCCCAAATTTTAATGCGGCGGCGATTTGCTGTATCTAGCAGAAAGATAAAAGCCTTGTTGCTGTCTTCCAGATTTCCTGCGGTAATATATTGTCGGTTCCCCTCAAAATCGCCGAAGGCCAGCGTTCGATCATCAAGTACTTTCAGAAAGCCCTTGGGGCCGCCGCGATGCTGAATGTAAGGCTGTCCTTCTGCGTTCACGGTACCGAGGAAAAAGGTATCCATTTCCGTAATAAAGTTTTTAAGTTGCGGGGCAATTTTAACCTTCCATCCACCATGTTGTTCCATGGAGGCATAGTTTTCACACGATCCCATGCGTTCCTGAAATGCTTTTACGGAAGGGGTAAAGGCAATGTCGCTAACCGGCATAATGGAACCATTTTCTGCGGTATATTTATTTGGGTTCATTTTGAAGTCCTTCTGATAAACAGGGTGAGTTAGTCTCGGGCAGGGGAATGAAAAGGGTGAGCGCGATTGCTCCCACGGCTAATATTCCGCATGCCAAAGAAACGCATAGGGCAGAGGTATGAAAAGTGACATTCAATACCTGTTCTAGAATACGGGGCAGTGTCATTCCATTAACCGGAACGAGCGACCAGATCAGTACAAGACAGAACAGGGATGTTAGGAGGATAAGGCCACTCCATATATAGATCGGATTCTCAGTATACTTCATAGTTTCATTCCTTGTTCTTTGCTACATACGATGCCAGTGCCCACGACTACGTAGATCGAATCTGCCGGACACTTTTTCAGGAAGTTCAAATCGCTGAATTGATTGATTTTAGCCAAGTCTTTCCCGTTTCCTGAGTACACCTTCAGTAGGAATATTTTTTGAATCTAAAAATTTGTATTCCCATTTTTTCATAATTGCTCCTTATATACTTGGGGGTTAAATGACGGCTCGCGCTATGCGGGCCGCCAGAACTACAGTCGTAACTTTTTATGGCTGGGATCTACCTTGCGGATCATAAAATCGTGTTTTCCCCATACGATCACTTTTATCTTATTTCGTCGGGAAACTATTTTTGAACATTACATCATCCAATGGAAGCTGTCCGGGTCGAGGCCAAGGCTCTTTGGTGCCCTTGCCGATGGCGACAAACATGGTGATGATATGGTCAGCCGGTAAATCGATAAGTTTTCCTGCGGCATCGAAGTCGAACCCGTCCATAGGGCATGCGTCGTAACCCATCGCCTTCGCGCCGAGCATCAGCGTTTGCGCAGCAATGCCGCACGACCGTAATGCTTCATCGCGCTGTACCTGCTCCCTGCCACGGTAGTATTCTCCAATCGCCGGAACCATGAAGTCGTTAACTTTCTGCGGCGCATTTATCCAGTAGCGTTCCGGTTGTTTATCCCAAGCTTGCAGATCAGCACATAAAATGATGAGCAGAGAAGCATCGGTTACCTGCGCTTGATCCCAGGCCACAGTCCGAAGTTGTTTGCGAAGCGTGGGATCCTCGGCCAGTAGAAAGCGCCAGTTCTGAATGTTGAATGCCGTCGGGGCGAGTGTCGCCAAGTTCAGCAGGGTTTCGACTTCATCGTCATTCATTTGATGATCGGGGTCAAAGTGCTTAACAGATCGTCGTTGTTCGATTGCGGTAAAAGTATTCATATGGATTCCTTAATTAATTTAGTTGAGAGAATAAGCGGAACTTCAGCTTCCCCAAATTCCGGTTGCAGCAATATTTTTTGCATAGCTGGTAAAGTCCCGGGGAGGGCGGCCAAGTGCGTCCTGTACGCCACTTGCAATGCGGGAATTACGACCATCCAAAATGGTGTCGAAGAGATAGGTTGTCAGATCGATCACCTCTTGCGGAACACCATGTTCAGTCATCCCGGCAGCAAATTGCTTATTCGTGATTTGAACATACTGGAGTTCTCTGTCTGCAGCAGTGGCGATTTCGGCAACCGCTTCGGCGAAAGTCAGTAGTTGGCCCCCCGTCACTTCGTAGAGCTTCCCTTTATGTCTGTCTTCTGTCAGAGAGGCGACAACTACGTCGGCAATATCATCCACATCAATGAAGGGTTCGCGTACCTCGCCTGCGGGCAATGCCAAAACGCCGTCGCGCAGTGGATCAAGAAAGAATCCTTCGCTGAAGTTTTGGTTAAACCAACTGGCGCGAACAATGGTCCATGCCATTCCGGAATTCTGCACAATCTGTTCACAGGTAATTGCGACCTCTTCGCCGCGACCGGAAAGTAGAACCAGATGCCGCACGCCACTTTGCTGTGCCAGTTCGGTGAAACGACGAATCGATGCCGGAGCGGTTGGCGCAGCAAGATCGGGATAATAGGTCACGTAGACCGCAGTCACATGATTCAGTACCGATGCCCAGGTGGATTCATCTTCTCAGTCAAAGGGGGTTTTTCCGGAGCGCGATCCGATTCGTATTGGAACGTTTCGTTCTGTGAGCATTGTCGCAACGCGTCGTCCGCTTTTTCCATTTCCGCCAACGATGAGCATCAGATTTTGTTTCTCTGTAGCCGTATGTGTTTTCATTACTTTTCACTCCTGTAGTTTCAAGGGGAAGATTCTATTACTACTTAACAGAAGCCTTTTGCATCCGTTCTACTGCTGTAGCTGTGGTCACCACTTCGTTGGCCATAAAACCAAAGTTAATGACGGCGGCTTTATATCCATCGCCCAGTTCAGGCGTCACTGCCGCAGCGGTTGCATCTTTAACGACAACGACTTCAAAGCCCTGTTCCAGCAATTCCCGCATATGCGATTCTGTGCAGAGATTGGCCGACATGCCTCCAAGAATTACCGTGTCGATTTTTCGCTTACGTAACTGCAGAACGAGGTCGTTGGTTTCCGGGCCGTAGATTTTATGGGGACTGGTGACAACGGTTTTTCCATCTTGGATATAGGGCTTATACTGCTCCAGCCAATCGGCACCGGATCCCTCGAAACTGAGCGCATCTTTGCGATCAAACATATGGATCTGATGCATCAGAGCTTCCAGCTTTCCTTCAAAATGCCAGTGATGGTCGGTAGGGTAATAATAATGCGGAGAAACAAATATCTGAAAGCCGGTCTGTTTCGCTGCGCTAAACAACTGGTCCAGATGCTCGACGGTATTATTTTCTTCCACGCTTTTACCAACCACGCCCCATGTTACGCCTTCGGGACTCAGAAAGTCGTTCTGCGGGTCGCCGGGGGTGGGTTTCATTATTTGTTGTGGTTGGGCTCAACATTGCGGATCATAAAATTACGGATGTAGGAAGCGATGAGTTCGCCGTCTTCCTCCAGAGCAAAATGACCGGTGTTGAGGAGGTGAAACTCGACGTTATCCAGATCCTTCTTGTACGGGTGTGCACCATCGGCCGGGAAAATATAATCGTGTTCTCCCCAGACGATGAGCGTAGGCGGCTGATGCGTACGGAAGTATTCCTGCCACTCGGGATAGAGCGGGGGATTGCTGCCATAGCTGTGGAATAGCGCGAGCTGAATGGAGGGGTTTCCTTCTCGGGTCAGGTGCTGCAAATCCACGTTCCAGTTGTCGGGGCTGATCTGTTCTTTATTCCGGGTGCCGTGAGTGTATTGCCATTCCACGCCTTCGGGAGTAATGAAACCTTTCAGCGGTTCCGCATTTGTATCGGTTCGCTCGGCCCAGTATTTCTTGATCGGAATCCAGAAGTCGCGCAGCCCTTCTTCATAGGCATTACCATTCTGGATAATAAGTCCTTCGACCCGTTCCGGATGTTTGGCCGCTAGGCGATAGCCGACCGGAGCACCGTAGTCCATGAGGTAAATCGAGTAGCTTTCCAGTCCGATCGCTTTGGTGAAGGCCTCGGTGATTTTCGCCAGCCGATCGAATGTATAGTCGAACGATTCCATCGAAGGCTGCTCGCTATTTCCAAATCCCGGATAATCCGGTGCCATCAGATGGAAGCGATCCGACAGCGCGGGAATTAGGTTACGGAACATATGCGAGGAAGTCGGGAACCCATGCAGCAACAGGATGGTCGGCGCATCCTTCGGCCCGGCTTCACGGTAGAAGATTTCCAGTCCATCCACCGTGATAGTCTTATGGGATGTTGGGTTACCTCTGGGAGCTTCCCGCAGTTTCCCCCCAGCAAGCGCCGGCAGGGAACTTACCGCCATCGCGGAAATAGTAATGAGTCTAATAAGGCTGTTCTTTCTAGTATTCATGATTGATCTCCATTTAAAATCGTTATCTTTCGAGTGTGTTACGCGGAGACAAGTGCCGATACCGGGGGAAAGTCGATTTCAACTTCAGCCACGTGGTTAAAGTAGTTCGTGAAAATATTTTTAGAGACGTGTGCGACGATCTCCGTGATATCTCCATCGTCAAAGCCTGCCGCCCGAACCTGATCCAGCTCCTCTGCAGAAGCCCATCCTTGTTTCGTGACGAGTGCTTTTGCGAAACGCAAGGCAGTGGCTGTTTGACTGTCCGAGGCTGTTGCCCGGCGGCTATCAATAATCTGCTCTTCGCTCAGCCCGACCATGGTTCCGATGGCGGAGTGCGCGGCGAGGCAATATTCACAGTTATTGACTTCCGCAACGGTCAATGCGATCTGTTCACGCAGAGCCGGAGAGAGTGAGCCATGGTCAAGCGCGCCAAATCCAAGATAGACCTCAAGGGCGGCCGGCGAGTTGGCCAATGCGCGGATCATGTTGGGAACCATTCCGAGCTTACCCTGTACGGCATCCAGCAGTTCTTTTGCTTTTCCGGTTGCGGCTTCTGGATTGATTGTATCGATGTTTTTCATGTTCTTGTCCTTTTGGGTTAATATTGAATCCCTTATTGCATGGGGTGTGCCAGCGCATTTAAACTTATGTAAGTATATGTCTTACAGTATGTTAAGATACTAGATGGCTAGATAATAAAATAACGAAAATTCGTTAATAACGAAAGTTCGTTTGCAGGGAACGAAAATTCGTTGTAAAAGTGGGTATGAAACCGACTGCTATGGACTGTGTTGAAACTGAGCTCATGAAAAACCTTTTATTAGAGGTGGCTCAGGAGCGAAATGAACTCCGATTGCTGAAGGTTATCGTAGATCGATTACGAGGTCTGGAGGATGTGGCCTTAGCCCGTATCTGGCTGATTCGTCCGGGAGACATTTGTGATACCTGTTCGTTAAGGAAAGAATGTCCCGACCAAACTGAATGTCTTCACTTAATGGCCAGTGCGGGAAATCCGGTTGCCGATAAAGACGAGGATTGGTCGCGCCTTGATGGTAACTTCCGGCGGTTTCCTCTGGGGATTCGGAAAATAGGTCGTGTGGCGACTATGGGAAAAGCTTTTGAGATCGTGGATATTCAAAAAGACTCCCGCGAGATAGCACGTCCTGAATGGGCCGAGCGTGAGGGAATCCATGGTTTTGAAGGGCAACCCTTGGTTTATAAGGGAAAGGTGCTCGGTGTATTGGGCGTGTTCACACGTGCTCCGGCTAACCCCCAGCATCTGGGTTGGTTTCGTCTGCTGGCCGATCATGCGGCCTCGGCCATTGCTAATGCTTTGGCCTTTGCAGAAATTGAGCGGCTGAAAGCGCAGCTTGAACTCGAAAATGAATATTTGCGGGAAGAAGTAAATGAAGCGCAGGAATTTGGAGCCGTGGTTGGAAACAGTCCAGCACTGCGGGGCATTATGCGCCAGGTGGAGCTTGTTGCTCCAACGGATGCCAGCGTTTTGATCTTAGGCGAATCGGGAACCGGCAAAGAATTAATTGCGCGGGAAATCCACGAGCGTAGCGATCGGCGCAATGGCCCCATGATAAAAGTCAATTGCCCATCGATTCCGCGCGAACTCTATGAGAGTGAATTTTTTGGTCATGTACGCGGGGCGTTTACCGGAGCGCTGAAAGATCGCGTTGGCCGTTTCGAGGCCGCCGATGGCGGAACGTTGTTTCTGGATGAAATCGGAGAGATCCCTCTGGAGCTGCAAAGCAGATTGCTTCGTGTGCTGCAGGAAGGAACCTATGAACGGGTCGGCGAAGAACGCACACGCAAAGTCAATGTCCGGATCATTGCGGCGACCAACCGAAATCTAAAAAAAGAGTCCGAGCAGGGGCGCTTCCGTGAGGACCTGTATTATCGACTGAACGTTTTCCCGATTGATGTTGCTCCACTGCGTAAGCGGAAAGAGGACATTAGTCCACTAGCCATGCATTTTCTAGAAGCTGCCCGAAAAAAAATGCATCGGCCGAAAGCACGTCTAACTTCCGCCGGCCTGTTGGAGCTGCAGCAATATGACTGGCCGGGTAATATTCGTGAATTACAAAATGTTATCGAACGGGCGGTCATTACTTCGCCTAATCGCCAGCTGCATTTTGAACTATCAGCATCCGTAGAAAAGCCGGACGAGACATCTCAGCAGCCTGATCCCGACCAGGAAGTCGTGCCCGAAAAAGAGATGCGCCGCCGTGAGCGCGATAATACTGCTGCAGCACTTCGAGTGACGGGAGGAAAGATTCATGGAGCGGGCGGAGCTGCCGAGTTGCTCGGAATGAAGCCGACCACGCTGGCCTCGCGTATTCAGAAGCTGGGGATCAAAAAAAATCGTTAATCAGACGAGCATATAGTTGTTCCAAGGTCTGGAAGTTAATTTGCTTAATCGGTATGTTTTCCAGCCTTTGGACAAAATAAACACATGATTGATTTTATACAGGTGAGTAAACAGTTCGGTACGCAGGATGTGCTGAAGTCGGTGACGTTCCGGATTAATGCCGGTGAACGTATTGGTATTGTCGGCCCTAACGGGGCGGGCAAGTCGACAATATTCAGCCTGATCGGTGGCGATATTGAAACCGATAAGGGCGACATTGTCATTCCGAAGCATACCCGCATCGGCTACCTGCATCAGCAACTCAACCCCCATCAGGTTGATCAAACCCTGCTGGACTATACCGAAGACTCTATTCCTGAACTCAAAACCATTCCGACTAAAATCCATGACCTGGAACATCGGATGGAAACGATGGACCCCGCAGAAAAAGAGCGGGCGCTTAAACAGCTGGGCAATCTGCAACACGATTATGAACATCTCGGTGGTTATGAAATGCGCGCCCGTGCCGAAGCTGCGTTATGTGGTTTGGGTTTTAAGGTTGAGGAATTTACGCAGCCGTTTACTTCGTTCTCCGGTGGATGGCAGATGCGTGCCGAGCTGGCCCGTACGCTCATTGCCAATCCTGATCTGTTGATGCTCGACGAACCGTCCAACTTTCTCGACCTTCCGGCGGTGGAGTGGTTGCAGAAATTCCTGCGTGCCTATGAAGGCACGATGCTGCTGATTTCGCATGATCGCTATCTGCTCCGCTCGCTGGTCACCATCACGCTTGAAATTGCCGGAGGTCATACCACCCGATATCAGGGCGGTTACGATTATTATCTGAAAGAACGCGAAGACCGGATTTATCATCAGCTGGCGGCCAAAAAAAATCAGGACCGCGAGATTGAGCAGATGGAAAGTTTTATCCGTCGTTTCCGCGCGAAGGCAACCAAAGCGGCGCAGGTGCAAAGCCGGATTAAGCAACTCGAAAAAATTGAGCGACTCGAAGCGCCGACGACCGTTGCCAACCTTTCCAAAATCAAACTGGCCGATCCGCCGCATTCCGGACATGAAATTATTCGTCTGGAAAATGCCGGGCTCACCTACGATAAGGAACGCTGGATCTTCAAAGATCTGAGCCTGAATATTAACCGAGGCGAAAAGGTGGGGCTCGTTGGTTATAACGGCATGGGGAAAACGACGCTGTTGCGAAGTCTTGCCGGTGCGTTGCCCTTGAGCGACGGAAAACGCGTGCTCGGCCATAAAGTAGTGATCGGTTATCAGAGTCAGAATTTTGCGGAAACCATGCCTCCTGAAAAAAGTGTCTATCACATTGTAAAAGACGGCAATCCCGCCGCTTCCGAATCAGACGTGCGCAAGCTGCTTGGCGGATTCGGTTTCAGTGGTGATTCCATCAGCAAACAATGTGAGGTACTGAGTGGTGGCGAAAAAATCCGACTGGCTTTTGCCCGCCTCTTTATTGATCCGCCGAACTATCTACTACTCGACGAACCGACCACCCACTTGGATGTAAACGGTCGGGAAGCGCTGGAATCTGCCCTCAAGGATTATAAGGGCGCGCTCTGTGTCGTGAGCCATGATGTTACTTTTGTACGCAACATTGCTGAGCAAATTATTGCCATCGATGAAACCGGCGTCTCCCGCTATCCCGGTGGTTACGACTATTATTTAGAGAAACTGGAAACTGGAAATGTGAAACCTGAAGCCTCAGCTGGAGGGATGACCTCTGTGTCGTCTTCCGCTCCAGCGACGCCTGTTGGAAAAGGGAAAGATGCCCGGAAGGCTCGGGCCCAGCAGCGAGAGGCAGAAAAGGCGTTGAAGAAAATTGAAAATAAAATCGAAAAGCTGACCGAAGAACAAACTGTACTCACCGATGAAATGATGTCGCGCCGCGATGCGGACTTCGCAACCATTAATGCCCGCCTTGCAAAAATTCAATCGGAAATTCAATCGCTGGAAAGTCAGTGGGAAAAAACGGCTGAAGAGATCGAAGGATAGACCCATGAAGTTTGATAAATGCCCCTGCGGAAGTGGAAACGTATTTAAGGATTGCTGCCAAAGTATTGTTGCCGGAGAGCAAAAGGCTAAAACGGCTGAGCAGCTAATGCGTTCGCGCTACACGGCCTATGTATTGAAGGACGTTAATTATCTTGTGGAAACCACGCACCGAGAGTCCCGCACATCCGATCTAGCCAAATCCATCCGTAAATGGATGAAACAAGTTGAGTGGCTCAAGCTGCACGTTGTTGCAACGGAAGGCGGCAGTGAATTAGATGAATTCGGTCATGTCGAATTCATCGCCGAATATATCGGCAACACCGGACCGGGCAGGCATCACGAGTGTTCCGTCTTCGAAAAAGTGGATGAAACATGGTTCTACGTTGGTGAAGAAAACGAATAGCCATGGATCCCGCAAAATTACCGATCTATGAGTTGCGCGCCGATCTGGCTAATGCGCTCAAATCTGAAAACCGCATCATTATTGAAGCGCCGACGGGTTCCGGTAAATCGACGCAGGTGCCGCAGATGGTGCTCGATTGCGGGAACGCCGGAACGGGCGAAGTGGTGGTGCTGCAACCGCGCAGACTGGCGGCCCGTCTGCTGGCCAAACGCGTGGCCTTCGAACGCAATGAACCATTGGGCGGGGAGGTGGGCTATCAGGTCCGCATGGAGAGCCATGTTTCGCATAAAACGCAAATCCGTTATGTAACCGAAGGCATTCTATTGCGCCAGTTTCTTTCGGACCCCGAACTGCGCGGCGTTTCGACGATTGTGTTTGATGAGTTTCATGAGCGGCATATCTATGGCGATATTACGCTGGCCCGTGCGATTCGTTTGCAGGAAACCCGGCCTGATCTGAAGATTATTGTGATGTCGGCGACGCTCGATGCCGGGCCGTTGCGGGAATATCTGTCGCCGTGCAGGGAATTGAAAAGTGAAGGGCGGATGTTCCCGGTTGAAATTGCGTATGCGAAAAAGCGCATCGATTTTAAAAATCAAAGAGTCTGGGAGGCCGCCGCCGATGCGTTTGAGCAGGCGGTCGAATCGGGGGCCGAAGGCGATGTGCTGGTCTTTATGCCGGGTGCCTATGAAATTGCCCGGACGGTGGAGGCCATTCGGTCCAAACGCTGCGCGCGGGGATTTAATGTGATGCCGCTGCATGGCGAACTTGCGGCGCGGGATCAGGATGCGGCGGTGGGGGAATCGAATCAGCGCAAGGTGGTGGTCTCCACCAATGTGGCGGAAACGTCGATCACGATTGCTGGCATCCGGATTGTGATTGATTCCGGACTGGCGCGTATTGCGCGGTATGACCCGAACCGTGGCATCGATACACTTTTGATTGAGCGGATCAGCCGGGCTTCGGCCGATCAGCGGACGGGCCGGGCCGGGCGAACGGCACCGGGCACCTGCCATCGGCTTTGGACCGAACAGGAGCATGTTGCCCGACCGATGCAAGAGCTTCCGGAAATTCTGAGGCATGATTTGGCGGAAGTGGTGCTGACGCTCAAGGCGGGCGGAATTGTCGATGTTGAAAACTTCCAATGGTTGGAAAAGCCGGACCTGAAATCGTTGAGGCGCACGCTTGTTCTTTTGACCGATCTTGGCGCGCTGGATCGCGCTGGCGGCCTTACTGATATTGGAAAAAAGATGGCTTCGTTCCCCATGCACCCGCGCTATGCCCGTATGCTTTTGGCGGGGGATGAATATGGCTGTGTTCGGCAGGCGTGTTTGATTGCTGCGTTGACGCAGGGGCGTTCCATTTTGGAGCGCAACAAAGGGGCGACCACGCGGGAGCAGCGTGATGATCAGTTGGGCGAGGGTGAGGTGTCGGATTTCAGCCGGTTGATGCGGGCATGGTCGTTTGCGGATGAGAATCATTATCGGGTGGATGCCTGCCGCACGCTGGGAGTGCATGCCGGTGCGGCGCGTCAGGTGAAACCGCTTTATGAACGCTTTATGAAGATGGCGAAGAGGGAGGGGCTGCATGTGAATCAGCAAGCGCCCTACGATGAAAATTTGCAGAAGTGTATTCTACTCTCCTTTTCGGATCAGGTGGCGAAGCGCCGTGATGTCGGCACGCTGCATTGTGAAGTGGTGCATGACCGGGCCGGCGATCTGGATCGCGATTCGGTGGTGCGCGACAGTAGATTGATTGTTGCGGCGGAGATTGCTGAAATTGAGGGGCGCGGCCTGAATGTGCGGCTGAATCTGTGTACTGAAATTGATGAAGCGTGGCTGAATGAACTTTTCCCTGATGATGTGGAGGAGCGGGTAGATACGATTTTTGATCCGATGCTGAAGCGGGTGGTTTCCAAGCATTGGAAGTCGTTCAGGGGACTGGAACTGCAGGCGAGCATGAAGCAGGAGGTGGATCCGCAGCAGGCGGCGGAGCTGATGGCCGAGGAGGTGCTGGCGGGTCGGCTGAGTCTTTATAAGTGGGATGAGCAGGTGGAGAAGTGGATCGTTCGCGTGAACTGCCTGGCTGCGGGGTGCCCGGATTATGGGATACCGGAAATTGATGAAGAGGCGCGCCGTGCCATGATTCAGGAGATCTGCCTCGGCGCAGTTTGTAAGCGCGATTTGAAAGACCGTGCGGTCTGGAAAACGGTGAAGTCGTGGCTGTCGGCGGTTCAGCTTGAAATCGTCGATAAACAGGCGCCGGAACGAATCAAACTGCCGAGTGGTTTCGGGGCTAAAGTTCGATACGAAGCCGGACTGTCTCCGGTCATTTCGGCTACCATTCAGCGGCTCTACGGCCTGAACGAAGTTCCAACCATTGGATATGGTCTGATTCCTGTGGTGGTGGAAGCGCTGGCTCCAAACCAGCGTCCACAGCAAAAAACGCAGGATATGAAATCGTTTTGGGAAAATGCATATCCGACGCTGAAGAAGGAACTGAAGGGGCGCTACCCGAAGCACGAATGGCGTTGATGCAGAAAAGTTGGGCATTTTAATTTACAATCTGCTCCAGAATTAAGTTAATATGAGATGCTGAAGAAATGAAAAATAATACCTAAAATAAACGATAAATGTCGCAGGGCTTGGACACTTTAAGAGGAGCTGAAAAATATGAAACTAATACGAAGTATTCTACTGGCAAGTTGTGTAACGACTGCCTTCGCTGAAACCGATATGCATCGTTTAATCTGGAACGATGATCCCGCCACAACCATGACCGTGGCCTGGAGGCAGTTGAGCGATGAGGCGGTTGTTTATTATGATGTGGTTGATTATGGAAGAGAAGCCATGTCGTATGGGAACATTCAAAGTACGACGCGTAAAAATAGTCATCTTGGGATCAGTACCCATTTTGCCCATCTAACAAAACTGAAGCCCGATACGGCCTATTATTTTTTGATCGCGGACGGCGACTCGGTTAGTCGACGATATTACTTCAAGACGGCGTCCGATAAATATGCTGATTTTACATTTATTGCGGGCGGAGATACCAAGAGCAGGAATAAAAACGGCGGAAATCCGGCAAAAAAAACGGCGTATGACTACGGAAGAATGTCGAACCGCATGGTGGCCAAACTGCGCCCGTTGTTTGTTTTGTTCGTGGGTGATTTCACCTCGAATTCCGATAAGGCCGAACGATGGGTCGATTGGTTCAACGATTGGAATGAGGATACCTGCTCGACGGATGGACGGATGTATCCCCTCATTCCTGTGCATGGGAATCATGAAAATCCCAATGGACTGGAGGACCTTAAATCGCTCTTTGGTACGCCCGAAAGTGTGTATTACACGATCGATTTATGCGGAGATTTTATGCGTGTTTTTGTGCTGAACTCGGAGCTGAGCTCAGGGCAGATGAGCAAAAAAATTGAGAATATGGGTGAAAAGTGGGACGCGCAAAAGGCGTGGCTTGAGGAGACGCTGGAAGGTAGCAAATTGTTTCAATACCGCGTCGCCATGTATCACCGGCCGATGCGCCCGCATACCAAAAGGAAGAATCCTTCGAAACGGGCGTATGAGGATTGGGCTCCTCTATTCGAAAAATATCATTTGAATCTTTCGTTCGACGGCGATGCTCATATGCACAAAATTACCTATCCCCTCGTGCCTGCTATTGATGGTGAGGATGGCTTTCGGCGGGATGATAAAAGGGGAACCATGTATATCGGCGAGGGTTCCTGGGGGGCTTCGCCCCGGCCCGCAGATGCCTTGCGCGACTGGACGATGTCGCACGGAAGTTTTAATCAGTTTAAGTTCATCCACGTTCAGAAAAAAAAGTTCTATATCCATACAGTGATTACGGACAATGAAGCCGAGGTCGGCTCCCTGCATGAAGGGGAAGAGTTTGGTTTTCCCAAAGGCATTAAGTTATTCGATACGCCAGGCATGGGTACGGCAATCAGATATCCCTTTAAAAAATAGATCGGTGGGAGGCCGCAAAACTGCCGTATTTCCAACTCTGGGATATTCGGCTATTTTGTTAGCATATTCACATAATTTAAAAGGAGCGCGAGATGGCAAAAAAGACGGTTAGTATTGAATCAAAGTTGAATGACAAATTTGTGATCGAATCTGATGTGCGCGGGCATAAGGTGGTGATTGATCAGCCGTCGAATGCGGGCGGAACGGATACGGGAGTTACGCCGCTGGAGCTGGTGCTGGTTTCGTTGGCCGGATGCATCGGAACCATTGGGCGCATTGTTGCGATGCAACAACGTATTGCGCTGCGCGGCATGAGCATTAAGGTAGAAGGTGATCTGGATGTTGACGGATTGCTCGGCAAACCAATTGATGGTCGTACCGGTTTTGAAGGCATTACGGTTTCCGTGGATGTGGATGCCACTCTAAGTGATGAAGAAAAAGAAACCTTCATTCACGAAGTGGATCGCCGCTGCCCAGTTTCTGAAAACCTGCTGAATGCCACATCGATTAACGTGAAATTGACGTAGTCTTTTTTAACGGCAGATAATCTCAACCCGGATACCTCCTCCGGGTTCAATACACATCAGATGCGCACCATTCCCGATCCAAGGGGAATCGGTGCGCATTCTATTTCGACGCCGTCAGTATTTTCCAATTTTTGGAAAACCTCCTCAAGTTCATCCATTGAACTGACGCGCAGGGCAAGGTGGTGAAGGCCCACGTTCCCATGTCGATCAAAGTTAGTTGCGGTAACCTGCCAGAGTGTAATTATGACCGTTCCATCTGATACAAAGACGGCCGGATAGCCCGGAACCTCACCGACTTTTTCAAAACCCAGCGTTTCGGTAAAAATTCCAGAGTGGTTTCAAGGCTTTGAACAGACAGGCCTAGATGGTCGACGCCCAGCGTCTTAATCGGTTTCATAGATTACCTCGTTGCTTTGTTCAGTTCGCCGGCCTTGCCCAACGCATATTTTGCGAGGATCGGGCCGATAATTTCAAAAACAATGCAGGTGGCGGTGATGGTAGTAATTACCTTGGTGCCAATAACGCTACCATGGGATACGCCGTCTGTGACGGCTCCCAGTCCTGCAAATTCAGCGCTGACAATCAGCGCCAGACCAATGGCTACTCCGGCCTGAGAAAGAATTCCGAGTCCGACATATTTTTTAATCTTATTTTCAACATGTCCAAAGGTGGCCCCGAGACGTGCGCCGCCGATCAGCCCGCCGGAGCGTCCGAGGATATATACAATACCGATAATGCCGAGGCTTGGGAGGGCGGCTAGCTGAAGGTGGACCCCGGCCAGGCAGAAGAAGAGGACAAAGGTAAGTGGCATGATTTCAAGCAGAGGAGCGGCCACTTTATGCACCAGCGCTTCGCGCCGTGTGTTGATCAGGAAGAAGCCGATGACCATATTGGTCAGGATCAACGAAAGATGCCACATCATGGAGAGGCCGGTCCCCAGCGTGACAATACCGAAAACGACAATCAGCATGTCGCGCGAGTTTTTGATAAAGCGCACTAGTTGGGAGAGTACGAATCCGAGCACGACACCGACCCCAATACTGAGAAGAACCTCCACGGTAGGTGCTTTCAGCATATGGAAAAAACCTTCGGAAACATGACCGGGCGTTTCGGCCAGTAGCAGGCTTTTGGATATCGCCGCCGCGAAGCCAAAGATTATAATGGCCAGGCCGTCGTCGAAGCCGACTACGGCATAGAGTGCCTGTGTGAGACTGCCGCTTGCTTTGTATTCCTGAATAATGGCTACGGTTCCTGCCGGCGCACTAGCCGGAGCCATCGAACCGAAAATCAATGCCATCGGTAAATCTTTGGTTACTGCATAAACAAGTCCGGTTACCAAAAAGAAGGCTGAAAAGGATTCGACAAATATGATCCACACAATGCCGGAGCCCAGCCGTTTGAGGGACTTCATGCTGAGTTCTGACCCAATACTGAAGGCGACAAATCCGAGAGCTACCTGCGTCACAAAGGAGAGGCTGTTCAGTACCGGTTCAGTAAACAGCTCCATTCCAAATTGCTTAAAGGACGGGCCGAACAAGGCTCCGACCAGCATATACCCGATAAGGGAGGGCAGAGTGGTTTTCTTGATTAGTTTGCCTACGTAGAAACAGACAATGAGCATAGCGCCCACCAGAGTGAATAGATGAGGCAGGGTTGCGGCTGTTTCGGCGGCGTGTTCTAGTACAGGTGAAGACATGTGGTGTAGTTCTTTGTGGGGTTGTTAGATGTTAAGGCTGCCGGCGCAGTAGAAAAGTTCCTGAACGGTCAGGATCATATCGTTGCGGTCGTCGAGCGATCCTACTTTCTGCTCAATGCGGCGAATGGTTTCGTTGGTGTCCTGTTTATCGACCGTCGCCAGAATAACTTTGCAGAATTCGGCTTCCTTATCGCTCCAGAAGCCGGCGAAGAGTGGCATTTTCTGTAGATAGTTGGCGGCGGGTTCGGCTTCGGAAACCATAACGGTGGAAGAATTGAACCCGGAAAAGATCTTCAGCACGTCGTGGAAAAGTTCCTCGTCCTGAAGCTGTACCCGAAACAGGTTTTTATTATCGTGCTGTTTCGGGTCGGCTTCGTCGCGGACATGCCGGAGGAAGTTTTCGGCGAGGACTTCTGCCGTTGGTGCTTTCAGCATTTCGGCTACATGCTCGGGAACATTGAGTACCTGGGAAATCGCAGAGAGAACCTTGATGTGAATATTGGAGTGGCTCGACGGGGCAATGATGAAAATAAACAATTTCACCGGGGCTTCGTCCATCGCATTGAATGCAGCTCCTGAAGGAACGGAGAGTGCGCCGACCACAAAATCTTCAACCCCGTCCATACGGCAGTGCGGAATGGCAATTTCGTTACCAAAGCCAGTGGTGCTCAAATCCTCACGATCCATCAGAGCTTTCAGAATGTCTGCCTCCGGCAGGTTATCCAAAACGGGTGATTTCTTTGCCAGCGCAGCAATTATTGTCAGCACCTCATCGCGGGTGGTGCAGTCAGCATTGGCCTGAACACACTTGTTTCTTAGCAAATTAATTAGATTCATGGGGATCCTTCGCTTATTTTCGATATCAATTTTGCCAGCCATGGGGGTTGACGCACCTGATTCATCGGACGTAGCTTATGGTTAATGAATAAAGCCGTCCAGATTCTAATTCTTGCATCGATGCTTCCGCTTGTTGGAAATGCCCGCGAAGAGACGCTCGAAGAACGAAAGCAGCGTATTACACGAAAGTATTTGCGGGAGAATACCAAGCTCGCGAGAAGCGATATGATGGTTCCGACAAGCGAGGAAGAGGACGAGCGGGTCACCGGGTCGGAGCAGTTTAAAGAAATTGCTCCGGCATTTGATAGGCAGGAAGCAAGTACACGGCCAGCTCTACCTCCGCAACGCCCCATGCCGATGCAACAGCCCGCCGGTAACTGGTTGTTGGCTGATCCCGCGCTGGACGCAGACCCTTTTTCCAACGAGCTAGTAGATCCCTATGGCATGTCCACAGAAACAAGTGCTGAAAATGATTACTGGTCAATGTTTGGTGGCCGTCTCGGAGAATCTCGTAGGAGTGAGCCGTCCCGTAAAGCGCCTGCATACGATCCTTATGCAAACCAGAACCGTGCAAATGAATCCCGAAATCAAAAGCTGTTTGGTTCTAATCCCGCTCGGGGTGAAGGGCGCACGGGGATCTTTGGTCAAAGCGAGTATAGGACTCAGCAAGGTCAGAATACGTTAGGAAATCCTGCTGGCTTAGGCAATGGAGCAAGAAGCAGGTATGGTGCCTCTCCGGATTCCGGTCTGCTGGTAACTCCGTTTGCACAACGGGAACAATCCGGCACCGACCGCTCCCGCTCGTCGCAACAGTATGTACCGCATAAGAGCCCCTATCAAACCGATCGGAATCAGCGGACCCAGCAGGGAGGACCTCAGACTCCCAAGATCGAATATACGAAGCCAGATGCCTATAAGGATTGGAAAGATCGCAATAAGTCGTGGGATCCAACTGGGGACGATGCTTATCTGGATGATCTAATGAGGAAAAACAGGCGTTAGTCCTGAATTTCCTTATAGTTCACAACCTTGCCATCAACGATCATCACTTCGTATTTATAATCTTTAAGCGTGCGGTCGAATTCCTCAACCCGGCGCTCGATACCTTCTTGGGTATCCAGCGTGACATCACTTACGGGAGTCATTTCCTCCTGATAGGTGTAGTAGAGATATTCAGCCCCGTCTTTGTCGACAGTAAAGTCTGGGTTGCCCAGAACTTTAACGACCAGTTCTCTTTCCATACCTTCCTGGACGTCACTTAACTTCCAAGGCTTGAACGTGGTTGCACAGCCTGCAATCAGGAGTATCGCCACACCGAATGCTATTGCTTTTATTGTTTTCATGTTTGAGACAATAGTAGCTTCATTTAAGAAAGTAAACCCTATGGAGTTTCTGATTCGGAATCCGATTTGTCGATTTCAACAGCCTCTTTAGAGACCGTTTCTACAGGCTTTTCAGCAGATACTTCAGGCTCTATGACCTCAGGAAGTTTGCCCGTTTTCATAATGGAATCAACTTCCTTGAAATCGAGGACTTCCCGTTCGATTAGAATTTCGGAAAGCGCTATGAGCTGATCCTTATTATCGACCAGAATTTTCATGCACTTGTCATATGCTTCCGTGAGAATACGATGAACTTCCTTATCGATCAATTGAGCTGTATTTTCGCTGAAGTCCGATCCGCCACTCATGCCTTGGCCCATGAATACCGGCTGGCTGTTGCTACCCAGGTTTTGAGGGCCAAGCAACTTGCTCATGCCATATTCGCAAACCATGGCGCGGGCAACCATGGTCGAGCGCTCGATATCGTTGTGAGCGCCAGTGGTTACATCGTCGAAAATCAATTCTTCGGCGGCACGGCCGCCCATGAAGGAAATGAGGTCGGCTTCAATTCGTTTCTGCGATTGGGTATAGCGATCTTTTTCCGGCAACTGCATGGTTGCGCCAAGAGCTCGACCACGAGGAATGATGGTTACCTTATGGATCGGCTCGCACTCTGGTTGATGATACATCGCAACGGCATGGCCAGCTTCATGGTAGGCCGTAAGTTTCTTTTCTTCTGGATCAAGCACGTGACTGCGGCGTTCGCGGCCCCACATCACTTTATCACGAGCCTCTTCTAAATCCTGCTGTTCCACAAAATCCGCACCGCGACGTGATGCCAATAGGGCCGCTTCATTAACCAGATTGGCCAAATCAGCTCCTGAGAATCCGGGCGTTCCCCGTGCAGATCTTTTCAAATCAACCTGATCCGAAAGGCGAACATTACGAACATGAATATTCAGGATTTCTTCGCGGCCTTCCAGTGTTGGAAGATCGACTACGACCTGGCGGTCAAAACGTCCCGGACGGAGCAGTGCTGGGTCCAGTACATCGGGGCGGTTGGTTGCGGCCACAATAATAATGCCTTCCTGCGTGTCAAATCCATCCATCTCAACAAGGAGGGCGTTGAGGGTTTGCTCGCGTTCATCATGTCCGCCGCCGATACCACTGAAACGGCTGCGGCCAACGGCGTCGATTTCGTCGATGAAAATAATGCAGGGAGCATTTTTTTTGCCCTGTTCAAACATATCCCGAACACGAGAGGCACCAATACCCACAAACATTTCAACAAAATCGGATCCGCTGATGGTGAAGAAGGGGACATCCGCTTCGCCGGCTACCGCTTTAGCGAGCAGGGTTTTACCGGTTCCGGGTGAACCGGAAAGCAGAACACCCTTAGGCATCTTGCCGCCCAAATTCTGGAATTTCTTTGGGTTTTTAAGAAATTCAACCACTTCTTCCAGCTCTTCTTTGGCCTCTTTGACGCCGGCGACATTCTTGAAGGTGATTTTGTTTTTATCCTGTGTCATCAGTTTGGCTTTGCTCTTCCCAAAGCTCATGGCTCCCTTGCCAGCATTTTTCATCTGCCGGATAAAGACAAAGTAAATGATGCCGAAGATGAGGATGAAGGGAACAATATTGGCCAAAATGGAGACCAGCATAGTCTTAGGGCGCTTAATTTTAACCTGAACCCCATTTTCTTCGAACAAATCCATCAGATTTTCCGTCAGGATGATTTCGGTGCGGAACTGGGTGGTGCCGGATTCGTTGATATCCTTTGACTCGCCGGAAACAAAATGATTGCCCGCTCCGTCATGCGCAATGTCGACTTTAGAGATGCGCTCCGCTTTGACCATATTGACAAAGTCGGTGTATTCGATCTCGTTCGTATTTTTCGAAGAATTTGAAAATAAGTGCAATACCGTGAGAAACACGGCCATCATTAAGATGGATATTGCCAGTCCGCGCATAGGCATTGGAGGAGGACCTTTCTTGCCGGGCTTATCTGACTTCGAATTTTTTTTCTGCTTTTCATCTGCCATAATTACTTCTTTCCTTTAAAAAACCGGGCAAAAACTACCACCGCCCCAAAGCGATTGCAACGTGTACACACACAAACTTGGAGTTAATTAGTCCTGTTTTGTTCAATCCGAACATGAATAGATTTTCCGTCCGGATTTTTTACTTCCCAGCCGCGAGCGGTTCGATAGCCGGGAATCCAGATAATTTCCCCCCGGCAAACCACAACAGGGACCTGTGTTCGCTGGGCCGCGGGGATTTTTTGATCGGTAAATATATCCTGAAGTTTGCGCGTTCCCTGCATGCCCAAAGGGACCATTCGGTCGCCCGGTTCATACGTTTTGATTTCAATTGGGGACTCACCGACTGCGGCTGCATCGAACGAAGCTTCGGCCGGTACTATACCGATTCCATTACCATGATCGGGCCTCCAGCCAGTTCCTTCCTCCCTAACCAGATGATAACCGGGCTGTTCGGCCGGCTTATTCAGGTGTCCGATTCGGGGTATCCCGTATTCAATAATGACTCGTTGCCGATCATTCAGCTCGAAGGTAGTACTTCCTGAACCATTTGAAATTAGAGATAAAATTTGATCTACAGTATTAAAATCCGCCGCATCGACATCGTTTTCAAAAAGCCAGCGCCGTAAAATACGTCTTTGGGCGGCGAGGGGTAGCGAGGGCAAATCTTGAATATCAGAACCGGAAATCATGGATTCCATCCATTCATTCTCTTCTTGCAGAATATTCATAGTCCGCAAAATGGTGTTCCGCATATTTGGATTAAGCTCTTTTTCAAGCGTCGGAAGGACAGCGTGCCGAACCCGATTGCGCAGGAAGGCTTTATCAGAATTGCTGGCATCTTCTCTCCAACTAATGTTGTTTTCCTTCAGCCACTCGACAATGGAAGACCTTGGAATATTCAGCATCGGCCGAATCAGCCGAACAGAACCTAAGTCTTGTGCATAATTCATTCCGCCGAGACCTTCTGTTCCGGCACCGCGGGCAAGTTTCAGAATGAAGGTTTCAGCTTGATCATCAGCATGGTGGGCAAGGGCGATAACGGAGTTCTCGAATTCAGCAAAGAAATCATGGCGGGCCTGACGAGCTGCCATTTCAATGGATTGACCGCTTGAGCCAGCCAGTTGCTGAACATTAGCCGTTTTATCGACGATCGGAAGACCTAGAGTATCGGCAAGGCTTCGAACAAAGGCTTCGTCAGCATCCGACTCAGCACCGCGCAGTCCATGGTTAAGGTGCGCAACGGTGCAGGGAATTTTCAAACTGTGGAATGCGTGAAGCAAGGCTACGGAATCCGCCCCGCCGGAAACCCCGAGAACCACGTTGGTGCTGTCGGGGATCAGACTATGGCGGTCAATCGCCTCGCGAATGGTTTTCGGAAGATTCACATAGGGAGGCTGCTAGCTTTCAGCGCCGCAGCATTTCTTATATTTCCGGCCGCTGCCACAAGGGCAAGGGTCGTTTCTACCAACCTTCGGCCCGTCATTACGGATGGGGGCAATAGGTTTCGGAGCCTGCGGAAGTTCCATTCCGGGCGGAGGCGCATCCATACCTGCAGGAGATCTGCCTTGGGCCTGTTGGGCCTGAGCCTGAGCGGCGGCGGCCATGGCAAGCGGAGAGGCTGCCTGGTTGTGCTGGGCCTGCATGCCGGAAAGCGACTGGAAGAATTCTTCAATGGCTTCTACGGAAGTCGCCGAGCGGAACATGGCCGAGGAAATTTCTTCGTAGATACGATCCATCAGGTCCATGAACAGGTGATAGGCTTCCCGTTTATATTCCACGAGTGGATCGCGCTGACCATAAGCCTGAAGTCCCACGCTTTCGCGCAGACTATCCATGTTACGTAGGTATTCCTGCCAGTGTTCATCGATCGACTGAATAATCATATGGCGCTCAAGACGTTTCAGCGCTTCAGCATCCTCATGACGGGCCTTGAGATCGTAGGCAGACTTCACGCGTTCCAAAACGGTGTTGAGTAGACTTTCGGCCGTTTTCTCTTCCGGCAGATCCACTTCCTGCATACCGAGCGGGAAGGTGGTATTCACCCAGATGATAAACTCGGGCATGTTTTTAGAGGTAACGGCATCTTCAGCTTTTGAGCCGACGGATTGTTCAACAGAATGGTAAAGCAGATTACGCGGCTCTTCCGTGGTCAGGGCTTCTGCGCGGAAATCATAGATTTCGCCACGTTGTGCATTC
Source organism: Kiritimatiellales bacterium (assembly GCA_016744085.1). Taxonomy (GTDB): domain Bacteria; phylum Verrucomicrobiota; class Kiritimatiellia; order Kiritimatiellales; family Pontiellaceae; genus Pontiella. Next base: position 8,342 of record JADGFE010000003.1, on the reverse strand, counting down.
ATCACATCGTCATATTCGAGCGTACGTTTGCGCATCATGAAGTTTTGCTGCTCCACACGACGTTGTGCGGTTTCGATCGACTTGTTCAGCCACGGATGTTCCAGCACCTCGCCTTCTTCAATGCCGAGTTTTTCCATGATGCTGGAAATGCGGTCGGAACCGAAAAGACGCATCAGATTATCTTCAAGTGAAACATAGAAACGGGTTACACCCGGATCACCCTGACGGGCGGAACGACCACGCAACTGACGGTCAATACGACGTGATTCATGTCGTTCAGATGCAATAACATACAGTCCGCATGGCTTTTCTTCGAGCAGCTTGCGCAGGGTTTGTCCTTCAACCTTGGAATCGAGTGAGAATTCTTTAGAGAGCAGGTCTTCGCTCTTCAGATGAACCACGGACTCGCCCAGCTTAATATCCGTTCCGCGACCCGCCATATTGGTGGCAATCGTTACGGCACCGGGCTGGCCGGCATTGGCCACGATTTCGGCCTCACGAGCATGGTTTTTGGCATTCAGTACATTATGCACAATGTTTTCGCGGCGCAGCATGCGGCTGAGCACTTCCGATGTTTCAACGGCAACCGTGCCCACGAGAACAGGCTGTTTGTTGTTATGAGCGGTTCTGATATCATCGATAACCGCTTTAAATTTTTCGCGCTGAGTTTTGTAAACCTGATCGTTCAGGTCCACACGACGAACAGGGCGGTTAGTCGGGATTACCATTACATCCAGATTATAGATCTGATGAAATTCGTCGGCCTCGGTTTCGGCCGTACCGGTCATGCCCGAGAGTTTCTCGTACATACGGAAATAGTTCTGAATCGTGATGGTGGCAAGTGTTTGGGTTTCGCGCTCAATCTTCACGCCTTCCTTGGCTTCCACCGCCTGATGCAATCCATCGCTCCAGCGGCGGCCAACCATCAGACGGCCGGTGTGCTCATCAACAATCATCACCTGATTATCCTGAACCACATAATCGACGTCTTTTTCATAGACGCTATAAGCGCGGATCAGCTGGTCAACTGCGTGTACACGTTCGTTACGCATTGCAAAATCTTCTTGAATAGAACGCCGCTTCTCCATGATTTCTTCGGGAGAGAAATCATTTTCGCCATCCAGATCTGCCATCATGGAAACCATATCCGGGAGGACATACATTTCCGGATCTTCCGGGTTCAGCTCAGCGCAGCCCTTTTCGGTCAGACCGGCATCACTGCCTTTTTCATCGATCGTATAGAACAATTCCTGTCGCAATTCCCGGGCAAGTTCCTTGCGCATATCCGAAAGCATGGACATCTGGGTCTTTTCCAGCAACTTACGGAGTTTAACATCCTCGATCAGGTGCATCAGCTGTTTGTTTTTGGGCATGCCCTCGAACACCTGATACATCTTGAGAGATGCTTCGTCTTCGTTGCCTTCATCAAGCAGTTTTTTGGCATCCTTCAAAAGGCTCGTGCAGAGATCGCGTTGGCGCCGCACGAGTCGGGCGGTCACAGGCTGAAGTTCGCTGTATTGTGTAGAGGAATAAGGCGCCGGACCGGAAATAATCAGCGGTGTACGGGCTTCATCAATCAAAATCGAGTCGATTTCGTCGACGATCGCAAAGTTATGACCCTTTTGCTGCACCATTTCTTCAGAGCTATAGGCCATGTTATCGCGAAGATAGTCAAAACCGAATTCCGAGTTGGTACCATAGGTAATATCGCAAAGGTACGCATCGCGGCGTTCTTCCTGCGGCATCATATTTCTCAGACAGCCCACGGAGAGGCCGAGCCATTTGTACAGATGGCCCATCCATTGGGAGTCGCGCTGAGAGTGATAGTCCGATGTGGTTACGACATGTGCACCTTTTCCTGAGAGCGCGTTGAGGTATACCGGTAGGGTGGCCACGAGAGTTTTACCTTCGCCCGTTGCCATTTCCGCAATCATTCCCTTATGGATCGCCATACCGCCGATCAGCTGGACATCAAAGTGAACCATTTCCCAGACAATGGGATGTCCCAATACATCAATATCCGTTCCGCAGATGCGGCGTGAAGCATTTTTAACTACGGCAAATGCTTCGAGCTCAATATCTTCCAACGTTTCGTTGTTTTGAATGCGCGACTTAAATTCTTCAGTTTTCGCCTGAAGCTGTTCATCGGTCAGCGCCTTGTATTCTTCATCAAATTCGTTGATCTTGACCACCAGCGGACGCATCTTCTTCAGGTCTCGCTCGTTCTTCGATCCGAGTATCTTCTTTAAAATCAAATTCATTTTAGTTCCTATTCTTCAAAAAGAGGAAGAAAACTACCTCATTTGCTGCCTGCTCACAAGCAGGTATTGGAACAATGGCGTAGGCTGGGGCCCCTGTTTAAAACCCGCTTCCTCCCCTGTAAAAAACTAAAGTCAGCATGTTTCGTATAAAGCATGAGATTCTGTGAAAAATGATGAATCAGCTCTGGTTTCCCAGTGATTTCCAGAGCGTCTCCAGCGAGACCTGCGATATCGGGAGTTCCATACAAGCTTTCCCGAAGTTAGCTGTCTAGCTTTTCAAATGCGGCAAGGAAGGCGGCAATATGATTGGCCGTATGGGCGGCGGAGACGAAGGCGACTTCGAATCCGCTCGGCGGGGTGTAGAACCCGTGGTCGAGCATGTGGTGGAAATAGGCCGCATGGGCTTTCTGGTCGCAGGCTTTAGAATCGTCCAGGTTATGAACGGCTTCCTTCCGGAAGAACGGTGTAAACATGCCGCCTTTTTGAGCGCAGTGCAGGTCGAGGCCCTTTTCCTCGGCAATGCGATTGATGCCATCAGCCAGCCGTTTTCCGAGAATTTCCACTTTCAAATAAGGCGATTCATCGCGCAGCAGTTCCAGCGTTTTCATACCAGCGGCCACCGCCACCGGATTTCCGCTCAGCGTGCCGGCCTGATAAACTGGGCCGAGTGGGGCCAGGTGCGACATAATTGCTTTGGATCCACCGATCGCACCGATCGGCATACCACCACCAATAATTTTCCCCAGAGTGGTAATATCCGCATTAATACCTGCCGAATGCCCGAAGGTGGTTGGGCCGAGGCGGAAGCCGTTGATGACTTCGTCGAAAATCAGAAGGGCGCCCGCTTCGGCAGTGGCCGCACGGAGCCCTTCGAGAAATCCTTCAGCGGGTTCGACGAGGCCCATATTTCCGGCGATCGGTTCGACAATGACGGCCGCAATTTCATCCCCGTTGGCTTTTAGAATTTCCTGAACAGCCGCTAAATCATTATAAGGTGCCACATAGACTTCTTCGGTTGCGGCCGGCGAAACGCCCGCAGAGGAAGAGGTTCCGCCGGTCAGTAGTCCGGAGCCGGATGCAACTAGGAGGTAGTCGGAGTGGCCGTGATAGCAACCATCGAATTTGATGATTTTTCGCCGACCCGTTATGCCACGGGCCAAGCGTACGGCGGTCATTACCGCTTCGGTGCCGGAGCTGACGAGGCGAACCATATCCATTTCCGGAATGAGGGTCGTAAGCAATTCTGCAAATTCAGCTTCTTTGGCGGTGTTTGCTCCGAATGTGAGCCCATCTGCTGCCGTTTTTGCAACCACATCTACAATCTCTTCCCGGGCATGCCCTAGAATGAGGGGGCCCCAGGATCCACAGAAATCGATCAGTTCAGTGCCGTCTTCCGTCTGAACTTTGGCGCCTTTACCGGATTTAAAATAGACGGGCGTTCCGCCAACGCCGTTAAAGGCGCGAACCGGACTATTCACTCCACCGGGAATCACCTTCTCTGCGCGCTCAAACCATTGTGCTGAATTCATATCTTTTCCTTTCCTATCTAAATTGTCGTAACTCCGGTGCCGCTTAATCGACCGCGGCCTCCGCTGGTAGTGTGTACATTGATTTGTGTTCCAATACGCTCTTTAAGTGCGTCAACATGCGAGATCACCCCGATCAGCTTGCCGTCTTGCTTGAGCTCCGCGAGCGCTTCAAGCGCGGTTTCGAGTGCATCTTCGTCGAGCGTTCCGAAGCCTTCGTCGAGAAAGAGGGAATCCACCCGAATGTGTTTGCTCGCCATTTTTGAGAGACCCAGCGCCAACGACAGACTCACAATGAAGCTTTCTCCACCGGATAGATTTTTTACGGGTCGGATTTCGCCCGCCTGATAGTTATCCACCACATTGAGATCCAAGGGCTGGTTGATATCGCGTACGAGCAGATAACGGTCGCTCATCTTGGCCAACTGGCGATTGGCGTGCGAGACCATGAGTTCGAAGGTGAGCCCCTGAGCAAAGTTGCGGAACTTTTTGCCGTCGGCTGAGCCGATCAGTTCGTGCAGCGCGCCCCATCGGTTGCACTCCGTCTGTTGTTTTTCAATCCCGTCCAGTTTCTCGGCATGAAGCGCCTGAGCTTTTTCATTGGCCTTAATCCGGTCTTTAAACCCGCCGATTTCCTGTTGCAATCCAATGCAGGACTCCACGAGAACCGTATGTTTTTCGGGAGAGGAGTCGATGTGCTCCTGTTTCCGCTCGACTTGAAGTTGCTGAGTCTTTTCGGTTTCCAACGCCGAGAGGCGGGCGTGCCGTTGCTTCAGTTCATCGGTGCGGGCTTCGAGTGTGGATTGTTCCGCATCGTCGAGTTGGGCGGAAAGAAAGGCGGCTTCGCCTTCAAAACCAGCGGTTTCCAATGATTGGAAAAAGAGCGGCTCGCTTTCGGTCCGCTGCTCTTCGGTCTCCTGTTTACTTTCTTCCAATGTCTGGATCTTCTGCCGCGCGAGCGACAGGACTTGTTTTCTTTCGGCCAGCTGGGTCTGCGCGGCGTTGGTCTTTTTACGCGCAGCATCGACGGTCGCCAGAGCTTCCTGCTCCACGGTGTTGGGGTTGCGATCTCCAAAAAGGGATTCCCGCTCTGCCATCAACGAGTCGATGGTGGACTGGGTCTCGGTCATCGTTTCCATTTGTTTCTGAATACGTGTTTCGTGTTGTGCGATTTGTTCTGTCTGGTTTGTAAGGGTGAGTTGCAGATTCGAGATGCTTTGCTTCAGCTCCACCGTTTTCTTTTCCGCATCCACCCATTGATCACGGCGGGAGGTAAGCTGCATAGCCGTTTCGGTCGACAGCCCAATTCCAAACGGTTCGATGCTCTGTTCTAACTGAATGCCAATGGCCTCCTGATCGGATACGGCCTTATCCTTCAGGGCTTCTGCGGACTCAACCTTTTCTTCTGCGGTTTCAGCGGATTGCTTCGCGGTTTGCTCCAACAGCTTTTGTCGGCTTAATGCTTCGCGCGCGTCGTCCAGCGCGGTCTTAGCTTCTTTTTCGTTCTGCTCCAGTTTTTCAATTTGTTCGATGCGGCTCGCAATTTTCTCCGCATCTTCCGCGTTGCCAGGCGCGAGGTTTTGAAGTTCCGCCCGATCTTTTATGAGCGAAGTCTGGAGCGTTTTACATAGCGTGTTGGCCGCAGACTGTTTTTCGGTCAGGGTATTAATCAGATTGGCGAGTTCGGAAAGATCGGCATTAATCTTTTCAAGCGAACTGGTTGCCGGGGCGGGGAGTCCTGCGGCATAGGGATGTTCCATAGAACCGCAAAGCGGGCATGGCTGGCCATCGGATAAAGCTTTCCGTTCGGCTTCGAGGCTTTCGATTTTTTGCTGCAGGTGCAGGTTATCTACTAATAGCTCCTGTTCGCGCTGGCGGCTCTTCTGTTTGTTCCTTTTCAGAACGAGTGCTTCTTCCGCAGCAGCGGCCTCTTTGGTTTTGGCCTCTACCGTCTCGCTGGTTTCTAAAATCCGTTGTTCGATTTCGATTCGTAGCCGAATTTCTTCCAGCCGGATTCGCCAGTCGGTTCCGTCGAGAAGAGGCACGAGTTCGGTGTCGATTTTCTCCTTCGAGTTTTCGGTCTCAGTAAATTTATTCTGCGCGGCCGATAGCTTATCCGCTTCTTCGGCAGCGATTTCGGTGGTCCTTTTCGCCGAAGTTGCAGTGTCCTTTGCCGCTTTTTTGGCTGCACCCATTTCGTCGGTCAATCGTTTCAACTGTTCCAATGATTGGAAAATCGCGGACAGTTGCCCAACCAGTTCAGCATCCTGCGCATGCTGCTTTTGGTAGGCTTCGGCTTTGCCGTATTGGGCTTGGAACTTTTCGAGGTCAGCTTTGTTCTCCGCTTCCTTCTCACGAAACGCCGTTTGTTCGCCCTGCAAGTGTTCGAGCGTGGACTTTTCCATTTCCTGAGTGGTCAAGCCCCCGACGATCTGTGTGTCGAGCGCGCGCGTTTGCGTTAGGACCGGAACCAATTCTTTCTGTACAATCTCTTCATTCTTGAGTCGTTTGGCGGCGGTATCAAATGCGGAGGATGCGTTGGTTTGCTGTTCTTCCAAATCAGGTAGGGCGTCGGTGGCGGCTATCAGATCAGTAGTGGTTTTGGACAGATCGTTGCGCAGGTTGACGAGTTTCGCATGGGCGACCGCCAGCGGCTGGGCGCGTCGCGCGGCGGCCAAACGTTCGGCATCGGGTTTGAAGACCTTATTATCCTCGCACAAGATTTTCTGTTCCGCCCGATTGTCCTCCAACGCTTTTTCCAAGGTTTGGATGCGACCTATGCAATCCAGCGCGGCCTTGGCGGCATCGCGCTTTCGGGCTTCTTCCTTATGCTGATCCTGAACCTGTTTAAGATCGAACCGAATCTGTTCCAGCGCTTCGCCATCCAGCAGCTGGATGCCGCCGAGCCCGGCCTTTAGTTCATTCAGCATCTGGTTTTCAGTGCTGTTGCGTTGATGCACCGCCTTGGAAATATCGGAATATATTTCGGTGCCGGTAATCTGTTCCAGAATCGGCGAGCGCTCGTCGGCATTGGCCTTCAGAAAGGTATCGAAACTGCCCTGCGCCAGCAGAATCGAGCGCGTAAAGCGATCGAAGCTCATGCCCGTAATCCGGTCCACCTGCTCCTGCACGTCTTTCAGCTTTTCAGCCAGAATGGTGCCATCGCCCTTCGCCACTTCCCGCTTGGGCGACTGCAAAGGCGCGCCGGCTTTTTTGCGGGATCGATGCTGATGCCACGTTGCGCGATAGGTCCCCGACGCGGCCTCAAACAACACCTCCGCAAAACATTCGCCCGTCTGGCGCGACATCACTTCGTTGTCGCTCTGCGTCATTTTACCCAGCCGAGGCGTCTGGCCATAAAGCGCCAGGCAGAGGGCGTCCAGAATCGTCGTCTTCCCCGAACCCGTCGCCCCCGTAATCGCAAACAGCCCATCCGCCACAAAGTCCGGATCGGTAAAATCAATACACCACTCGCCATACAGCGAGTTCAGGTTCTTAAAACGTAGTTCGAGTATTTTCATAGTGTTTTCTTTTTAACCACAAAATGTCACAAAAAGGAACGGTTTGCTGTTCTGCCGTCAGGCGGTGCTTGGCTGGAATTCATTTAGTCACGAAAAGGCACAAGAGGTCACAAAATTAGGATGAGGAAATGAGGGTTTCATTGGTTCGGGTTCTTTCTGGCATCAACTCGCGCCTTATACATCCGCTCGCGCAGTCCGCCTTCGTTCAGAAAATCCTGCTCCAGTTTACGAAGTTGTTGATCGAGTAGATAGTTGGTCTGGTGAATCAGGCAAATGGCCATGTTGGCTCGTACGGTATGCGGGCGGTTTTCAAAAGGGCGAAACGTATCATAGGTGATGGAATGGGACGCAGGCGACTGAGGCGACGTATTTTTCTTTTCATTCGTCTCATTCGTCTCATCTGTCACCTGAGTCTCCTTCGTCCCATTTCCCTGTTTCAGCTGAACCTTTCCGCTCGCGAGGTTGCGCACAAACAACGCTTCCTTGCTATCCTTATCCCACTCCTCCGCCTGATGCGTCCGTAAGAAATCGCGGTAGTCCTCCAGCAACTCCTCCAAACTCGCGCGCGCCACATTCGTCAGCTTGATCTCCGTCTCTTTCGACGTCCCCGAGGCCATGCTACCCTCAATAATATTTTGCTTCCCGCTCCGCGCCGCCTGCACCATCTGATCAATCGTCCGATCAAACTTATGAAATACATCGCGGCAAAAAACCACCGTCAAGTCATACACCACCACTGACCGCTGATAAGACAGCAGGTCTTGGTAGCCGCCGTGTGCTGGAATGAAGCTTTTGGGCATTAGGCGTCCTCCTTTTGGGTATTGAATTTACTTCTGCTGTTTTCTTAAGGCTTCAACCGCTTCTTCAATTCCCCTTGTAGATTTTTCTGGGTCTTCCGCCAAATCAGTGGGTAAATGAATGATTAACACACCGAGCAACTTATCTGTAATGTGTTGTCGACGAAAACGACACTACACAGAAGGAGTATGCCCGGTGCGAATTCAAACCCTACTCAACGAAGTCCATCCGCTCAA
>JADGFE010000292.1 GCA_016744085.1 Kiritimatiellales bacterium | reverse complement strand
ACGGGTTTCGAAGCTACGAAGTGCTGAAAATCGCCCTGTTTCACACAATGGGAGGGTTGCCCGAGCCGGAATCGGCCCACCGATTCTGCGGATGAGGCCAAAAATTTGTATACCATAAAAGCGCTATTTTCCATCAGCCCTGAAAAAATGGCAGAAACTTATGCTCAAGCGGCGCTCGACGTAGAGGTTGGAAATAAAACCGGAATTCACATCGCTCATCCCTTCAGGGAAATCGATATTCCGGTCTATGCAAAAGACCCGCTCTGCATAGAACAGGTCATGCAACTCACCCACAAGCAGCTGGGAATTCAGCCGTCCATTTCATACGAAATGGACGCTGATTAGCGGCGACGACTACCAAGCGGAACAGACAGCGTTCCATTGAAGAATTCAATGATGTGCCCCCGTTCGATAAGCCAACCCAACGGCTGAAGAGCGTCCTTGGCTTCTCTGGAAGCCGGATCAAGAGATGGATGCAAAACTTCCAACAAATGCTTACGCGTTGAACCGGGATGGTCTTTAAGGAAAACAAGCACCTCTGCAATATTTTCGATCGTTTTTTCTGGGTTAACCGGATTCGGCTTAATATGCGTTACAAAATTAATCTTTCCGGCCTTGAACATATAAAGATGCATATGACGAAAGGCCGCACGCATGGCAAAAGACATCGAAAGCGGAAAGCGACTTTCCTTCGACCAGATCTGGCGAATGGCATGGGTCACATTCCGATCCGTTAAGCTCTGCGCCACTTTGGCTGGCACGACGGCACGATGCGTTGTTTCGTACAGTTCCGGAACCTTCTTCGCAAAATCAAGCTCAGCACGGCGGTGATCAACCGGTTCGGCTTCCGGATCAGACTTTAACTTATAGACCGTCTTCTTCCGGCTTTCTTCCTTCCACTGCTCAACCAGTTCTTCGTCTTTTACGATTTCAACATTACGCTTGTAGTCTTCCAGCGACATGTGGGCAAACCGCGCCTGATGAACTTCATTCAGCTTTTCAGTGTAGCTATGGTGATTAGGCGGCCCCAGCAAAATTCCGGTTTTACGGCAACGGGCAACGCCCGGAAAACTGCCAGAAGGCGGCTCGGCTTCGATTTCTTCTTTTTCGTAAATGTCCGCCAGATGCGTCGACATGACGTGTTGCTTGATGAGCTCTTCAGAAGATGAAACCGCTTTGCACCGTTTGCATTGATACAATTCAAAATCAGGAGCTCCCTTACTAACCTCTATTTTCACGAGATACCCTTCAGCATCGTGTACCAGAAGGTTGGCCAGATCCATCAGAGGAAAGGCCCGGCGGGAATGATGCATCTGCTTAACCAGCGAGGCCAATCGTTTTTGCTCGGGAAGAAAAGATACCGTAACCGGGAGCTCTTTAATGGGCTCACTCGGTGTACGCGAACGCTCCTGGCGATCTGGCCGGTCCGAACGCGGGCGGCGAGGACGATCATCCCGACGGCCTTCGCCACGGGAAGAACGGCGCTCGTCACGACGAGGCGAACGCTCTTTGTCGACGTAGCTCTTTTTACTATAGTGATTTTCGCCCGGTGGCTTGCGCGCCCACTGGGGAACAAAGTTGAGATCAAGGATTACATCGTTCGCATCCTTCTTCCCATCCTGAGCATGTGTTTTGTCTTCCATGGCATCAACCGTAAGTTTAGTTTATTTTGAAAACTAGTTTAAGGAAATCCCGCTTAATGAAAAGCAATAATCCATGCATAGATTATATTCCATATTAAAACCATGAAAGAACCTCGAACGACTTTTCTGCATGTCGACATGGATGCTTTTTTTGCATCGATTGAACAACGCGACCATCCGGAACTATTGCTCCGGCACGAAATTATTGTGATGCGGCATAGCGGATGTGCGGGTCTCCAAAGT
>JADGFE010000291.1 GCA_016744085.1 Kiritimatiellales bacterium | reverse complement strand
GCTGAGCGCGGCGACCAGCTTGATATCGCCTCTCAGATTGTCGATGCAAAGGCGCGGATCCAATTGACCGACCTCTGTCGCCAGCAGGTTGTCTTAGAAGCTTGGAAGGATGAGGAAAAGGTTCACATCCTCTCCTGTGATAAAGGCCGAACCCGCTGGCAAAAGATTCTGATCGATACCACCAAAGGACGTGAAAAGGTTCACATCTGGGGTCTCAACGGAACACAGGAAATCCTGATCGACTCCACGACTGGTCGGGAAATGATCCGGCTGAGCGATAAAGCAAAACAAACCGTCACGCTCAATGCCGCATCGGGTATGGAAAGCATCAGCGCAACGGACAAGTCGGGAAGCCTCATTTTCATGGATGGCGTCGGCGGCAACATCATCATCCAATCCACCAGCCAAGTTTTGATTAACCCATAAGGAGAGCTTAAATGAACGAAACTAAACCAAGTGTACTAAGCGCATCGGAAGAGCTGCTGGCCCGCACATTTGAAACATGGCGGAAGGAGTTTCGCGGTATTCTCGAAACCCATCGGCAGGAAATTCAGGATCGTCTCGAAAAAATCGAACGAGAAATCGAAAAGAAATCCGACAAGGAAAATGTGGATGTGCTGGTGCGCGGCATTCATTCGGATCTGCATCGTCACGCCGAAGAGATTGATCGCCTTCACAGTCGGATCAGCACCAAAGTAGGTGTGGATACCATGTGGAAAGTGCTCGGTCTTGCATTGGGGATTGGCACCGCTGTCGGCGGGCTGATCGGTTATCTCATCAACCTGATTATGAAGTTGAAATCATGAGCACACCGCAGGCTCGTCTCGGAGACGGCAGTAGCCACGGCGGTGTTATCATTTCCGCAGCCACCCGCACCATGGTGAACGGCATACCCGTTGCCCGAATGGGCGATCTGCATGTCTGCCCAATACCCGGCCACGGGGTTACCTCCATTGTAACCGGCAGCACAACTACACTGACCGAAGGCCAACCCAATGCGCGGCTCGGCGATCAATGTGGCTGTGGTGCGGTGATTATCGCGGGTAGCCCAAACCACTTACTCAGCTAATTTCAGGATCCAGAAACCATGAACCAACAACCAGCCACTACATATTGGGATGTATTTCCAAAATTGATCCGTGTTTCCACGTCCGATCAACTGCAGTCCATTCCGCTTTCGCTTCGGGGCGATGTGGAGGCTCCGCTGTTCTTTTCATCCAACACTATGATTGCCGATGTAGACGAGGCTGGCGTGGTGACCTGTGGCATGCAACCGGGGGCGGCTGTTCTTATTGTCGGTCGATCTGATGCATTTGATAGCATCCGTTATGTGCAGGTTGAAGTGTATGGCGCACCGGTCATCAGCGAAGGATTGCCGACATGAGTGAGCTGAACTATTGGAACATTTTTCCTCAGAGCATCCGCTTCTCAAAGAGCGATGAGATGCAGGTTATTCCGCTATCGATGCGCGGTTCGGAGCGGTTGGTGGAGTTTGAATCCTCCAATCCTGCCGTGGCAGAGGTCTCTGAAGATGGTGTGCTGACCGCCGGAATGGAGGTCGGAAATGCAATGATCATGGTGCGGGATGCTGGAAATCAAAACACCCTGCGCTACCTGCAGGTGGAGGTGCGCGATCCATCGTGGTTTGCCAATCACCCCGACTATGTTCTCGATCTCGGTGAAAACGTGACGCTTCAGGGTTCTGTGATTGACGCATTGAGCACAAACGCTGTTTCCGGTGTACTGGTAACCATTCGTCGGAACTATGGAGGTTCGATTGTTGCTCAGCAAATCACGGACAGCCGGGGCGAATATGAAGTGGAGTTGTATGAAGGAGTCTATATCTATGAGGCAACCGCGCAGAATTATATCAGCTCTACAGGGTCTGT
>JADGFE010000002.1 GCA_016744085.1 Kiritimatiellales bacterium | reverse complement strand
GGCTATTCCGTCAGCGGGATTTAAACGACGAGCAAACCGCCTCTGTAGAGAGCGCAACGAACCAATACACCGTAACCAAATGGCCTGCTTAAGGAGTCTCCATGGCAATACATCTATATCTTGATGCACAACTGACACAGCAAATTTCGGAAGGCGATTTCAGCAATCCGGATGCAGAAAACTACAACGGCACCGCTGGCGAAATCAAAGACCGGCAAATTTTTGTGGCCAACGAACAAACCACACTGGCCGCTCCGATTGATGACATCCAGAGCGACATTGAGCTGGAGGAGCCGCGTTTTGCCGACGCGGAATTTATTATCATCGGAGCCGAACAGATGCAGATCCTCTCCGGAGGCGGTACCACATCACTGACCGTGCGCCGCGCTGTTTCCAATACCGTGCCTGCCGCTCATGCTGATGATGCCGTGGTCTATTCCGGCTACGATTACACCGGACTGGTCATGGACCCCATTGATGAATTCGAAACGGACGAATCGGTCTGGTACAAGCTCGCGCCTACGCAGGCCGAGCTTGACGCCGCTACGCAAAGCGCACCGCTCAACCTCGGAGCCAAAACCCACGACCAGACGATTTCATTCTGGCGGCGCTGTACGGTGCTTCCCAACACCCCCGTCCAAAACAAAACCGACATCAAACTAAGTCTCACCGGAACAGAAAACCCGATTGTATAACGATGCCTGCATTCCAACTGACAACAGATACGTCGCTGGTGGTTCGGTCCGCAACCCAATGGGATGCGGATGCACAGTTCATCGTCGGGCAGGATTATGCAGTCGGTTCAGATGCTCGGGTACTCGTTTCGGGTGAACGGCGGGTTAATTGCGACCTCCAACAGGTCACTAGAAATGAGATCGAGGCACCAACTGATCTGCAACTGGCTATCGCATGGGCGTTGCATCAGTCCTCGTCTGCTGCAGTGCGGGTAACGCATTCTCGGCAACAGGTATTAGACACCACGTTCCGGATCAGCGCACCCCGGTCGTTGGTTGCCGATTCCGCTCAGAACCTTAAGCAGATAGTCGCCCGCACCGCTGAGGCCGGGCTGACCGTTTTCAATGTGATTATTAACGAACAACACGAGATTCAGACATAAGGAGATAACCATGGCATTGGGACTCATTGTAAAATCAGGCCGCGTACTAACGGCCAAATTATTAATCGGACAAGCAGTGGAAGGCATTACCCACTGCGCCATCGGCGATGGAGATGAAACGTTCGTCGATCCGCAGAACCCGCCCGCACCGACTATCGAACAGACAGCCCTCAAAAATGAGCAGGCCCGAAAGCGCTATTACAAACGAACCTTCCTCAAGGAGGATGCTGAAGGTGCGTTGGTGGTCAACGGAGTTCGATACCTGGAGACCGCTCAAGAGACCAACACCATCGGTATTTTCTTCCGTTTTGAAGAAGCCGAAGCAAACGGCATCACCATTCGCGAATACGGCTTCTTCGGCGGTGACGTGAAATTTGTAGCCAGTGTGAGTGGCGATCTCGCCACAGGCGGCTTCTTTGATCAGGACTCCAACCCGACCGGAGAAGTGCTGCGCTCGGGCTATCTGTATGAAGTGAAGAACATTCCCGATTTTAACAAGATTTCTGATACCCGCGTGGAGCTGGTCGGAATCATCAAAATTTAACCCAGCAACAGGAGTGAAACGACCATGAGTATTTCAAGAGAAACCTTCGACCCGGCCAAAAATTACAAACGGATCCGCTATCATCAGGACCGAGATCTGCTCGATTCGGAACTGAATGAACAGCAGGAGCTGATCAATCTCGAGCGACGCAAGATTGCCGATATCCTCTTTAAGGAGGGGGCGATTCTGAGCGGGCTGGATGTGACCGTGCTGGCGAATGAATTGACCCTCACGCAGGGCATGATCTATATCGACGGTCATGTAGAAATGGTTAACGGAGCCACGCTGACCTACGATCCGGGTACCATGGACGGATCAGATTACGTCTATGCTGAACTGCTCAAATACAACTATGGCTACACGCAGGATGCGGCCCTGATTAATCCGGCAACCGGCGAACCGACTGCAGAGCGCGAAAAGTGGGTGCTGGCGCTGAAGCCCTCCGACACATCTGGCCAGACGTTACCCAACAATGTGACGGAGCGGAAGGTGGTGCCGATCTATAAATTTGACCGGGCCACAGGTGATGTCACCGCTACCGTGCAGGAAAAATCTAACCTTGTCCTACAGGATTTGCTCGGCACGCTCCCCGGAAGCCGGATCACCGTTTCCTCCATCACCGAAGACCAACTTTCTTTTGCCGCAGCAGAAGGTCTTAACTCACTCCTGCAAAATCTGGCGGAGCGTACCTTTGATCAGGCGGGAAGTTATCTGGTCGACGGATTCGACAGTTTCCTCGGCGCGTTGGATGAAAACGATGTAGAGGTGATTACCAACGCGGGCCGCGCCTATATTCAGGGTTTCCGGCATCAGCGAGATATGCCGACGTCCACACTGATCCCTAAATCGGTTGCCATCAAATCGGTGCGCGGTGAACAGAAAACCTACAACATTAGCCAGCGGCAGTATCCGGTAAACTCCACCCCGCTCAAAGAATCGACGCAGGTGGAAGCCATTGTGGAGATCACCGCCAATGTGACTCGTGGTTCGGTCGGCGGAGGCGAAGATCTGCTCGATCCTAATCCCGTGGTAGACATTCTGGAGGTCAGCCAAGGCGCAACCATTTTTCAGGAAGGTGTGGATTGGCAGCAGTCTGGCAATCAGGTCGACTGGATCGGCTCCGGCAATGAACCGGCCATCGGCACCACCTACACCGTGCACTGGACCTACACCAAGCAGATGGTCAAAGGCGAAGATTATGTGGACGGCGGCTGGTTCGGCCAGAACGCACACCCGGCGGCGGGAGCGTATCACTACATGGTAACTGCATTTGATGGTTCTGGGGAAACGGCCTTTGATGCCGGGCGTGTGTTTTCTCGGATGACAGAGGCGGGTGAGCTGAACCGTCTTTCATGGCTTCCGGTAAATGGAGCTAACGGCTACAGAGTTTACCGGGCGACAATTAATGGCTCGCGAATCAGCTTTGAGCGAATAAAGGAACTGGGCAACGAAGCGGTCTCCTACATCGATGATGGTGTCGATGAACCCAGCGGCGTTAATCCTCCGTCGGCCAATACGTCGTCGGTTTCCATGTCTTCCGCCCAGATCGAATTGGGCAACCTCAACGTCGTGAACTTCGGGCACGGCGCATTAGGCGAGCAACCGGTCAATGGATCCAATTGCAGTGTTGATTATGAATACTATCTCGGGCGCAAGGACATCATCTATGCCACCAGTCGTGAAATTAAACGCCTTGAAGGCGCTCCAGCTGATTTTCCGAAACTGCCGATTGTTCCAGAGAACACGCTCGGATTGTGCAGCATCGACTGCCCGCCGAACTCGACCATCATGACCATTCGTAACTTTGGTCTAACGCGAATCACCATGGATCAGATCCACGAAATCATCAAAGACGTAGAGGATCTGAAATACAACGATGCGCAGTATCAGATGAACAACGAACTGCAAAACCGCGATGCGCAGTCGAAGAAAGGCATCTACTCGGATGACTTTTCCAATACGGCGCAATCCGATGTTTATCACGCCGATTGGGATGCCCGGGTGAACGCTCTGGAAAAATTCGCCTCTCCGGATCGTACGGCGGTTTCCATGCCGCTTGAAGTCGATGAAGGCAACAGCGATGCTGAATTCTTTGGCAGCCTTGCGCTCCTTCCCGGATCGGAAGAAGTGCTGTTGGACCAGAGCGATTGGTCGGAAGAGCGCAACATTAACCCATACGCGGTATTCGACAAGCCGCCTGCAATGCTACAGGTCACACCAAATCTCGGACGTCGCGGTCAAACGGGTGTTGCGGTGACAGGCATCAACTTTACGCCAAGTGGAACCGGCATTGTGCTGCGATGCGACGGACGAATCGTGGCAAGCAACCTGTCCAGCGACGATGCCGGGCGCGTATCCGCTTCGTTCACCATTCCCACGACGGCTCGTAACGGAAACCGGATTGTGGAGATGACCGACGGCCAGTACACCGCCCGCACCAGCCTGCAGGTAAACGATCCGCTGGTTATCACCCGCATTCAGCGTTTCATTCAAACCAACATCATCACCCGGATTGTCCGTGTGCCGGTGGTGCGGACGGTCTGGCGAACCCGCACGATCTTTGTACGGCGCGATCCACTGGCTCAGACCTTCAGCTTTACTGAAAACCGGGTGCTGTCGGCCATAGGCATTCAGTTCACAGAGCGTGATCCGTCCATTCCGGTTACGGTGCAGATTCGCGGCGTGACCACAGGCTTACCGAACGACACCATCTTTGCGGAAAAGGTGATCGCTCCGTCAGAAATTAATCTGGGTGGCGAAACCAAGATTGCCTTTGATGATCCGTTCTATGCGGAAGCCAATACCAGCTATGCGGTCGTCCTGCTGACCAACAGCACGAACTACAAGGTGCGCACCGCCACACTCGGGAAAACCGGTCGTTCAGGCATCATCACTCGCCAGAGCTATGCGGAAGGTGTGCTGCTGGAAAGCTCCAACGCTGAAACCTGGACTCCACTCAACGGTTCCGACCTCACGCTGAAGCTCTATGGCTATGAGTTCGAGAATGAGGGCTCCGTTCAGTTCCAGCCGCTCAATGGCGTGCAGTTTTCCGATCTGAACATCGATGAATATTCCGCGATCCCGGAAGGCACCAACCTTGTGTGGGAATATTCCGCCGACGGTGGCCAGACGTGGGACGCCGTTGTTCCGGCGGAAGAGGAACGCCTGCCGAACCTGACCGAAAGCGTGCTGGTTAGGATCCGGTTCAGCTCCGCCATGAATAACGATACGCCCGCGCTCAACTTCCGCGATGTCAACCTGATCGGATATCTCAATAAAACAACGGGCATCTACCTGACCCGCGAGAACGAACTTACGCAAGGAGTGGAGTCGACGAAAGTATATGCCCAGATGGATATCCCGAGCGGCACCAGTGTTCTGTGGTTCACCTCCAATGATGGCGGTGAAACGTGGGAGGCAATGGCCATTGACGATACCCGGCCCATCGATGAAAACTGGACGGAATACACGCTGGCCAGAACCTTCACCGATCCAGCGGGAACAAAAGTGCGTTATAAGGCTGAGCTGACTGGATCTGCGTTAGCGTATCCGAGAATTCACACCCTTGGCGCAACATTGAGCTGATGGAGGCCGTGAGATGATTGTTCAACGCCGGGGCGGGATGACCGAGTTCATCCCGTCTCCACAGGAAAAACGGGAAGGTTTGGTCCGGGACCATTCCTTCAATCTGATCGAAAACCTCCACCAGCGGCTGTATCGGCTGGAAACCGAACTGGGACTGCCGCTCGAAGATGCCGAGGACTGCTCCTCGTTCCTCGAAAAGCTAAAGCAGGATGAATCCCGCAACATCGCCATCCATAACGATCTGCTCTCGAAAGAGTAGCATCGACTGCTCGCTAACATATTTCATCCCAATGTGTTAGCGAGTTGCTTTCTGTGTTCTTTTACTTGCTATGTCTCCGATTCAGAGCGTGTATGCACACCATAAAGGGCGGGGTAACAGATTGCCCCGCAACGAGAAGAAACACGAGCGGAGAAACAGGATGGACTTAAGAGAGCTTAGATTCGGGATTGAGATTGAAACAGTCAAACGAACCCGCGAGAAGATCGCCCGGGCGGTTCATTCGGTGGTCGGCGGTACGGTTCGGCACATTGGCTATCCTTCTTGCTACGACCCATGGGAAGTAAAAGACCTGAGGGGCCGCAAATGGAAGATCGTCAACGATGCCTCGCTTTCCGGTGTACCCAGCCACCTGCGGGCGGAACTGGTCAGTCCGGTTTTAACCTACGATGACATTCCCCAGTTTCAGGAAATCGTCCGAGCTGTCCGGCGGGCCGGAGGAAAAGTAAACAGCCAGTGCGGTATACATATCCATATTGATGCGGAACCCTTTGATGGCCGGAAGCTGGGGAACCTTGCCAAAATGGTCTACAAGCAAGAACCGCTGATCCTCCACGCCCTCGGCATCAGCTCCAACCGTCTTAGCCAATACACCCGTCCGGTCAGTGACGACCTGATCCGCAGTATTGAACAACACCGCCCCGCGACCAAAGCGGAGCTCAACCGCATCTGGTATGGCTACCACAACAGCCAACCGCAACACTATGACCGAACGCGTTACCGAGGCCTCAACCTTCACAATGTTTGGTATCGCGGCACCGTCGAGTTCCGCTGGTTTGAATCCACGCTCCACGCCGGAAAAATCAAAGCTTACCTGCAGTTCTGTTTGGGCATCGCCGCCAAGGCTCTCAATGCCCGTTCCGCTTCGAGCCGGAAACGGGATTTTAATATTCAGAGCGCGAAATATGACTTCCGTGTCTTCCTGCTTCACCTCGGCCTAATCGGCGACGAGTTCAAAACCGCCCGTCTGCATTTGATGAAGAACATGCCCGGCGATGCCGCCTTTAAACGCGGGCGACCACAACCCGCAGAAACCACAACGCAACCCATAGAGGCCGGATCCACATCCGGCCTCTCTGTTTAACAGGAGGAACAACCATGAAAATACAGATCCATTCCATGACGTTCGACGGGAAACCGATCCCCGCCGACGGCAGAATCCTGCAGGCATCCACCTGCCTTGAAGTCGCCGAACAGATGCACCATCAAACGCCGTTCACCACCGACCTGTCGCTTAGGGAATATCAGCTTCGGGTGCTTTCCAAAATCGACGGCGAAAGCGGGAAGCCTCTGCCGGACGATCCCGAACAAGCTTCCGCCGAATTTTTCACCCGTATGGCGCAAAACGGCTTGGTGGAATTTTTGCAGGATGAGATCGGATCGCCATATCCTGACCAGTTTCAGGAAGCTATCGAAGCGGTGCGCGATTCCGGTCGCACCAACATGCTCGATGTTCCCGTAGCCATCAAATTGATCCGCGAGATGGGCTATCCCGAGGTCGCTCTTTGGACCCAAGACCACCTTGTGGAATACGTGGAGTTTATCATCGGGGAGCCGAAGATCTTTTTCCCCCAAACCAACAATGGGAGCGACACACCATGTGCGGACAAGTAGGCATCATCTTTGGGAAAAAGCGCCGACGAATAGCCGAACGCGAATTTTTGAACGAGGTCTTCCTGCGCATGTTGCTCCATTGCGAACGGCGCGGACCGCATGCCTCCGGAGTGGCACTTCTTCAAACCGACGGACAGTTCCAGCTCTTCAAGCGACCATTTCGAGCGCATCGGGTCGTCCGCGATCCGGCTTTCGGCGCAGTAATGGACGAAGTCAATAATCACACCACCGTCCTCATGGGGCATACCCGCTGGCGCACACGGGGAAGTGAAACCAACAGTCGCAACAACCATCCCATTCGGGCGGGAAACATCATCGGTACACACAACGGAACCATCTATAACGCCGACCAACTGTTCTGCCGTTTTCAACTGCCACGCTATGCCGAGGTGGATAGCGAGCTGATTTTCCGACTGGCGGACTGTTTTGACTCAGCCCGAGAGTTTAATTGTGCAGGCTTCCGAAAAGCCCTGCGCCTTTGTCGCGGCCAGATGAGCGCCGTGTTGGCCTCCCGGCACGATCCCCGAGCCATTACCGTACTCAAAGGGAACAAGCCGCTCACATTGCGCTACAGCCGCAAACACCGAGCGGTGCTCTACGCCTCCGAACCTGAGCTCATTGATTCCGCGCTGGATGACCTGTGCGGCTGGCGGGACCTCGACATCCCTCCACTTACCATGCTGCGTTTTAACCATGAAAACCTGCAGGAGTGGGAGCAGCAGCCCTTCAAATTTATTTGTCAGGAACGTAAAGGAACCTTGCCCGATGGAGTGATCGCATGAATACAAACCAACAGCTACGCATCTTTGTTTACGGAACCCTCAAACGAGGATACTGGAACCATGATCGTTTCTGCTCGCAGGCCGTCCACATTGAACCTGCAACCACTTGGGGCAGGCTCTACCATTTGCCCGCCGGATTCCCCGCATTGGAAATACCGGACTGTCGTATCCTTGCGTATGGAACCACCGATCCATTGGTCGACACTCAAATACAGAACAACATCGAATTACCGGGAAACGCCATGCTCCAACCGGATGGCGACTGGGATCTCATCCATGGCGAACTGATGACTTTTGATAATCCCGAAATCCAACTCCCGCCAATCGATCGTTTGGAGGGATTCGTCCCTACCGGAACGAGCCTATACGACCGTGTGTTAGTGAATATAAGTACAGAAAATATAAATTTCAGTGCATGGAGCTATCGGTACAACTTCCTCCGTAATGGTATGCGCATCCATTGCGGGAACTGGATCGGGCAGTAATGAGCTTAAACACGGTTAAAGCAGGTTAGATTTGTTGATTTATTGTCACCGTCATGTATATTTAAATCTTTTCAAATAATAAGTGCGATATGTTTGCGCTATGAATTTTTGCAGATTTGACGATGCAGGGAACGCATATGATTGACGATAGATGGGTATCTGTAGATGAGATTAGAGACTATCTCGGTGTCACTCGAGATACGATTTATAAATGGATTTCTGAAAAGAATATGCCCGCTCATCGAATTGGTCGGTTATGGAAATTCAAAAAAGGCGAAGTGGATGATTGGATCCGATCAGGTGGAGCAGGTGCTGATCAATAAGATTAATTCACGTAGGAAAGGTAACTATATCTTAGGATTCCGAATGAAACAGAAACGACCAGCAGCGGAACTAATAGCATGAGTATTGCATCAGGAACGATTCAATACGAATTAGGAACGGAACCGGTAACCGGTTACGGTCTGTCCTATAGTTCTAGTGAATTGGATGCCGCTCTTTTAGGCCCCGTGTCAGAAGTTGTTTTTGATGATTCAGGGCTGGCGGAGATCACTGCTCTTTTGGCTGGTCTTGCTGAAACTGATTTTCACAAGAGTGAAGTTGAACGTATCTTATCCAATACCAAGCCTCCAGAAGACTGGCGCGTCGGAGAGGCCTTGGCAGAATCTTATTTGACCCATAAAAAAAACTGCTTTTTCCCATGGCCGGATGGTCGTGATGAACGAAAGACTGGCTCTAGTCTACCTGGAGCTGATTTAGTTGGATTCCAATCAAGCGGCACCGATGATTTTTTTGCATTTGGAGAAGTCAAAACCTCCACCGAAAATAAATATCCCCCGGGAGCCATGCATGGTCGTACTGGCTTGAAGCAACAACTTGAAGACTTGAAGGATGATGTAAAAATTAGAGATGACCTTTTTAGATACCTTGGGTTCCGTGCACAAAAATCGTCATGGGAGGATCGTTTTAAGCGTGCCGCCTCAAATTATATAAAATGCAAAACGAACGTCCGTGTTTTTGGTTTTCTAGTGAGGGATGTTAATCCCGATCAGGAAGACCTACGCGTTCGAGTCACGAGGCTGTCAGATAATATACATGTAGAAATGGTTATTGAATTACTGGCGCTCTATTTACCGCAAAGTAGCATTGGCACGCTGAGTCATAATGTTATCACTGCCAGAAATGGAGGGGGATTATGAATGTAACAACTCCTTCTCTTTGCAAAATTAACCAGCATTGGGCTCTGCAGGCTATTGGCGATGACAAAATAGCAATGGCTTCAGATTTGGCCAATCGACTCTTGGTTAATAAAGCTGTCGGGGCTCAAATCCACTTTAATTACACTTTTTCTACATCGGATTATGAGTTGTTGGACCGGGTTGCGATAGCTTATGAAATGGCCTCAATTGAGGGCCTTAATGATTTTTTGAGTCCGACATCTACTGATAGCGATCTTCGTGCACAATGCGCTTCGGGAGCCTATAAGGCTTTTGAAATTAGAAGGCTTTTTAATTTCCCAACGCCAGATGATCAAAAAATATTCCACATTTTACATCTTTCTTCATTGGCCTACTGCGGGGAACGGTGGACAGATCTTCGCCGCTGGTACAATGAAAATGACCACGCATTTCATATCCCGTCGGTTGAAAACACCTCTTGGGATAATCGATTGCTTATTCGCCTTTTTGATTGCTGGGTCCGACTTTTCAGGAAAAAACGATGGGACGATCTAGATCGCATTCGTGTGATTATTTTGGAGCTTCGGGAGGATCAGACTCAGTATGAATCAGAGATGCTAAGCGATGCATCTAATGCGGAAAGTCGAGCCATGGCGTTACGACTGATCAGTCTGTACCACTGGGCTAAAGCGACTGAGATTTTGGCAAAGTATATGTTGCAAGGCGAACCCGCAGGCGTTGCGCCCCTGCTTAACAAACACTTTGAATCAGCGATTGATGCGGCGACGGCTTGTGCTGACTCACAACTTGAAATCCTCATCCGATGGCTTCATGTTGCAGGTCGCCAAATGGTTGCTGACTCGGTCTGGTGGGTTGCACAACGAATAAACTCTAGGGTTACCAAATTTGTAAAAGAGGTGACAAAGCAGCAGGCCTTATTCGAGCTGCTGCCTCCTCAGCGAGCCGCCATTCAAGAACAGGGGCTTCTCGACCAAGCTGCCACAGCTATTGTTGTTGATATGCCAACCTCGGGAGGAAAAACCCTACTGGCTCAGTTCAGAATTTTGCAAGCACTCAACCAATTTGACCAAGATGAGTCAGGAAAGGGTTGGGTGGCTTATGTAGCCCCTACAAAAGCGCTTTCTGCCCAGATCACCCGACGGCTTCGTCGGGACTTTGAGCCAATCGGCGTCAACGTGGCACAATTGACGGGCGCGATTGAAATCGACGCATTTGAAGAAGATATTCTGGCAGAAACTGAACGCGCAGATGCTTTTGATGTTCTCATTGCGACACCTGAAAAATTACAACTGGTTATCCGGAATAAAAAAATTAAACGACCGCTCGCTTTGGTGGTTATGGATGAAGCACATAATATTGAAGACGAAAGTCGTGGATTAAGGATTGAACTCCTCTTGGCTACGATTAAAGGAGAATGTACTTCGGCCAACTTCCTCTTGCTTATGCCGTTTGTTGAAAAACCAGAGGCTCTTGCTCGTTGGTTGGCTCAAGACATTAATGCAGGGCGACCTATTAGCTTTGGAACAACGCCATGGAAGCCAAACGAGCGAATTGTCGGGATGTTTAAGGCGGAAGCAAATGATGCGATCAAAGCCGGTTGGAACTTAAAATACGAGACGCTCACAACCACGCCCAAAACCATTCACCTCTCAGGAGAGCATGCCGTGGGAGGCATCGCTCCCCTCAAGGTACCAAAGAGCAAAGTTTTGACTGCGGGAAATCAGACGGGATTTACATTGCAGACAGCTGCAATGGCGCGAATCATGTCTGGTCGCGGAACGAGTATTGCTGTGGCCAATAACACTGATTGGGTATGGAATATGGCTCGGAAAATATGTGAAACCATGCAAGAGCTTTGCCCTGTACCTGAAGAAATCGTATTGGTTCAAAACTTCTTAAAGGCGGAGATCAGTTCAAATTTCGAATTAATTGCCATGCTTTCATATGGAGTAGGCGTTCATCATTCCGGCCTGTCTGATGAGGTAAGAGCCTTGATGGAGTGGCTTGCGGAAGAAGGCAAACTGAAGGTTCTTTGCGCTACGACAACCATTGCACAGGGCATTAATTTTCCTGTGTCATCGGTTTTTCTAGCATCGAACAAATATCCTTACGGCAAAGAAATGTCGCCACGTGAGTTTTGGAATCTTGCAGGCCGTGCTGGTCGCATGAACCACGATAGTGTTGGAGTTGTCGGTATCGCGGCAGGAAATGAACCTCAAAAAATCATTGAATATGTATCCCGTGCAACCGGGGAATTAGCCTCTCGCTTGGTAACAATGCTGGATGAACTTGAGGCTGTGGGGAAGCTCAATGAGCTCTCAGTTGTTTTTCAGGATGAGCAATGGGAAGATTTCCGGTGCTATGTTGCTCACCTCTGGAATGAAAAGAAAAATCTAGATGCGGTACTTTCTGACACCGAACAACTGCTCCGAAATACCTTTGGATATGGAATGCTAGAAAGTCGTCCGGAGCAGAAGAAAAAGGCGGAAAAATTGCTGGAGGTAACTAAAAGTTACGCGAGAACGCTTTCGGAAAAGCCAGGACATGCATCGCTCGCGGATATGACTGGATTTTCTCCAGAAGGAATTGGACGCGCTTTAGCAGGCATTAATTCGATGGAACACAAACTTACTGCGGAGGACTGGAAACCAGACAGCCTATTTGGGGGACACTCTGGTATGGCTGATTTATATGGAGTTATGCTTCGGATTCCCCAACTGAAGGGGAACTTAGAAGAGATAACAAGCCGAGGTCTTGAACATAGCCAAATTGCAGATATCACGAAGGCATGGGTTAACGGCAAAAGCATTGAAGACATTGCTAAGGAGTTTTTCAAAGGCGGTGAAGATCAGACCAAAGCTCTTACCGCAACCTGCAAAGCCATTTACAAAACTCTCGCAAACAATGGAACTTGGGGGATTTCGGCGCTTAGTCGCTTGTCCGGCATTGATTTTGACACATTAAGTGAAGCCCACAAGCGTCAGATTAATATGATCCCAGCCATGGTTTACCATGGTGTTCAATCGGAGGAAGGTGTTTTGCTTCGGATGAACTCGGTTCCCAGAAGTATTGCAGAGTCGCTAGGAAATATAATGAAAGATTCGGCAGTGAACGACAGTCAGACGGTTACAACTACGAGAGCCTATCTGAAACAATCGGATGTTTCGGTATGGGATCAAGCAAAACCTCAATCCTCATCTCTTTCCGGGGAAGAGTATCAGCGAATTTGGAAAATTCTATCAGGAGAAGGACGATGACTGGGAATTTGCCAAAACCAATCAAAAAACAGCGAGAGGTATTATATATGCCTGCCTCTGGGCATACTGCGGTACTGGGGACAGCTGGTAGTGGAAAAACTACCCTAGCCCTCTACCGGGCAGCTTATCTGTCGGAGCCGTCCATGCCGCACGCTGGAAAAACCCTGCTTTTGACATTCAATAGAGCTCTGGTGACCTATCTGAACTACCTAAAACCTGTTGAGCTAGGAAATGTTCAGATCGAAAACTATCATACGTTTGCTCGTGGTTATCTGAATGTCCGGGGGAAAATGAGCTATAACTGCATCTGCAGTGATTCCGATGAACAAAAGAACTATATAGCTCAAGCAGTCAAAAACATTAAAGACGGTTATGAACCGTCAAAATTCTTCAAACGACCTATCGAATTTTTCATAGACGAAATTCGGTGGATTTTTAGTCACGGAATAACTTCAGCAGAAGAGTATGTCAAAGTTGAACGTGTCGGACGGATTGGCACCAGCTTATCCCGACGATTACGGCCCATCATGTATGAAATACTCGAAAAATATGTAGAGATCCGCACTCAAAACGGAAAGAGGTATGATTGGGAGGATATAGCCCTTCATGTTCGCAAAGAATTCGAAGATGATTCATCTATCCGGATGTATAAGCATATAATTGTAGATGAAGGACAGGATTTCTCTCCAGAAATGATTCGGTCATTAGCTGTAGCCATTCCAACAGATGGTTCGCTGTCATTTTTCGGGGATGTCGCTCAGCAAATATACGGTCAACGAATGAGCTGGCGCTCAGCCGGGTTGAAAATCCCC
Organism: Kiritimatiellales bacterium; assembly: GCA_016744085.1. Taxonomy (GTDB): domain Bacteria; phylum Verrucomicrobiota; class Kiritimatiellia; order Kiritimatiellales; family Pontiellaceae; genus Pontiella. The sequence continues at coordinate 35,350 of JADGFE010000002.1, read as the reverse complement.
CAGCAGTGGAATTTTAAAGAAAACTATCGCAATACAAAACAGATCTCTCAGTTGGGGCTAGCAATTTCGAGGATGCCTTTCTTTAATGATATTCCTGACCTAGTTGAACCAACTTCTCCCAGAGCGGATGGTCCGCTCCCGACGTTAGCAAGATGCATCAACGATGAACAAATAATCGAGATTGTCCTGCAAGCGGCTCGAAATGCCTCAAAAACACAAAGTGTCGCAATTTTGGTAAAAAACCGTGCACTAGAAAATATTTTCCGAACAGAGTTACGTGGCACTGCGACCCGACTACATCGCGACATGAAAGTTTGGAAGGACGGTCCTGGGATATTTCATGGAACCTATCATTCTGCCAAGGGGTTGGAGTTTGACATGGTCATTCTCCCTTTTCTTGATGATGAAAACCTCCCGGACAAAACACATATTGAGTCGTATGGAGAAGAGGATGCCCTGACACATGATGGAAGGCTACTCTATGTCGCGGTAACTAGAGCAAAAACAACTCTTTTGTTATTATATTCAGACTCCCTTACACCGCTATTACCTAAGGACGGTGGCCTTTATCAGGAGGTACACCCATGAACGTAATTCAACAGGAGTCCGTTACTCGCGGAATTACCAGACTATGTCATTTTACTCAGTCCAGAAATCTCGCACATATTTTTGATGACCCATATGGACTCTGTTCTACGCGAACTCTTCAAAGCTATGATATGCCTCACAACCCTACTGATCCCGAGCGTTATGATGGCAGGGATGATTTGATCTGTTGCTCAATTGAGTATCCGAATGCTTATTACTTCGTGAAAGTAAGAGAACATGATCGTTTGTTTAAGGACTGGGTTGTTTTACTCATAGACCCCAGTTATTTGTGGCATCAGGAAACATGCTTTTGCCCCTGTAATGCAGCTCGTTCACGCGGCGGCCATATTCAGACAGGAATTAGAGGATTTCGTTCGTTGTATGCTGCCACGTCACCGGGAATCAACTTTTCGCGCCCGACGGGGCATTTGTCTGCAGCTCCAACAGATATTCAAGCAGAAGTACTGCTGAAAGATCCGGTCCCGTTGGAAGCCATCATAGGCATAGCGGTTCAGTCTGAAGAGCAGGCGCAACGCGAGTTGTGTCGACTAAACCTGCAAGGAATCTCAATAGATAAACCAATTTATATTGCTTCGGATTTTTTTCAACGAAGAAGGCTTTCCAGCTTGATTCAGCAAGGAAAACGAGCAAATGAAACACTGTATAGAAATGGAGGTCACCATGACCGATAACACGCCAATGAAATTTAAATCCGGTAAAGCAGTCGGAGCTCTGTTAGGAGCTGCCTATGGTGATGCACTGGGCTGGCCCAATGAACGAATTAGTAAATCAAAAGTTCCCAAACAAACCAACAGTCGTCTGCATGACCTAAAAACGTGGTCACGTCGCTCTGGAGGGCGTTTTTTTCCTCATGAGGAAACCATAAAAGCTGGTGAGTACAGTGATGATACCCAGCTCATTTTATGCTTAAGCAGGTCCTTGCAGAAGGGCGATAGCTGGTGGGAATTCTACACTCAGGTTGAGCTGCCTTTTTGGTCTGTTTATGAGCGAGGCGGTGGCGGAGCAACAAAAAAATCGGTGGATTCATGGATGGATGGAATTGAGCCGTGGAACCCCAAACGTAAGCCTCAGGATATAAAGAGATACTTCGATGCTGGAGGCAATGGAGTGGCTATGCGTGCGTTGCCTCACGTTTTATTTCACTGCGATAATGATTTTTCTAAAGTCGCATCATCGATCTTTTTGGATGGGATAACTACTCACGGGCACCCGCGAGCATTATTGGGAGCATTGGTTTATGGTTTCGCTTTATGGTATGCGATCCGTAATGAATCAAAGTTAAATTATGGTGCTCTAATTGAAGAGTTAATCACAAAGGAAGCCGACTGGTCTTTAATACCTTCCAATAATCAAATAGTCAACGACTGGTTGGATTATGCGAATGATCAAGCTGATGCCTACTCGGTAATGTGGAGCGCAGCGAAGGATGAAATTTTAGAGTATCTCTCGATTTGCCTCTCTGAGCTAGCGAAGGGGGCTTTGAGTTTCGACGATGATGTACTGGAAAAGCTTCAGTGTTTTAATAAACAAATTAGTGGAGCAGGAACGGTAGCAGCTATCGCCGCAGTTTATCTTGCATCACGTTATGCCGCAGATCCGATAAATGGGGTCATAAAGGCTGCTTATGCCGTAGGCTCTGATACTGACACTATCGCATCTATGGCGGGAGGGATCATGGGATGCATTAATGGTTCTTCTTGGCTATCTTCCGTCAAAAATCAGATCCAAGATTCTGCATACCTTGAAAAAACCGCATTACAACTTAGCGGACCTCTGGCAGAGGATAACTCAACCTTTAAAGCGATTAAGCGGACTGCCATAAAAAACTGGATCGATAAGACGGTCCTAATTCCTGACTCACACGAGACAAAACTCCCTGACGGAAGAATCGTGAAGGTAAGATGTGATAAAGATCAGATTGGTCGTAGCGGGAAATATAAAGTCGAAGCTAGGAAACTTATCACCTCCGATGGCCAAACCATCTACGTTAAAAAGATTTCAAAGGGTGAGTTTTCCTGTGAGCCGCCAATTTTAAAGACGCCTATCAAAGAAACTCTCCCTGCTCAGAAACAACAAATAGAGCATCAGGGAAAATTAAATTTCGGCCCGAAGCTTCCCGTGTTGGTTATCGAAAAATCAATCTGGTTCTACAAAGATTTACTAGGATTAGAAGTTAAGAAACAGTCCAAGGATGTGGTGGTTTTTCAGCAAGGGCTCGTTCTTGTTCCTGCATCATATGCGACCGAATTTAGAGTCGAGGGCTTCCGAAGCCTCATATACGTAGAAGTAAGTGAAATTCAAAATAGATACAATTGGGTTTTAGAGCACAAAATCGATGTAGCTACCCAACTTGAGCGTTGGGGTCAAACAAAACGGCGTTATTTCAGGTGCTTTGACCCAGATAAAAATTTGATTGAGGTTTTTGAGAAAGAATAGGAATCGATTGGAGGATATTCTAAATGAGTTTTTCAAGAGAGACAGTAGAGGATGCACTTGTTGCCTGTGGACGGTTGTGCTGCATTTGCCATAAGTTTTGTGGTGTTCGGATTGAAATGCATCATATTTCGCCGCAGCACAAGGGCGGTGATGACTCTCCAGAAAATTGCATTCCCCTATGCCTTGATTGTCATGCCGAAGTCGAGCACTACAATACGAATCACCCGAGGGGACGTAAATTTACACCGGGCGAACTAACTAAACACCGGGATAAATGGTTCGCTATGGTTGGTGCGCTAAATACGCCCGTTCCACAGGTGGAGGAACTCCCGTCTCAAGTTTCTTTATCGGTAAGCGGAACCAACAACATGGTTGCAGGTCGAGATTTGCATGTAACGACTTCTAAAATCGTAAAGAAAACGGTTGTACATACTGACCCGGGAGGGAAACATATCACCAATACCACGGCACGAAAAATTCATGCGCTGGTACAAGAATATATCGACAATCATAAGGTTGCAGAAAAAGATCCCTCACGTGCTGCGCAACGGATATGGGGGAGACTGAAAAAAGAATTCAACGTTACTGCGTACAAGGAAATTGCATTGGAAGATTCCGAACGGGCTATCCAGTGGTTGCACGCTGAACTTGCAAAGTCTCGCCCCATAATTCGACGGAAGGATCCCGCCCTGTGGAAAAAAAGCTTCTATAAGCCTATCTATGCTCGAACGAATGAACTAGGGATGTCCAAGGATGAGTTATACGCTATCGCACAATCCCGGCTGGCATTAAAGAAACCGGTCTCATCCCTAAAAGATTTGACACAGAATAATTTAGAAAAACTACACCGCATAATGATTGCTGAAGTGAAAAAAAGAGATAACCAGGAGTCCTCATAGAGGTAGGTGTGTATGGCAAATATCGTTGATCTGAAGGGAGCGGGTTAAAATGGCTTCGACTCAATATACCCGTTCAAGAAGCGCGTTCTGGATGCGCCTGAATGAGAACCCCGATGGAAGCGTCAATATTTTTATTTCGGGAGAGCTGGTTGGCGTATTCAGCAATCATTTCCCTCGGATTGTGAATTCCGCGCCAAAGGGATGGCAAAATAGCAACGGTGGAACGAAAAATATTTGGATCCCCTCAGATAGAGCATCGGTAATTGATCTTGAGAGCATCAAGCGATGGGCTGAGTTTGCTGGGAATCAATCTGTTTGGCTGATGACCTCAAAGCTGAGTGACTGTTTTTCCGGCTCTGAGCTGGCGTGTTGCGTCGCCGCCGATTTCAACTCGATCTTTGACGAGAACGGGATCCATGGCCGCAGTGAATTAGGGGAAGCTGAATACCGGCTTAAATATCATGCGAACGAGCTGTCCCCCGACGAAGGACAACACTACTGCGAAGTCATGTCAAACGCTCTGCTCGCGGTTTACGACCTTCTGCCATTGAGAAAAATTTCGTTCGGCGGGAATTCCACGCCCGTTGTTTCCTCTATCCCAGCCAATGAAAACTCAGGCGGATTCGCCCGAGTTCTGGCCGGACATGTGGCTCAAAAAAAAGAGGCGGAATTTATGGAACCGAAACTACTGAATCCCAAACCACAGATGAAAGAACTGAACGTACAACAAAAAGTATCGACTTGGAGTTCAATCTACGGCGTTCCGGGAAACGTGAACTACGGTGGAATTTCTTTTTCAGGAAAAGATATTGTGATTGTTGATGACCTGTATCAGTCGGGCGTTTCGATGTGGGCTTACGCAAAACATTTAAAAGATCTGGGTGCGGATCGGGTATTCGGCTTAGTCGGAGTTAAGTCGATGAGGGATAGTGACAACACATGAACATACCGATTTTACAGTTTATTTGCGCCAAAGGAGCCGGAGACGCCGCCCTTCGTAAATTTTTCACCTACGCGGAAATCCATGGGGACACAGCCGCTGGTGCATTATGCAACAATCCCATATTGTTAGCATCCGAATTAAAGCTTAAGCCCGAGGTCGCAAAGAATATAAAGGAAGCTAAAATGGAGGCGGAAGAAGTCGTCTCTCAGCTCGATTCAAACAACGTCACTCTTGTTCGGTGGAACTCAGAAGATTATCCCGAGCGGCTATCATCGATATTACAGAACAACGCCCCCTCTGTCCTCTTCGTTAAAGGAAATCGCTCGCTTTTGAATGCTCTAGGAGCCGGTTTTTGTGGTTCGAGAAATGCGTCTGAAAAAGGGCTAGGAATAACCGCCCGTTGCGCGGCGCAACTGGCGGAGTCCCGCTTGAATGTCGTTAGCGGCTACGCGCACGGGGTTGATATGGCAGCTCATAAAAGCGCACTGGGACATGGCGGAACCACGGTCTTTGTTTTGGTAGAAGGAATCCTTCGCTTTCAAATTAAGAGTGACATCGCCGATCTGTTGACCTCTGAAAACCATTTATTCGTGTCTCAATTTCCTCCGCGACTGACATGGAGTGGACGGAACGCCATGAAAAGAAATAGCACCATCATCGGGCTTTCCGACGCGATGATTCTTGTGGAGTCCGGTTTAAGCGGCGGGACGTTCGCTGCTGGGGAAGAAACCCTAAAGCGGAATCGTCCGTTGTTCGTTATCGAGTACGCCACGCCTGATCCTTCGGCTGAGGCCAATCCTCATTTCATTGAAAAGGGAGGATCTCCCATTCGCGGACGAAAAGATGGGACCCCGTCCTTGGAGAAAGTCAAGGAGACCATTAGGGCAGAATCTTGGAAAACTACAGCCACGGAGTCTGGAACCCTTTTTGACTGAATCTGAACGGTGAATCGTTTTAGATTACTATTCTCTGCAACATCTCTTGATTTAAACAGGCACATGAGCGAAGTGTGTGTTATGCGAGATTCAAAAACCACCTGTAAAGATAGCGTCCTTTCCAGAGCACAAGGTTGCCTGCTGGGCCAGCTCGCTGGTGATGCGCTGGGGAGTCTGGTCGAGTTTCAATCCCCAGATAAGATCCGGTGTAGCTATCCTGACGGTGTTCGGGAGCTGGCGGATGGCGGGACGTGGGATACGATTGCGGGGCAGCCGACTGACGACTCGGAAATGGCACTGCTTTTGGCCCGGATGTTGGTGAAAACGGGAACGTATGATCCGGCGGCAGCACGGAAGGAATATCAATATTGGGTGCGTTCCGATCCATTCGACTGCGGCATGACCATTTCTTCTGGGTTGCGGGGAAATCCTAATCCAGACAGTCAGGCCAATGGAGCGATGATGCGGATCAGTCCGCTCGGGATCTTTGGTGCCGGATTTGAGCTGAATCAGGTGGCTGAATGGGCCATGCAGGATGCTGCGCTGACTCATCCCAACCTAATCTGCCTACAGGCCAACGCGCTGTTTGCCATGGGGATTGCCCACGCCATCAGATCAGGTTGCGACAGCAAAGAGCTGTACCGGAACATCCGGCAGTGGGCAGTCGACATGTCCGTTGAACCCGCGTTGCTGGATACAATTGGAAAGGCTGCCTCCGAGCCGCCTACAGATTATGTCAACCAACAGGGATGGGTGTTGATCGCTTTTCAAAACGCCCTGTACCAATTGCTTCATGCGTCAAGCCTTGAGGCCGGAGTGATCTACACCATTATGCGTGGCGGTGACACCGATACCAACGCGGCCATCTGCGGGGCGTTGTTAGGCGCTGTGTGCGGTCGGGAGGAGATTCCCGTCCAATGGATCGACTGCCTGCAAAGCTGCCGCCCTGAGGCCGAAAACCCACGAGTACTCCATCCACGCCCGGAATGCTTCTGGCCTGTAGATGCTCTGGAATTAGGAGATGATTTAATTGGGCGAATTTAAGGGGTTTTCTTGCTCTCTTCTGAAAATGAGTCCCATCGCTTCTCGATACTTTTGATGGTTGTTCAACGCAACTGCAAGCAACTGAAGACAAATTTATTGAACATTTTAGCTAGACCGCGATCAAAACCTGATGTAAGTGATAGTTATTCCCGTGTTTTCAGGGCGGGTAAATAGAATAATGACAAAAACTATTAAAAATTCGGTTTTGGTGAAGGTATCGATGCTACTGGCGTTATTTGCTTGTTGCATCATTTGTTCACCTGCAGCAGAGGCATTTCATTCTGAGAGACTGCAAGTTTCTCAATGCGACGGGCAAGAGTGCTGTGACTGCTCCGAAAATAGTGAATTCTGTGAAGAGTCATGTGAATATGAACAGCGCGAGGATGACGATAATGAACTCCTCCTTGACCTCAGTTTGGTCACGTTTAATTACTTAGTGTTGTTCATTAGCGAGCAGAGATTTGAACCATGTTTGCGTACTGATTCAGAACATATATGCAGTCATTCCTTTGCCATTCGGCATCTTGACACGATCATTCTTCGCGTTTGATCCTTCTTCTTTAACAATCTTCGCAGCGTCAGCCGACGGTTGACGTGTGATGTCTTCTATTCCCATGCCGGGAATGCATTCAGAATTGTTAGGAACAGGATTATATGAAAGATAAAATACCATTACTATTTTTGACGGGAATAGCCGTCACAACCATGGTTGGTTGCACCCACCTCCCTGAAGAGGAATACCGACCCGATGAACAAATTATTGAAGATAAGTTTCAGGAGAAACTAACTCCTGATGATTTAGGTAAAGAGAAGCAGGCCCCGGAATTTGAAGAGCCAGTCGGGGATATTTCTTTACTTGATGCCTATGCCGCAGCTTTGCTGAACCACCCGAAGCTTACGGCTTATGGATGGAAAGTCAGAGTGCGGGAAGCCCAAGCACTGCAGGCCAATCTCCTTCCGAATCCCGAAGTTGAGTTTGAGGTAGAGGAGTTTGGAGGAAGCGGTTCGTACGGAGGATTCGATTCGGCAGAGACCACTCTATTCTTCAGCCAAATGGTTGAGCTAGGTCGTAAGCGGAGCAAACGTAATACCGTTGCTCGGCTGGAACGGGATGCTGCAACCTGGGAGTATGAATCTGCTCGTGTAGACATCCTTGCAGAGGTCTCCAAAGCATTCATAAAACTGCTGGCGTACCAGCAGCGGCATGAAATGGTAAAACAGAATCTGGAGCTCGCTGAGAGTTCATATGAAGCCATCGAGAAAAGTGTTGAAGCCGGAGCCATTTCTCCGCTCGACCTTACCAAGGCCCGGGTGGCTGTCGTTCAGGAGAAACTTGAATTTTACCGAATCCAGAATGATCTGGGTGTGGCGAAGACGCAACTGGCTGCAACCTGGGGCAGTAATCTGCCTAAGTTTGATCAGACTGTCGGAAATCTGGCGTTAATAGAAGAGCTGCCTTCGGTGGAAACCCTTTCTAAGCGGATTGATCAGAATCCAGACATTGCTCGCTGGGCGGTTGAAATAGCTAGACATCAGGCGCAGATCAGATACGAGAAATCGCAAGCCATTCCAGATGTGAACGTCGGAGTAGGTATTAAGTTCTACAATGAGTCCGATGATACCGCAGCGGTCTTCGGCCTATCGATGCCTCTTGGTCTCTTTGATAGAAATCAGGGTAACATCCGGGCAGCCCAGTATGAGTTCGAAAGGGCTCTGCAGCAGAAACGGGAAATTGAACTTCAGATCAATACTACGCTGACCAGTTCATACCGCAAACTTCAGTCGGCTCATCAGGAAGCCCAAGTGATTAATGGAGAATTATATCCCGCAGCCAAGCAGGCGTACAACGATATTCAAAAAGCCTACATGGAAGGTAAGCTGGGATATCTGGATGTGCTAGATGCCCAACGTACGCTGTTTGAAACACAACGGGATTATCTTGAAGCATTAGTTCGATTCCACAGCATCGCCATCGATATAGAATCATTAATCGGCATGCCCCTTTCCGAACTCACCGATCAACAACCCCATTTAAATTATGAAACAGGAGAATAACCATGTCTCAAAAACCAAATAAAAAGTTTATGTCCAAGTTGAGTCTCATTGCAGGCTCCATTTTCATCCTATCGGCAATTGCCGTCACGACAACTTCTGCATCCGGCGAGAAAACTGAAAGTTCTGTAAAGGCAGGCACGTGCACGGAGCATGGGATTGCTAATAATGAGTGTTTTATCTGCGATTCCTCACTCCGAGAAAAAGGTCGGCTATGGTGCAAGGAGCACAGCCGTTATGAGGATCGGTGCTTTATCTGCCACCCTGATCTAAAAGATAACGCTCGCCTCTTTTGCGAAGAACATGGTCTTTATGAAGATGAATGCTTCGCATGTCATCCTGATGTTAAAAAACAAGCCCGCCCTGCGATAACGGGAAAACGGGACTCCGACCATTCTTCAAAGCTCAAGCAATGCAGCGAACACGGTGTTCCTGCGAGCAAGTGTTTTATCTGTGATCCCTCACTCCGGGAAAAAGGTCGGCTGTGGTGTAAGGAACACAACCGTTATGAAGATCGGTGCTTTATCTGCCACCCTGAATTAAAGGACAGCAAACGGCTTTTCTGCGAAGAACATGATCTATATGAGGACGAGTGTTATTTCTGCCACCCAGAGCTGGAAGAAACCACCGGTATCCCGAATAAGGCATCGTCAAAAGATCGGCCTGTCCTGCTATGCAACGAGCACAGAGTGCCGGAACATGAATGCGGAATCTGTCAGCCAGAACTTGCTGCGGATTTAAAGCCTGGCGAGAGCATGAAGGTCAGATTTGTGTCTGAGCAATCCATCTCAAAAGCGGGACTCCGTACTGCACGTCCATCGGTGAGCTTGTCCGCACCACGAATAGAGGCGTTTTGCGAAGTCAACTACAACGGGAATGAAATGGCTCGCATCACTCCTTTGGCCTCCGGTGTGATTCAACGTGTTTTGGCCAACATCGGGGCCCGGGTTGAAGCAGGAGATGTTCTTGTTGAAGTCAACTCGGCAGAAATTGCGGAGGCAAAGGCTGCGTATCTTTCGGCCATTGCCGATGTGCAAGTCAAAGAGATGGCAAGCAAACGCGAAGAGAAGCTCGTGAAGGAAAAAATATCTGCAACCCGGGAATTCCAGGAGGCCAAGGCAAGCTTTGATATTGCCACCCTTGCTCAATCTACTGCGCACCAAAGGTTACTGAATTATGGATTTACGGAGGAAGAGATTGAACAAATTGAAAAAGCTCACGACAGCTCATCTTCCTTTTCCGTCCGAGCTCCATTTAGTGGCACCTTGATATTACGTGAGGCCGTGGTCGGCGAGGTCGTAAGCCCCGGTGACGCTTTGTTTACCTTGGCCAACCTAAACAGCATGTGGCTTGAGCTTTCCATCCCCGCGAATCAGGCCAACTTTGTCGAGCAAGGTTTGGATGTGCAGGCTTCGTTTAACAGCCGTGCCGGTGTTGTTTCGGAAGGAAATATTTTTTGGGTTGCAACATCGATTGACGAACGTAGTCGCATGCTTAAGGCCCGTGCCATTATTCCCAATGATGGCGGCAAGATCAAGGCAGGTATGTTTGGTCAGGCAGTGATTAAAACAGGGCAAGCGACGAAAACATTTTGTATTCCAAAGGATGCTATTCAACGTCTGGAAGGCAATCCCTATCTGTTCGTGAAGGAGGGTGTCGATCTTCTTGCTCTTCGGAGAGTTGTGCTGGGGAATGTGAATGACAGCAGAGTTGATATTCTTTTGGGAATCAGCGAGACCGATCAAATTGTTGTTCAGGGAAGCTTCATCGCGATGTCTGAATTTCTTAAATCACGCTTGGGTGCTGGTTGCACTGACGACTAACCCGGACTGGAGCTACTTATGCTAAGTAAAATTACAGAATTCTCTTTAAAGAACAGACTTTTGGTCATCCTGATATTCGTATGCATGATGGGGGCAGGCGTTATGACCTTGATGCGGATTCCCATTGATGCATTTCCAGACACCACGCCGATTCAGGTTCAGGTCAACACGGTTGCCCCGGCTTTAAGTCCGGAGGAAATAGAGCAACAGATTACCTTGCCCGTGGAGTTGGCCATCGGAGGGCTTCCCGGCCTTACCGATGTCCGCTCGATCTCAAAGTTCGGACTCTCGCAGGTTGTTGCTATATTCAGCGATGAAACCCGTATTATCGATGCTCGCCAATATATCTCCGAACGGCTGGCCAGCGTTGAACTTCCGGATGGAATTGAACGGCCGCAACTCGGCCCTATTGCTACCGGGTTGGGCGAGATTTTTCATTATACCTTGAGTTCTTCCGATCCCAACCGAACGCTGGAAGAGCTGAGGACGATGCATGATTGGCTCATCAAACCCCAATTACGACAAGTCCCCGGTGTGGCCGAGGTTAATTCCTGGGGGGGGTATGAACGGCAGTACAATGTAATTGTTTCTCCTCCGGCACTCGTTAAATACAACCTGACCCTGAACGATGTTTTCGATGCACTGGAAAAGAACAATAACAATGTGGGTGGCGGGTTGGTCACGGCCTCCGGCCAGTCGCAGGTTGTGCGGGGTATAGCTCGCGTCCATTCGATAGAAGAAATTGAAAACATTGTGGTTTCTGCCTATGAAGGCACGCCTGTGCGCATTCGGGATGTTTCTGAAGAAGTTAAAATCGGATATGAAATTCGTCGTGGTGCTGTATCGGCCCAAGGGCAGGGAGAGGCGGTGCTTGGGCTGGCCTTCATGTTGATGGGAGAGAACGGAAAAGCCGTTACCGAGGCGTTGAAAGTTAAACTTGAAAACGCGAAGAAATCATTGCCCGATGATGTTGTCGTAAAAGTAATGTACGACCGAACCGAGCTAACAACGGAAGTTATAAAAACGGTTCAGCACAACCTTACGGCAGGAGCCATCCTTGTGGTCGTGGTTTTGCTCATGCTGCTGGGCAACCTTCGAGCCGGGCTACTCGTTGCTTTGGTTATTCCCATCGTCATGCTCTTTGCCGTGCTGGGGATGTATCAATTCGCGATTGTTGCAAGCCTGCTCAGTCTGGGTGCCATAGACTTCGGCATCATTGTGGATGGTTCGGTGGTAATGACCGAAGCGAACCTGCGGAACCTAGCTGACCGATACAAGTTGCTGGGCAGGCCTCTCACTCCAAAGGAACGTCTCGAAACATTGATCGATTCCTGCAGGCAAGTTGCTCGGCCTATTGTGTTTGGTATGGGGATCATTCTCGTCGTATTCATTCCGATCCTTACGCTGGAGGGAACCGAAGGGAAAATGTTCAGGCCCATGGCGCTGACATTTATTCTCGCATTGGCTGGAGCCCTTATCATTGCCTTAGTTCTGACTCCGGTGATGAATTACTTTTTCTTGCCGCGCACCGCGAAAGAAGGCGAAGGGTTCTTCATGGGCCTGATTCTTCGCTGGTACGACAGAACCCTCAGCTTTGTAATGAAACTGCGATGGATCTTGGTGTCTGCTGTTGTCGTGTTGCTGGCGATAACCGGTGTGGTTGCGACAAATCTGGGCGGTGAATTTATTCCTCGGTTGAGTGAAGGTGCCCTCGTAATTAACACGATTCGCCTTGCGGGCGTATCGATAGAGGACTCGGTTGCCTACAACACACGCATCGAACAGTTGCTACTGGATGAATTTCCTGACGAAGTGCGGTCGGTTTGGAGTCGTATCGGTACTGCCGAGGTTGCCACTGACCCAATGGGTACCGAGTTGACGGATATTTTCGTAACCCTCACGCCCCGCAAGCAATGGACAAAAGCCTCGATTCAGGATGAGCTGGTTGTCGCGATGCAAGAGACGGTCGCTGATTTGCCCGGGCTGAACATGGTCTTTACACAGCCTATTGAGATGCGCCTGAATGAGATGGAATCCGGCATCCGCTCTGATATCGGCATCAAGATTTACGGCGACGACTTCGAGGAGCTTATTCGAGTAAGTGACGAGGTGCAGCGTGTACTGGTTCAAATTGAGGGGCAGTCTGACATTGCTGTGGATCAGGTAACCGGTCAGCCGACCTTGCAGATCAAGGTTGACGAACAGGCTATGGCTCAGCTCGGGTTGCCAGCGGTTCATGTCCTCGATCTAATCGAATGTGTTGGGGGGAGAACGGTCGGAGAAATCTTCGAAGGGCAGAAAAAGTTTCCGTTGGTAGTGCGCCTGCCGGAGTCTCACCGTTCAGATAGCGAAGTGCTGGCCAATACGATAGTTCCATCGGATACCGGTGAGCAGGTTCCTTTAAGAGCGCTTGCCGATGTGTCCAGCGTAGAGGGTGCTTCCACGATCAATCGGGAATGGGGACGTCGTTTGATCCGTGTGCAGTGCAATGTGTCTGGTCGAGATGTGTCTTCATTTGTCGAAGAGGCAAAACGCAAGATTGATGAAACGGTAAAGCTCCCGGAAGGCTATGTAATCGACTGGGGAGGACAGTTTGAGAATCTCGAACGGGCAAGGCTGCGGCTTACGATCATGATTCCGGTCACCCTGCTTCTGATTTTCTTCCTGCTCTATTTCAGCCTTAAGAATTTCCGGGATGTATTGTTGATTTACACCGGGATACCCTTTGCGTTGATCGGGGGCGTATTTGCCCTCTGGTTCCGTGGCATCCCGTTCAGTGTGAGTGCTGCGGTCGGGTTCATTGCCCTCAGCGGGATAGCGGTACTAAACGGGCAAATACTTGTGACGGCCATCCGATCATTCATCGATGATGGGAAGGCACTGGGTGAAGCGGCTTCATTGGCTGCTCATCAGCGTTTGCGTCCGGTTTTGGCCACGGCAATCACCGATGCGGTCGGGTTTATCCCCATGGCCATTTCGACCGGGGTTGGAGCAGAGGTTCAGCGCCCCCTGGCCACGGTTGTTATTGGCGGTGTGCTGACCTCCACAGCGCTCACACTGCTGGTGCTTCCCGTCCTGTTTGTAATGTTCACGAAGTTAAAACGGAGCGATGAAAAGGAGGTGAGTATTTAAGCCGGAGAACGAGGCGGGCATATCATTTGCTCGCCTGTAAATGACACCGTTTCTACGAGGCCTGTGACCGAGCCTTGATCAGTGACCCTCGGAAGCGGTGTCGGTTTTTGGTGACATAAATATCGCAACAACAAGTGAGTAGAATAAGGAGTATTATCATGAAGAAAATAATTATGGTTGGTGTCGCGGTCAGTAGTCTTCTCTATTCAGGATGCACAACAATACAAGGGAACTTATTGAGCGACGACAAGGTAACTCTCACTCGCGACTCAAATCATCGTTCCGAAATCATTGGCGTCTATGCATCCAACATCGACGGAGAACTGATCATTTATGGAACCATTAAACCCCGTTTTGGTGGAAGAATAGTTAAAGGGCATGTGGATGTCGAAATATCCAAAGATAATCAACCTCTTCATATTGGAGATCTGGTCATTTCTACATCTAAAAGGTATAGAACAAGAAGAGCATCCAAGATTGGATTTCGTATTTCAGGGAAAATGGAAGTGCCAGAGGGCGCAGTCATTCACTTAACTCATCACTCCGAGTCTGTTTCAAACTGCTCGATGTACACCATCCCTAAGCGTATAAAATCATAATAGATAGGTCCTCAATGAATGGAGAATGAAGATGAATTCCCTTACACTAAAAATAGTCGGGCTTGATTGTGCAGAGGAAGTGGGCGCACTGAAATCCACGGTTGGTAAACTGGACGGAATTGATCGACTCGACTTCAATTTACTCAACGGGACAATGATCGTGACATTCTCCCATGATAAAGTGTCCGAAGAGCAGATCTTGGCCGCTGTTGCGAAGGCAGGACTAAAGGCCCAGCCTCTAAATTCAGAAGCGATAAAAGCGGTCAGTTTTTGGCAAATACGAGGTCGCACAATTATGTGTATTCTCAGCGGCATTCTTCTTTTAGCCGGGTTTATTTTACATGCCGTTCTGCATCGAAGTCTAATGGATGCTCTGTCTGGAGGAGAAGGATCTGGAGATCACACATTCCCACTGATCAGCATGATTTTCTACCTCAGTGCTGTAATCGCCGGGGGCTGGTATGTATTTCCAAAAGCATTCAGTGCTCTGCGCAGATTGCGTGCTGACATGAATCTTCTGATGAGCATTGCCGTTGTTGGCGCACTCCTCATCGGAGAATATTTTGAAGCCGCTGCCGTGGCCTTCCTTTTTTCGTTCTCTCTGCTGCTGGAATCGTGGAGTGTGGGACGTGCTCGTCGCGCTATTAAATCCCTCATGGATCTGACGCCCGCGACCGCCCGTTATATTTGTCCATCCGATGGAGACATCATGGAGAAACCGGTGGCCGAGGTGCCCGTCGGCGCAACCGTGCTCGTGCGGCCCGGTGAAAAATTCCCGCTGGATGGTATCATTAGCAAAGGCAGCACGTCGGTAAACCAAGCACCCATTACCGGCGAATCCATGCCCGTTTCCAAAGCGCCAGGGGACGAAGTCTATGCGGGGACAGTCAATGAAGATGGTTCCATTGAATTCAGCTCCTCCAAACCCGCCGACGACACAACCCTTTCGCGCATCATCCACATGGTGGAGGATGCCCAGTCCCGCCGCGCGCCCTCCGAACAGTGGGTCGAAAAATTCGCCCGCTACTACACGCCTGCCATGATCCTGCTGGCCGTGCTCATCGCCATCATTCCTCCACTGTTATTTGGCGGCGCATGGGGAGCATGGTTCTATCAGGCTCTAGTCATTCTCGTGATTGCCTGTCCGTGTGCGTTGGTCATTTCTACTCCGGTCAGCATTGTGGCGGCGTTAGCATCGTCCGCACGTGCGGGAATCCTGATTAAAGGCGGTGCCTATCTCGAAGCCGCCGCCCGGCTCAAAGCAATTGCTTTGGACAAGACCGGAACCATTACACACGGTAAGCCCGAGGTGCAGGAGATCATACCGCTAAACGACCACACGCGGAACGAACTGCTCGAACGCGCCGCCGCCATGGAGGCGCACAGTGACCACCCGCTGGCACGAGCCATATTGCGACTGGCAGAAAAAGAAGGAATCGAGATATCTCAGGCCGAAGATTTCCAAGCCATCAAGGGCAAGGGTGCGTCAGCCACGATCTATGGCCGCTCATTCTGGTTGGGCAGCCATCGACTTCTCCATGAGAAGAAAATGGAGACACCAGCAATTCATCAACAAATTGAAGCCATGGAGGATGCAGGACATTCCATTGTCGTGATAGGAAACGATGAGCACGTATGCGGATTCATCAGCATTGCCGACACCATCCGTGAACATGCTACGGAGGTGGTTGCCGACCTCAAAGCCATCGGTCTCCAGCATGTAGTAATGCTGACTGGCGACAACCAAGGCACAGCCAGTGCTATTGCAAAAACCGTGGGCCTCGACGAAGTTCAGGCTGAGCTCCTCCCCGAGGACAAACTAAAGGCCGTCGAAGAACTCGTCCGCCGATACAAAGACGTCGCCATGGTGGGTGATGGCATCAATGATGCCCCCGCGCTGGCCGCCGCTAGTATTGGTATTGCCATGGGAGCCGCCGGAACCGATGCAGCCATTGAAACGGCAGACATTGCCCTCATGTCTGATGACCTAACACGCATCCCCTGGCTAATAGGACATGCTCAAAGAACCTTAAATGTCATCAGGCAGAACATCATCTTTGCATTGGGATTAAAATTGATATTTATGGGACTGGCTTTGTCAAACCTCGCAACCCTTTGGATGGCCATCGTAGCTGATATGGGCGCATCTATTCTAGTTATTGGAAATAGCCTTCGGTTACTGAGAAACAGCCCTGCTCTGCCAAACAGAAACTTACAGGACTAACTACATGCATCAGATAAAGTATCAAATTGGTCTCTATTTTACTGAATTATACCCATATAGGGTATATTGTACCCGCAGATAAGGAGATTGATATGGATATATCCAAGACAACTCATCATGAGAATGTATCCCGACTGGCAAGGATTGAAGGCCAAGTCAAAGGGGTTGTTCGAATGATTGAAGAGGAGGAATACTGCATCGATATTATCACGCAGATCCAAGCGGCCAGATCTGCATTACAGTCCGTGAGTAAAATTATTCTGGAAAAGCATATCCGGCATTGTGTGACGGATGCCCGCAACTCGCCAGATGAAGTGGACGTTAAGATCGAAGAGATCATGACGGCAGTGAAACGATTGTCTAAATAGGAGTTTCCATGAAAAAGAACAGGAGCATTGCAGAGAGCGTTCGACGTTGGATGATTGCTGTGGCGATTGCTCCGTTGGTTATCATGGCGGTTCAAGGGTATCACTGCGCTCGACAGGCTGTGCTGGAACTAAAACACGAGCAACTTCAAGTGGTGGCGCAGGCCAAAGAGCAGCGAATTGTGGACTGGATTCACGAACGCAGCAACGAACTGATGATGCTCAGCCGGTTCGTTGCCTTAGATCTGCACCGAACCCCCTCTACAAACTGCCCGATTATTGAGGCCGCCATTGAATCCTCGTTCCTGTTAAATAATTCTGCGTATGAAAGTATCGAACTGTATTCCAAAGAATGGCAACCGGTTTGGGGCCGGAAGAGCAAGGTGCACGATGAAAACCTACTTCTGCCTCCTTCGTTTAAAGAAGAGCTGAAAAATGCGGAGGGAGCCATTCTGTCAAAACCTCATATTCATGAGGATGGCATGATTGGTATTCATATTGGTATTCCGCTAGATGTAAAACATGAGTCTTCAGCCAAATATATTATTGCGGTGCTTGAGCTGTCATCTACGGTCTATCCTGCATTGGCTCCGGAAACCAGTGAGGCGACAGCGGTTCAATCATGCATTGTTTCTGAAACCGGACTTCTTTTGACGGGACTTCCAGATGAAACCACATCGACTGAGAGGATGGTAAAGCTTCCCGAAGTGCTAAATAACGCAGGAGATAAACCCGTCGTCTATCGTAATTTTGATCAGCGAACTGTGGTTGGTGTGGCGACCCACATTGATGAGCTTGGGTGGATACTGCTTACGGAAGCTGAAACGAAGCACGCATTCATGTGGCTACACCATCTAAAAGTCCGGGCGGTGATTACCGGGCTGATCGCGTTGTCTCTGGTGCTTTGGTTAGCCGCAAAGTCGGCCAAAAAGATCAGTACCCCGTTGCGCCACATGGCCGACGTTGCTCTGTCGGTATCGGAAGGTCATTTTGATACCCGTATGAAGCATTTTCCGGGGCGGGAGCATGTTCAGGTTGCCGACGCGTTTAATCAGATGCTCGATGAGATTGAACGAGCCAAAGAGGCATTAGCTCACGCCGCAGCGTTGTCTGCCATTGGAAAGTTAAGTGCGAGCATCGTGCATGAAATGCGAAACCCACTATCCGCCGTCATGATGAACCTTAGTGTTTTGAGAGGTGTTGTGAATGATGATCCTGTTCATGCGGAATTGGCGGAAATAGCGTCTGATCAGGCCCGTCGACTGGAAACCATGCTCAATGATCTGCTGTTATTCGGGAAAAAAATCGAACTGCATAAGGTGGCTGTTTCCGTAGATGATTTCTGCAAGGAAGTTGCCTCGTGTGTTCGGGGTGAAGAGGTTGAGAATGTCTCACTTGATGTCGTAAATAATCATCACAGCCCGTTGTTTGTTGATAAAGAGCAGATGCTTCGGGCGGTCACTAACTTGGTAGACAACGCCCTTCAAGCCAGTCCAGCAGATGGTGCCGTCACTTTAACCGTTCGTGAGAGTGAGCCTTTAGAAACGGTGTTAGAGGTTCGGGATCATGGTAGTGGAATTTCTGATCGGGTTGGGGAAAAGCTGTTTGAGCCTTTCTTTACGACCAAAAAACGGGGAACGGGACTGGGATTACCCAATGTTAAAAAAATTGTTGAATTACACGGAGGCACGATTTCTTTTGTCTCCTCTCCGGAAGGCTCTGTTTTTTCAATAACTCTTCCCATGGGAGGTTCGGCGAATGAATAAATTATTAATGATCGATGATGATGTGGCTTTGTGCCGATCTATTCAGCTTATTCTGGAAGGGAAAGGGTACAACGTTGAAGTTTGCTCCTCTGCTGAGCAAGGTATTGAAAGCATGATGGAGTTCTGTCCTGATCTCATTCTTCTGGATCTGGTTTTACCCGATGGGGACGGCCTCGAAATTCTAGATCAGATCTCTCAGAAAAATCCAACGGTCCCTGTTGTAATCATATCGGGGCGGCAAGATATGGCGGCCACGATTGAAGCCATGAAAAAGGGAGCGTACGATTATCTCCGCAAACCTTTTGATGTGAATGATGTAGAGTTGATTTTGGAAAAAGTTAGGCGGGAGCTTGATCGCTCTACCTCCAGCGAACAAAAGGATGAACAACCGGAGGTCAGAATTACGCAACCGGATGAGATCATCGGAAATGATCCCCAGGTTTTGGAGATCCTCAAACAAGTCGGGCGTTTTTCCCGGGGACATGTAAACGTGCTGGTTCATGGAGAAAGCGGTACCGGAAAAGAGCTGGTGGCGCGTGCCATTCATGGAGCGTCATCTCCAGGGAAACCTTTTGTGGCGATTAATTGTTCCGCCATCGTGGCCACTCTGTTGGAAAGCGAACTATTCGGTCATGAAAAGGGAGCCTTCACAGGAGCCGACCGGCAGAAGGTCGGTAAGCTTGAACTTGCCAAGAACGGCACCGTTTTCTTCGATGAAATTGGTGATATGGATTTAGATCTGCAGGCCAAGTTATTGCGGGTTCTCCAAGAAAAACAGTATGAGCGAGTCGGAGGAAACCAACCCTTATATTTTAAAGGGCGAGCTGTTTTTGCGACGCACCGAAATCTAGCCGAGATGGTTAAAGAAGGAACGTTCCGGGAAGACCTTTATTATCGTGTAGTGGTCGGAGAAATCCTCATCCCCCCGCTACGAGAACGCGGTGAAGATATTGTTTTACTGGCGAATCATTTTTTAAATCGTATTAGCCAAAAAATGCAGCGTACGGTCACATGTTTTTCCGATGAGGCGCTTCACTTACTTGCGCGGCATTCATGGCCTGGCAATGTGCGTGAGCTGGAAAATGTAATCACACGAGCGGTGGCCTTAAGTGAATCGCCCCAGATCCTCCCTGAACATATCCATTTCTTAGGAAATCCTTCTGCTGACAGACCGTCTCCCGACATCAAAAAACGACCTCTCCATTCATTGGCTGAAGAAGAAAAAGGATACATACAGTATGTCCTTGAAGCTCAGGATTGGAACATCTCGCAAACGGCCAGAACATTAGACATCTCTCCGACCACATTGCGTAAAAAGATCAGCGACTACGATCTAGTGCGTCCCTCCAAATAATAAGTGACCAGTTTCTGATTGGTGACCCACCAGATTCTGACCACATGGATCTCGATCCATCGGGCCTATTTTCGTAAAAACCCCGGTTTTACTGAGTTTTCCCCGCTGGCACACCTTGTGCGTTAGAGTTAGCAGGAGAAAGCTGATGAAAATAGTAATCATTGATAACGACACGTCGATCCTTCGAAGCCTTGAACTTGTACTTCGGGCAGAAGGGCATGAAATTGTAACCTTTTCGAATCCAGAAGAGATGCTGTTTCACGTGGTTAGAAACGAACCGGTTGATGTGCTCCTGACGGATTACTCAATGCCTGAAATGAATGGGGATGAGCTGATTTTCCGATTGGAAAAAGACCCTTCGTTCAAGTGCAAGATTATTCTTATGAGCGCCCACACGGATTTAATTAGTCAGATAAATTCTGAGGGGCTAGGGATCGATCAAATCCTACCGAAACCCATCGATATTCATCAGCTAAAAGCAGCCATCTATAATTAAAAAAAACATAAGCAAGGAGCGATAAATGAAAACACTACATTACAAAATGATCGCATCGACGTTATTAGTGACACTGGCAATCATGACCTCACATGCAGAGTCCACTGTGAAAATAAAAAGCATCGAAGTTGAGGACAATGTCTATACGCCCTATTTCACCGTAGAGACTGAACAGGATCATGAGCAGGGAGCATCACAACGCTGGCTTCGCCTGACAGTCGAGTATGAAACAGACGGTGACTGGATCGATGAGCTAACGGTGAAACACTTTGCGCTGGTTGGTGATCATGGAAGCGATAAGCCGGTGGTCCTCTCAGAGCAAACTACCTACATCAACATCGCCCCCGGCAATCACGTGGCCTACGTCTATATGCATCCCAACTGTGTAAAGCGATATGATGTTGAGAACAATGAAATCGATAGTGCAGCGGCCATTGTAATCAATGGGGAACGGGTGGCGTACAAAGAAACCAGCAAACGTATTGGCAAAAAGGGTTGGCCTGAAAATCCGAGCCTGCATGTTCACCCCGACCACCTGCTGAGCGAAAACGAAACCCCGTTCTGGTTTATCAATTATGACTATAAAGAAATGATCAAGCATAGTCCTCATAATGGACACCAGTAAATTGAAACAACAACTAAGGAGTAAGATAATGAAACGTAGAAATATCATGGCATTAGTGGTAACCGCAATCATTGGGATAGGGCTCATCTCAGCACAGGCGGAAGAAAAAAAAGCGGAGCCTAAAAAGCAAACCACCTGCCCGGTGATGGGAGGAAAAATAAACAAAGCTCAATTCGCAGATGTGAAAGGAAAACGTATTTATGTCTGCTGCCCCGGATGTATCGGCAAGATCAAAGCTGCCCCAGATAAATACATAAAGCAGCTCGAAAACAAAGGGATCGCTCTTGAAAAATCTACCAAAAAACAGGATGCTTCCGCCAGTAAGAGCGGATGTGGTGGATGCGGTTCACATTAAATATAAAATCACCCAGTATAACTCTCAGCCAAATTAACAAATATCAGTATTAGGAGTAATAAAATGAAACGTAGAAAAGTAATGACCGTCTTAGTCGCCGCAATCATCGGAATGGGAATTATCACAGTCCATGCAGCAGAAAAGAAAACCGAAGTCAAAAAGCAGACGACATGTCCTGTCATGGGTGGGAAAATAAATAAAGCTCAATACGCGGATGTGAATGGAAAACGTATCTACGTATGTTGCCCCGGTTGCATTGGAAAAATAAAGGCCGCCCCTGACAAATATATCAAACAGCTCGAAGCGAAAGGGATTACGCTCGACAAAGCCGAAATGAAAAAAATGAAGCCAGCAGCTAAAAAGGCCGACAGTCACAGCGGTCACCAGCACTAATGCAGATTCTCAGGGAGAGGACCATTTCTCCCTCCCTGAGAGAGACTCTCTCGTAAAAAGACAACAAAGGAATAACCATGCTGAAATATTCAATACTGCTGATTATGCTAAGTGCAACGGCATTGCCCGGTCTGGCGGATTCATTACAGACCAACCTAACATTGGAAGCCGCGTTGCAATACGGAGCAGAGAACAATCCTCAACTTCAAGCTGCTTTTAACCAGTGGAAAGGGTTGCAAGAGAATATTTCCGTACAAAAGGCACTGCCAGATCCCATGTTAACATATGGATACTATTTTGAATCCGTTGAAACCCGTGTTGGACCACAAAACCAACGTTTTGGACTTTCTCAGAAATTTCCAGGATTCGGAAAACTATCCTTACAAGAATCAATTGCTACCGACCTTTCATCCGCCTTCGGAGAACGCTACAAGCAGGAGAAGCTAAACCTCGATGCCGTTATTACTGAAGCTTATGCAGAACTCTACTACTTGAAACGAAGTATTGATATTACAAAGGATCGTATCACGCTTGTTCAGGATCTCGAAAAAGTAGCGATGGCTCGGTACAAAACTGGAGCGCCACTGGCTCCCAGTCTTCAAGCACAAGTAGAACTTGGCCGCCTTGAGGATCGCCTTTCATCTTTGAACGACCAGCGCGGAGCCAAAATAGCCCGACTCAATGCGGCGCTCAATCGACCGCCTAATGCATCTCTCCCATGGCCTACAGATCTCTCTTATTCACTAATTAAAATTGATGAACAAACCGTGCTCAAGCAACTCCAACAAACCAGCCCTGAACTTTCGGCGTTGGCGCACAATGTAGCACAAGGTTCTCATCGGGTTCAGCTTGCGAAGCGCGAACGCTTCCCTGACTTCACACTTGGAGTGCAGTATATTGACACGGGTGAAGCGGCCATGGCTGTTTCCGACAGTGGGCAGGATGCTATTATCGGAACCATTGGCATTAACTTACCCATTTGGTTTGGAAAAAACCGCGCTCGCATAGCTTCCGCGAATTATCAAAAAACAGCCGCTCAGTTAACACTGGAGAATAGGGAGCAAACTTTGGATGCTGATATCCAACAGATCTTGTTTAAATTGCGGGATGCTGACCGAAAAATTAACCTATACAAAAAAAGCCTTATTCCCAAAGCCCAACAATCTCTGGAGGTGAATCGAAAAGGGTATGAGGCAGGACAGATGGAATTCATCAATCTGATTGATGCAGAACGCGTCTTGCTCGAATTCGAATTATCCTATGAGCGTGCATTAGCCGACCATCTCATTAGTCGCGCAGCTCTTAGCCGTCTCACCGGAAATAACTATATTTCAGCCGCAATGTTCGGAGAGAAATAATGAAGATAAGATGGCTAATCGTCGCTCTATGGAGCTGTCTCCTCTATGCCGGTTTAAGCATCGCCGAAGAAACGCCACGACAGGCAACATGCCCTGTGATGGTTGGAAACCCTATTGATCCATCCCTATTTATTGATCACGAGGGGCAACGTATCTACTTCTGTTGCAAAATGTGTGTAAGTATGTTTTCTGAAAACCCTCAGGAATACATAGAAAACCTACCCGAGGTTCAAGTATCGAAAGATAGCCATGATCATGCCACTGATCATGATGCCGAAACGACCTCATCATCTCGATTGATCAAGTTTGTAGGGAAATTTCACCCAGTTGCTGTTCACATTCCAATCGGTCTCATTTTAATG
Organism: Kiritimatiellales bacterium; assembly: GCA_016744085.1. Taxonomy (GTDB): domain Bacteria; phylum Verrucomicrobiota; class Kiritimatiellia; order Kiritimatiellales; family Pontiellaceae; genus Pontiella. The sequence continues at coordinate 11,580 of JADGFE010000002.1, read as the reverse complement.
GCCGCCTTGGCAGAGCTTCTTTTTCTGTGCTTCGGATCTCGCACCCTCTTCCGGAGCGCAGCCCGTTTCAACATCCTTCTGGCTGTTCTAGGGGCCGTAGCAGCCATCATCCTCGGTTTTGCTGCGGCCTCTGGTTCAGCCTATCCGGAAACTTACCAGCGAGTCTTAATGATTCACCGCTCCTTGGGCATTTTCACCTTCATATTGGCATTTCTCGCTGCGGCGGCATTAGAACTCGGAATTCGGAAAGGAAAGTCGCAGTTGATTTGGATCTATCGAGGATTTCTGATGCTGAGTGCAGGAAGCGTCGCGGCTACCGGACATTTGGGTGGCTTGTTGGTATATGGTTTGGAACACTTTACATGGTAAACGACTAAAGGACATATGATGAAATTGAATAAAAAAAAGATTAAAGTCGGGTTGATTGCCACTGGCATCATCTTCATGACATTTATAATCGGGCGACTCACCGGATCAGGAGCAAAACACACCGAGCCGGATGAAGCACATGGCCATACCGAAGAGGTATCCAATGAGCCGGAGGTCTGGACTTGCTCTATGCATCCGCAGATCCAATTGCCTAAGTTTGGAAAATGCCCGATCTGTTTCATGGATCTCATTCTTCTTGAAGCCGGGGATGATGGGGGCGGAGAACGGGAGGTTCGGATCAGTAAATATGCCGCCAAACTGATGGAACTGGAAACGACACCTGCCATGCGCCGCTTTGGAGAAGCAGAAGTTCGAATGATCGGTAAGGTGGATTATGACGAAACCGGCACCTCCTATATCTCTTCATGGGTTGCAGGTCGTATTGACCGACTATTTGTCGACTACACCGGCATTTCGGTCAATAAAGGCGACCATCTCGCGGAAATCTATAGTCCTGAATTATTCACCACACAAGAAGAACTCCTACAGGCGATTCGTACGTTGGAAAGCCTAAAAGAAAGCCAGAGCAGTACACTGGTTGAAACCGCCAAGAAAACCGTCGACGCCGCCCGTGAAAAGCTACGCCTTTGGGGGTTCTCCGCCCAACAAATTGCCGATGTGGAGCAAAGCGAAGCGCCGAGTGAACATATGACCATCTACTCTCCGGGAGCGGGTATTGTAATCCATAAAAATGCGCAAGAAGGTATGTATGTTCAAACAGGAACACGCATTTATACGATTGCTGATCTATCTACCGTTTGGGTGCAGCTAGATGCGTATGAAAGTGATTTGAACTGGCTAAAATATGGCGGGAAAATCGAATTTTCAACCGTAACGTATCCGGGAGAAACATTCACTGGAACGATCTCATTCATTGATCCTGTTATTACTGCGTCTACCCGCACGGCCAAAATACGCGTGATCGTAGATAATCAAAAAGGTCGACTCAAACCCGGCATGTTCGTTCGTGCGCTGGCCCGTCCGAAAGTGGCTGCGGGAGGCCGAGTAATGGATGAAGGGCTCGCCGGTAAGTGGATCAGTCCAATGCATCCAGAAGTCATTAAAGATGAACCTGGCCCCTGTGATGTCTGCGGGATGCCTCTGGTTACGGCTGAATCGCTTGGATATGTTACCGAAGACGAAGGCAATGCTCCGCTATTAATCCCGGTAACTGCCGCCTTGAAAACGGGGCGACGAGCCGTGGTCTACGTAGAAATCCCTGATTCCGAAAAACCAAGTTATGAGGGTCGGGAAGTCGATTTAGGTGCGCGTCTTGGTGATTACTATGTGGTTGAGAGTGGGCTCGAAGAAGGGGATCTCGTTGTGACGCGAGGAGCCTTTAAACTGGATGCAGAACTGCAGATCCGAGCAAAACCCAGTATGATGAGTATGCCTAGTGAAACCCAGAAAGTTGATCACTCGATGCATCAGGGTTCACCTTCCGAAATCATCGTTCAAATGACGCCAGAAGCTTTCACACAACAGCTTCAGAAAATGATTCGCAGCTATTTTTCGCTGCAGCAGGCCTTAGCGGGGGATGACTCAGATGCGGCAGCACTGGCTGCCACAGCTACCAAAGAGGCGCTTGATGCCATTGATATGGGATTGCTTTCGGGCGATGCTCATAGGGTCTGGATGGATCATCTGAAAGCTCTCAATGCGGCCTTCCGACCACTAAAATCCGCTGTAGCGATTGAGGATCAACGAGAAGCATTCTTTTCGCTCTCTCAGCAGTTGATTAAAACGGTTCAAACCTTCCCTGTCCCAGAAACTATTTATCAAGCGTATTGCCCGATGGCATTTGATAATGCAGGCGCACAATGGCTGCAATCTTCAGAAGAGGTATTAAATCCCTATTTCGGGGAAATGATGCTTCGCTGCGGAGAAATACAGCAAACGTTTAACGAATCGAATCATAAATCTATGGCACAGGGCTCCACGGAACCACCTTCTTCCGAACAGACCCTTTGCCCCATCATGGGCGGGGCCATCAATAAAGAGGTTTACGCGGACCATAACGGTTTGCGCGTATACTTTTGTTGCCCCGGTTGTGATACCACCTTCAAAGAAGATCCAGAGAAGTATATCAGCCAGATGCGAGCTGAAGGGATAGAGCCAGCAAAAATTGAGGTTCCGCATGCTCACTAAAAAAGAACAGACTCGCGAACAAAAATCACCCGTAGGCCGTCTGATTCGGTTTTGTCTGGAAAACAAACTGATCGTTACCCTCTTCACAATGGCCGTTATTTTTGGAGGGCTACTCGTTGCTCCATTTGATTGGAAAGTCGGAGACCTCCAGCGATACCCCGTTGCAGTAGATGCCATTCCAGATATTGGAGAAAACCAGCAAATCGTCTTTACCGAGTGGATGGGACGATCTCCCGAGGATGTAGAGGACCAGATCGGTTATCCGCTGACCGTACAGCTTCTTGGTATTCCGGGCGTCAAAACAATCCGATCTTATTCTATGTTCGGCTTTTCCTCGATCTACATTATCTTCAAAGAAGATGTGGAGTTCTATTGGTCGCGAACCCGCGTACTTGAAAAGCTGAACTCGCTACCGTCAGGCACCTTGCCGGATGGCGTTCAGCCGACTCTAGGGCCCGATGCCACCGCTTTGGGGCAGGTCTACTGGTATACACTGGAAGGATTAGACCCTGACGGGAATCCAACGGGCGGGTGGGATCCAGAAGAACTCCGCACCACACAGGATTGGTATGCGCGTTACTGGCTTTTGTCGGCAGATGGCGTGGCTGAAGTGGCCTCGGTCGGCGGGTTTGTCCGCGAATACCAAATTGATGTGGATCCCGATGCGATGCGCGCCTACGGCGTCAGCGTAGATGAAGTCTATAAAGCGGTCCAAGGGGCCAATATGGATGTGGGGGCAAAGAACTTAGAAGTGAACCGAGTTGAATATTTTATTCGCGGTATCGGATTCATTAAAAAAATTGAAGACATTGAAAATAGTGTGATCAAGGTCAATGCTGGAAATGTGCCCGTTTTGGTCAAGCATGTAGCTAAAGTAACACTTGGCCCTGCACAGCGTCGAGGGACGCTGGATAAAGGCGGTGCACCGGCTGTCGGAGGCGTAGTTGTTGCACGATATGGAGATAATCCGCTTCGCGTCATCGCCAATGTCAAAGAGAAGATAAAAGGAACAGCAGATGCACTCCCCTCCAAGGCCATTATTGATTTCAATAAAACAACGGCACAGGAAATCACTGATTTCGGGATTCAACAAGGCTTTGACGCGTATAAAGACCATCAAATCAATCAACCGGACTGGAAAGAGTATCTACGCTCGGTTGAGCGCGCACAATGGCCGGAATGGGTGACCCTAAGTAAAGTGACCATCGTCCCTTTTTATGATCGCACCGGATTGATCTATGAAACGCTGGGCACCCTAAATGAAGCGATCACACAGCAGGTGCTCATCACCATCATTGTTGTACTGATGATGGTATTGCATCTACGTTCCGGGCTGGCCATCAGCACCATGCTTCCGTTGACCGTTCTATTTTGCTTCATTGGCATGAAACTTTTCAACGTACAGGCCAATATTGTTGCCTTGTCAGGTATCGCCATCGCCATTGGAACCATTGTCGACATGGGAATCGTCATCTGTGAAAACATACTCAAGCATCTCGATCAGGCGGACCCCGAGGAATCCAGGATTGAGGTCGTCCATCGTGCGGCCTCAGAAGTGGGAAGCGCCGTATTAACTGCTGTGCTTACTACGGTGATCAGCTTCCTGCCCGTCTTCACCATGATCGGTGCGGAGGGTAAGCTTTTCAAACCGCTTGCGTTCACAAAAACAGTGGCCCTGGTTGCCTCCATTATTCTGGCGTTAACCGTATTGCCCGTGCTTTCACACACCCTGTTTTGTTGGAAACAGAAAAAGAAGAAAAAAATCGTGTCCCCCCGCGTTAAAGCGATCAAAAAAGGACTGCCACTCATCGGCGTCATCGCGGTCATTGCCTGTGTGGGTTGGTTGCTCACGCTAGACTGGGAGCCTTTAGGCCCAGAAAGGGGTACGTTCAGAAACCTGCTCTTTGTCATCCTGCTCATTGGCGGTCTCCTTGGATTCTTCCAAATCTTCCAACACTTTTATTCGCGTATTTTGAGATGGTGCTTGGATCATAAAGCACTATTCCTAACGCTCCCGGTGATCTTGTTTACCATGGGCATGACCAGTTGGCTGGGCTTCAGCAAAACCTTTGGATGGCTTCCAAACGCCATCGAAAAAACAGCTCCAATGCAAAAGATGGCACATTGGTTCCCCGGCTTCGGAAAAGAATTTATGCCCACGCTGGATGAAGGCTCCTTTCTCTTTATGCCAACCACCATGACCCATGCATCCATTGGAGAGGCTATTGATATTCTGGCAAAACAGGATATGGCCTTTGAGTCGATTCCCGAAATTGATTCAGCGGTTGGAAAACTGGGTCGCGCCGAAACGCCACTCGACCCCGCTCCGATCTCCATGATTGAAACGGTCATTAATTATATCCCTGAATACAAAACCGATAAAGATGGCCGACGCATCAACTACAAGACTGTAAAAGGCGAGTTTGTGCGGGATGCTGATGGTGAGCTGATTGAGGATAAACGTGGTCGACCATTCCGCCAGTGGCGCGATCATATTCGCTCCCCGAATGATATTTGGGATGAAATCATTAAAGCCGCGAAAATCCCCGGCACCACCTCGGCTCCTAACTTACAACCAATCGCAGCTCGAATTGTCATGCTTCAAAGCGGCATGCGTGCTCCGATGGGAATCAAGGTGCAAGGGCCCGATTTGGAAACCATTGAAAAGGTAGGGCTTCAAATTGAGAAATTCCTGAAAGAAGTGCCCTCTGTTGAACCGGCAGCAGTAATTGCCGACCGCATTGTCGGTAAACCCTATCTGGAAATTCACCCAGATCGAGAAGCCTTAGCCCGCTACGGTATTCCGATCCGGAAGTTCCAAAATATTGTCGAAATTGCCATTGGCGGAAAAAAGGTTACAGGCACTATCGAGGGACGAGAACGTTTTCCGGTCCGAGTTCGATATGCCCGAGAACTCAGGGATAATATTGAATCCCTTGAAAAAGTACTTATTCCGGGGATGACCGGTCAGCAAATTCCGATTACTGAATTGGCCGATATCCGCTATGTACGTGGTCCGCAAAATATTAAATCGGAAGATACCTTTCTCGTTGGCTATGTGGTCTTCGACAAAAAAGAAGGCTATGCCGAAGTGGATGTAGTTGAACAGGCTCAAGCCTACCTACAATCAAAAATAGACAGTGGTGAATTTGAGATCCCCAGAGGCATTAGCTATCGTTTCGCGGGATCCTATGAAAATCAGCAACGGGCCTCCAAAACACTCGCTATGGTGTTGCCGATAGCGCTCTTTGCTATTTTCATGCTCATCTACTTTGAGTTTAAATCCACGGCCACCACATTACTGATCTTTACCGGCGTTTTCATCGCATGGTCCGGCGGGTTTATTTTGCTATGGTGCTATGGACAGCCTTGGTTTTTGGATTTCAGCCTCTTTGGCGTTGAAATGCGGGATTTATTCCAAGTGCATACCATCAATATGAGCGTAGCCGTCTGGGTAGGATTTCTCGCACTCTTCGGCATTGCTACCGACGATGGCGTAGTCATGGGCACCTACCTCACGCAACTATTCAGGGACAAAACCCTGCATACGAAACAAGAGATCCGAGCTTTAGTCATCGAAGCAGGAAATCGACGTGTTCGCGCCTGCCTAATGACCACCGCTACCACGATTCTCGCCTTACTTCCTGTTCTGACGTCAACTGGCAGGGGTTCCGATATCATGGTTCCCATGGCTATTCCAAGTTTTGGAGGCATGTTGATTGAGGTAATCACCATGCTCGTCGTTCCGGTACTTTACTGTCTTATTCAGGAAGTCCGGATGAGTAGAAAAAAGCTAACTGAGGATGCATAATATGAAAGCAATAGCACAAATAATAACAGTCTTTGCGGCAGCGCTAATGATGGCTGGTTGCCAGACCCCCGGAACGGTCATTTCCGAAAATGAAAGTCCTCATTGTCCCGCTTGTAGTACCGTAACCACAACAGGCCCTATCAGGGAACAACGATGACCACTGAAATGCATTGCCCTGCATGTAAAACAACATATATAGATCAAAGCATTGGTGAAATAGAAGACATTCAAGTCGTTCATCACTGTGACTCGTGCGGAATAAATGTAAAAGCATGTAAACAATGCTCCAAAGTGAGTAGCTAACGCCTTAAAATTCCGCCGCCGTGTACGGGGCGCTGTAAGCGCTCTGTGTACGGTCGGGAAGGGATTCCTGACCAATGGCTTGATGGCCTGCAAAACTGCCGCCAGAGGCCGGAAACCATAAGGTCCGACACCCACGCCCGGAATGCTTCTGGCCAGTGGATGTATTGGAGCTGGCAGAGGCGTTGGTAGAAGGCATTTGAAAACAGAGGTTGAGTTGGAAAACCGCAATTTGGTGACCGGATGAAGCGAATAAAACTTTCGGAGAAAACGGAGAAAGGAAATTTGGTTAAATCGCTTCCCGTAGCAGGAATTTTGAAACCACTTTTGGAGATTTGTAATTCATTAATATGAAATGAGTTGAGAGGAACGCGGGTTTGTAGAGTGGGTTATGTTCGAGTCTCGCGTCCTCCACCAATTTGGTGCGAAAAACTCCTTCTCCAACGAGAGGGAGTTTTTTGTTTTTAACCCTGTTTAGCCCTTAAACACAAAGGCTTTGCGGTATACAAACATTTCCCGTCCAGCCGGACACGGTGCACTATTCCACGGACTGTTTGAGCATATATTCTCTGTTTCTCCGCTCTTTCTCTGAATCTTTCGGACCCAGTCCGAATCTCGTCCGAATATCCACATCCTTTTCAGTCAGGCATTTACGCAAAATGGCCATTTTCGCGGTTATGTCTGCGCAACAAACGGCACCTGATTTCGGTGTCATTTTAAAACCATTAGTCCGAATATCGAAAAGGAAACGGGGTTAATTATTTTTCTGCAACGCCTTTAACAGTTCAATACAAGACCTTTGCAGTTCTCCGATGCAGACCTTTTTCGCAATGGCAGCAGGCGCTAAATATTAACTTCCCTTCCTGCCGGGCACGATAATCTGAACATTGCGACAGCAAAAAGCCCGAGCAGCATCCAAGCTACTCGGGCTTTTTCATGGTCGGAGATACAAAAATCTATGCGAAGCCAAAATGAGAACGCTGCTCGTCCCAATCCACCGGAAAACTGAGAACCAGCTTTGATAGCGACAGGCCATCGGGTTCTTCCCCGTTGAGGATGGCCTCAACAATATCAGGAGCGAGCGTGGTGAGTTTGAGGGTGCGAACAACGTATGAATTATCGACGTTAAGCGACCGCGCCAGTTCCGCGACTGATTTGATTTCGCGGTTTTCCAGTAACTGAGCCCAGGAAAAGGCCCGGGCGAGAGACTGAACAACAGCCGACTGGACAATATTGGGCATATCCTCGTTATCGCCGTCCAGTGTTTGAGGGGCGTAGATAATCTTCCTCCCCTGATTCGTTTTAACGAACATCGGTATGTGGATGTGCAGGTTACCGTTTCCGTTTACCATGACGGTAGCTTTGCTCATGCATTCCTCCCTTCAACTTCTTCGGCCAGACCAGTCAGCTCAGATACCAAGCTGGTCAGGCCGTTGGTTTTTAATGTCATATCGATGCCGTCCTTTTGGATGTCAATCCGCTCCACTAGCAGGTTAATCAGGCGGTTTCGCTCCAACGGAAAAAGATCTTCCCAAAATACCTCGATACTCTGAAAGGCGGAGGAAACGTCGGCCTCGGTGATGGCTCCTGTATTCATTGAATTCAACTGGGCAACAATGGGCGCGAGCTGGCCGCTTAAGTCGCCCACACGGCGATTGACGCCTTGTAATAGAGTAAACGCTTCAGGATCGGTTTCTTCCGCCGACATTAAGGCCAGCGCTTCCGCCTGTGTGGATTTCAGCTTTTTCTTCAGTTCTGACTGTTGCGCATCCAGCCGTTCTCGTTCCTTATTTTCCAGCTCTCGTGCGGTGAAGTAGGTTTTCGCCACCAACGTCGGAGTTCGGAATACCGCGCTGAGCTGTTCCAGTACCACCTTTTCAATATCGCCACTGGGTATCCGCTTCAACGGGCACTGACTGACAGGGCGTTTCTGGTCTTTTTCACAGACGTAATACGAATATCGGCGATCTTTCTTTTTCGTGTAGGTGATCCCCATGGAGCAGTCGCAGTGGCCACAACGGATCACTCCGCTCAATGGCGAAATGGTCTTCACCCGTGCTTTGGTTGATTTTGCCCGATGATTTTCCGAGAGCAAGGCCTGTGTTTTATCCCACATTTTTTGATCAATCAGGGCATCATGTTCTGCCGGATAGTTTTTTCCTTTATAGGCGATTTCGCCGATATAGAGCCGATTCTTCAGCAGTCGATAGATCTGACCTGTATTCCATTCACCTCCAGTGCGCTCTTTACCTTTTTTCGTGGTCCATGATTTTGTTTTATGGCCCAGCTGGTTCAGTTCCTTCGCGACTTGCTGCGCGGAACCGAGCTGGACGTACCGTTTGAAAATCAAATTCACCTGTTTCGTTTCCTCGGCATTGACCACCAGCTTTTTCCGGTCTCGATCCACGTCATAGCCTAATGGAGGAACGCCGCCGCAATATTTCCCGCGCCGCTTGGCCGCAGACACTTTATCACGAATGCGCTCGCCGATTACTTCGCGCTCGTATTGAGCGAAGGTAATCAGAATTCCGAGGAACATGCGCCCCGTCGGATCCGTTGTACTGAAATGCTGGGTAACGGATACAAAACTGACCTCCTTCTCATTAAACACCTCAATCATTTTCATGAAATCAAGTAATGAGCGTGAAAGCCGGTCTATCTTATAGACCACAATCAAATCGACTTTTCCGGCATCGATATCGGCCAATAGTTGCTTCAACGCCGGACGCTCCATGGTACCGCCGGAGAATCCGCCGTCGTCGTAGCGCGTTGGGATCGCCTGCCAGCCCTGAAGTTTCTGACTTTCAATGTAGGCTTCCCCCGCTTCCCGCTGGGCATCCAGTGAGTTGAAGTCCTGATCCAAACCTTCCTCATGGCTCTTTCGGGTGTAGATCGCGCATCGCAAAATTTTGCCTGACTGTTGAGCGTTGGTGTTATTCAGCATTTTGTCCTCTTTTCCTTGAAGTTGATGATCCTTTCAATCCGAAGAAGATTTTTCCATTCCATCGTGTCCCCGTGATTTCTCGAGCGACTGCGCTGAGTGAGCGGAATATACGTCCGTCGTATTCGAAACCGGTGTCACGTGCAATCACCTCGTGCTGGGCATCTTTCCAAACCCTCACAAAGCGGGTCCCGGGTAGAATTGAATCCTGCGGTTTCCGCGCTTCCGGCATCGGCACTTTTAGCGCTGCCACCGGATCGGTCGCGGCAATCCGCTTTAGGCATCCTTTCGCTGGCTCCGAAAGGCCTCCGTAAAACAGCTCCTGAATTCGGTAAGCCAGCCGCTTCATTAAAAATGCTTTCCTGTATTTCGGCGCTTCCTCGCCATAAAGGTCTAGCCATTTTTCTCGAAGCTGTTCATGAGACATTCGTTCTAATGCTGCCAACTGTCGCAGCACGGATATTCGTGAGCGTTTTCGTTCTTTCAAGTCATTCATTAAATACTCCTTCTCTTAGTTGTGGACTTGGTTTTCATGACACACACGCTCTTGTCGCGAAACTTAGCAAGTCCTTCTCTGGCAGCACGGGGATTAATCTGCGCTCTGCTTCCGACGGGAACGGTTTCTGAGCACGGCGATAGCTAAAATTTCCATAATGGACTCCCACTGATTTTCCGAATCCAGGAGTTTTGATTCCTCTAACGGGGCTGAAAATGGATTTTCTGGGGCAAGCTCTATGTTTTGCATTCGATTTCTCCTGAATTTGGGGGCGACATATTGCTTACCTACCGGAAACGTTAGGAAAACGTCGGGAAATTGAACTAAAAACAGGTTTCCATTTTATTTCGCGAGGTTGGTTATATATATTTGAGGTCTTTACGCATCAAAGAGTGAGATATCTGAATGAGTACGCTAAATTTTCGACAATTTTCTAAACCGGAGGTTTTGCAGCAGATAGATAAAAAGCATCTGATTGATTTTTTTGAGCCACATGCCGAGTATTTCCTCGGACGTGGATTGGATGTACTGGAAGAACTGGGCCGGAAAGAGCCTGACTACGCTGAAATCTGCCGCATCCTGATTACCTCCGATGACGCCACCCCAGATGATCTGGCGGAGGCGTTATATTATGTAAACGATGTGGCGAGCGACGATGGCGCTGAGGTAATTTTGGACTACCTTGATCGTGAGCCGGATCTATTCATTGCCGAACAAAATAGCACTCCGGCTGATTTGGCGCTTCAACTCTGGATGGCGCGACCCAAACTTCTGAAGCGAATCAGCGGCAACCTTCTCTCGGTCAGCAAGCGTTCATATGACTATTTTAAAACCAGCAGGAAGACGCTTCCGACATTTCAAGAACCGTCGGAGGAAGTTATCGCGGAGCTGGAAAGCACGCTTGATGATTGGTTTTCCAGAAAGCTGAAAGGCCGCTATTCAAAGGTAATTTGCACGCCCAAAGAGGATTATATCTGGTTCATGGTCCGTCATGGAAAACGCTATTCCAGAGCGGCCATCATTGATGGAGGGGATTCTAAAAGCTATCACTTCCGACCGGAAAAGCATGATGTTGTCGTTTACAACCCGGCCAATGGAGAACTGCGTATTAACGCCGAAGCCAAAGGCGAGGTTCACTTATACCGTTCCACCTTTGGTTCCCATATTTTTGGGGACAGCCAATTTTTCGATCTCAGCAAGCAATTCAACCTGGACCCCATCCGCACTGAGGGAGAGGATTCCGTTCGCTTTGAAGATATCGATGAATTCGAAGATGTGAAATTGCGCGAAGTGCATGTTGCGCTTGATGGGCCATTTAATGATGTGGAAGTTCTGAAATCGGATGACCTCTTCGCATCTATGCGGCATTCTGGACAAACGCTTCCGACTGAGGGAGCTATTACCCAGATCAAATTCGGCGTTAAATTTAAACACGAAGCGCGGCCCAAAGTGGTA
>JADGFE010000290.1 GCA_016744085.1 Kiritimatiellales bacterium | reverse complement strand
TAGCCGCAACTTGGAGGATTTAGAACACGCGAGGTTCTGGTCAAATGTATCAACCTATAAATCTCAGTTGGAAATCTATGTTTTATCGTAAATCGTTAATAGGCAGGGCATTTTGAGCATAAAGCCTTCTGGGAATGCTTAACCCAATGGGTGAAAGCAAGTGATTTTACTTTAAAAAACGTCCATATCAGCTATCTTTGTTTTACCAAAAAATAAAGGAACTGATATGAACGAATTAATAACTTTAGACAATAGCTCGGAAAACAATAATTTCAAATGTCGTTTAACAACTCCGTCTGGAGTCGTTTTCTGTGAAAAAGACACCGGTTCGCCAATAACCATGCACGGATATCTGCCTCATTTTGCGCAATACCTTCATGAAAGCGGTCAGCTTGGTGACTTCATAAACAGTTGTCCGTTAAGCTATAAAAGTAATAATGCCCCCGCTGTAAAAGATATTCTGGGGACAACTGTTCTCTCAATTCTTTCCGGTCATACGCGATACTGTCATGCAACTTCACTTTTCGGAGATAATGTTGCTGCTGAACTGCTCGGGCTCAATAAAATAGTTTCACATGATTCTATCGCGCGAGGGCTCGATAAAATGGATGAGGTAAAGATAAATCAATGGCTTCGTAATTCATATCGCAAGATGTATGAACCGCTTTTAACAACTCCATACATCTTGGATTTAGACCCTACGGTGAAAGTTTTATATGGACATCAGGAAGGAGCGGAAATCGGTTACAATCCGCAGAAACCGGGACGACGTTCGCACTGTTACCATACTTATTTTATCGGTTCATTACGCCTCGTGCTTGATGTGGAAGTTCACCCAGGCAATGAAACAGCCGGGCTGTATTCGCATAGTCGGCTTTGGAGTTTGTTGGATGAAATGCCTCCGCAATGTCGTCCGGCTTTGATAAGGGGCGATATCGGTTTTGGGAATGAAGGAACAATGCTCGGTTGCGAAGAACGCAAAGCCAATTATCTTTTCAAATTGAAACAAAGTAGGAAAATCAAGCAGCTTCTCTCAAAGCTTGAGACTCCGGGGCATGAATGGAGCGATGCCGGAGACGGATGGCTTGGATACGAAACTGAAATAAAACTCAGTGGATGGACTCGAAAACGAAGAATAGCAGTGCTTCGACGGCAACATTCAAAAAAAGAAAAGAAGCTGGAATTACCCGCAAACAAGTTACAATTGGAATTTCCTTTGGCGGTTGTTGTTGATGATTATCCTGAATACGAATATCAGATTCTGGTTACAAATACTGCTTATGACATTCCTGCTCTTGCGCAATTGTATCGAGATCGCGGGGACTGCGAAAATAACTTTGACGAATTAAAAAATGATTGGGGCTGGGGCGGTTTTAATTCAAGGAAACTCAGAAGAACTCAAATAATGGCAAGTCTGGTCGGGCTTGTATACAACTGGTGGAATGTTTTTTGTCGCTTGGCCGAACCAGATAGACATATGGAGGCGAAAACCTCTCGGCCGCAGTTTCAAAATGTAATCGGCAGATTTACCAAAACAGGCGGGACCAGATGCGTGTATATCTCTGCCATGGGGGCAGACGCGGAAGACATCCTACTCAAATTTACTCGAATCAGCAAGTTTATATCCAGTTTGTGTTCAACTGCGTTGCAGTTGACGAAAGAACAAAAATGGACAGCCATTTTGCAAGAAGCATTTAAGAAATTTTGGCATCCTGACGAGATCAAAACGATTTCAGATGGCAATCAATACCTGTTAAATCTTTAAAAAGTAGCAGCAAAGCGATTTTATGAGTAAAACCTCTGACGAGGAGCTAAATTCACGTCAAAAATCCAACTGCGTTTTTTAGGTTTATTAGAGGTTTTTCGCAGAAGCGCCGCGGAATATGGAGTTCCTAAAGA
>JADGFE010000136.1 GCA_016744085.1 Kiritimatiellales bacterium | reverse complement strand
CTCCTTCTGTGTAGTGTCGTTTTCGTCGACAACACATTACAGATAAGTTGTTCGGTGTGTTAATCATTCATTTACCCACTGATTTGGCGGAAGACCCTTAAGTTTTTCCGGGTGGGTCTGGTTCCGAGTGGTCTGGTGGCGGCCACTTTTCTCCCATTGTATCTTGGATTGGATATGGCGGCAGTCAAGGTGGCTGAGAAGGTCCTGCCGGAAGGGTCAACGATCATGGGGTACTCAGAAAAAACGGTTAAACCCAGCGGTGAAAAGAAAACGAACGAACAGTTTTGCGATGATGTAAACGAGGTCAACGTAGCGAAGGAAGCATCGGATTCACTTACGGTTATGGGCGGAAAAAAAGAGCGGCAGGCACCTGCCCGCGACTATAAACGCGGGATGCATATTTTTGCTGAGTGTAAAGCCTGGATGGACCGTTTAACAAAAGAGGAAAGGGATGCCTATCGCGCTGAGATGGCGGCTTTCATGGCGGAGCAGGGGTTGGCGGAAGATCGTTATTCACTATCGGCTATGAAGAATGTTAACCCAACGAATATTATAGGAATGGCAACCTTGTTTGCCGGGTTGGGAACACAGGATGCGGCGGGAAAAAAAGGGAGTATTTCCATAGAAGATTCGGTTGCTGGAATGGCGGCAAATCTACAGGGTGTTGAAATCGGTGAAGGCGATATGGAAATGCTTAACCACTTTGCCACGATTCTTTCGGAAAAGGATGCAAAAGCGGTCATTAAAGAAGCCCGGAAAGAACTCGAGTCCTCTGAAGGTAACAACAAGGTGGCTGCAACGGTGCTTGCTGCCTTGGTGCAGACCACCTCAGGCGTTCCGAGCGATCAGGTAATGACCTCGGACAAAAGTCTGTTTGATCCGGGCGCGCTGAAATCGATGGCGTCCAGGCATTGGAAGCGAATTGGCAAAAAACCTCCCGAGATAAAGGCGATTGCCTCAAAACCCGTTGAACCGGTGAATGAAGCAATGGAAGGGGCAGTCTTGCTTGAAGTAGAAGAGGGTGAGTCTGCAGCGCAGAACCCCTTCATGCAACTTTCGACGCATCTAGGACTGGTGACCATTCCAAACGATCCACTGGAAGTGCGCGATTGGATTGCTGTTGCTCATACTCTGAATATTGCGGGCTACGTGTCACTTGGCGATGAAATCGTCATCCTGCGAAACGATGGCGAAATGCTGCGTAATAGCGATGTGTGGTCTCTTGATTCTCAAGGCTACACCTATCATTTTCGAATCGAAAAAATCGAGGAGGGGAAGGTTGAGCTCACTGCTGAAGGGCGCGAGCTTATTGAGCTTTGATCTTAGCTTTCTTTTTTGGTGTATTTTTCTGATCCAGCCAACCGAGTGAAGTAAGGAATTTATCCATCTCAGCCACGGTTTCCTTGTACTTGGCGTTATTAAAAAATCCATGCGTTTGGTCGGGATATAAATGCAGGTCGCACCGGTTTCCTTTAGCTTCCATCAGCTGTTTATACTCTTTGGCTGTTGCGATGGGGATATGTTTGTCCTTGGTTCCCAGAAATATAACAGTAGGAGGCGTTCCATTTTTGAGGTTATGCATTGGTGAAATTTTTTGCCAATACTCCTTAACTCGCTCATATCCGTAACCCTTTTCTGAATTATCGAATACGGGGTTAAATAGGACTAATGCTTTTGGAACGCAGCTAACCGAAGGATCCTCATCCGGTTCAGAATATTCCGTCAACACGGCAGTGGCCGCCGCAAGATGGCCGCCGGCAGAACCTCCTCCCGCGGCAATTCGGTTGGGATCAATTCCCAATTCATTTGCGTGGATGCGTACCCAGCGCATAGCGGATTTTGCATCCATAACGCAGGCCCGAGGATCGGTGCTATGGCTCTTCTGTGTTCGATACTCCGGACAGATGGCAACCATACCCCGTTCGTTCAGGTAGTTAGATTGCGGATAAAACTGCGATGCGGAACCACCAGTCCATCCTCCACCGAAGAAAAACACAATGGCCGCCCTTTGATCCTTGGCGGCATGCTTATTGGGATTAAAAATATGCAGTCGCAGTTCTCCCTGAGGCGTTTCCTTGTAGGGTATAATACGATCCGGCTTAATTGTGGCTTCAGCAAAACAAATTGTCGCCGGTATAATAAAGATGAGGGTCAGTTTTTTCATTAAGTTCGCTTTCTTATTCTGCAAATAAATTAGTACCTTTCGCTTCGTTAATGAATCAACGAAATATTTGTCGAATTTAGGACATTAAAACAGTAATTATGATCCGGTTTTATGTGTTTCCGTTCTGAATCATCAGGTTTGTTAACAAAAATGTAAATGAAGTGGAATGGACTGCTTAATTTCTATAGTCTGTCTTTTTAATTTAGGTGCGGGTAGATCTAAAGCATGAACATCGGTTGGGCGCGGCAGTTAAAGAGATTTAAAAAGCCGGCTCCTGTTGGAGGCATCAATTGCGGAAGTTAAGTAAATATTTGTTGTTTGATTTCCTGATGATATTCAGCACGGCTATGCTGTTGATTACTTTTGCATTCAGTGTCGGGGCAATCTACAAAGCCATCGATATCATGGCAAAAGGGATGCCCGTAGCCATTGTGGGTAAGTTTTTTATCTACAACCTGCCTTACTCACTGGCCTATACGATTCCAATCAGCGCACTTTTTTCCGCCTTACTTCTATTCGGAAGGCTCTCAACGGACAGCGAGATCTATGCGTTGAAAAGCGGGGGGCTCAGTATTTGGCAGATTGCTTCTCCCATTTTATTGGCCGCCATGGGGCTGGTTTGTGTATGCCTTTATATTAACTGCATTCTTTATCCGCAAACGACCTATGCAAATAAAAAGTTGCTGAAGAGCATGGGGGTTGAGGATCCAATCAAGCTGCTGGAAGAGGGGCGGTTTATTCGCGAGTTTCCCGGCTATATGATTTATGTCGGAAAAAAGAACGGAAATCGGGTGCGCGACCTGGTGGTTTATGAGATCGATCAGGCTACGGATAAAATAAGCGGAACTGTGCGGGCGGGCAGCGGCATTATGACAGCCGATGACGAAGCCCGATTGCTGAAAATAGACCTTTTTGATGTCCGTATTGAAATTCCTGATCCTGAATTTCCGGATGACTCCTCAAAAACCAGATATGTGAATGCCAAAAAATATCCGATTCGCATCGATCTGGATGAAATAATGAAAGTTGGGCGGGTCAGTAAACGCCCCAAGCACATGAGCATTTTTGAGTTGGTGTATAAAATCCGGAACTACAAAGAGGAGTTTGCTGAGCTAAAGCTCCATGATCAGGAAATAGAGCGAACGGAGCTACTAATCGATGCGCATCAAAAAGTAGGGCTGGCATTTGGTGCGTTTACGTTTGTGCTCATTGCAATTCCTTTGGGAATTAAATCGCATCGCAAAGAGTCTTCAATGGGCATGCTGATGAGCTTGGGAATCATGTTTGTCTATTATCTGTTTATCATTATTTCCGATACGTTGGATGAAAGTCCGCATCTTTACCCCTGGCTTATTCCCTGGATTCCGATCGTGGCAGGGCAGGTTCTGGGGTTGATACTCATGCGTCGGGCAAACTAACGAATTTACGCCAGTTTCCCTGCTGAGGGGCTTGCCTTGATAGAGGCGGTCGGGTAGGTTCTTCTCCGCTGTGCTAGATGGGCGGTCAGCGGTCGCCTGTAGCCTGTAATCCGCTACAGCAGGGTTGAATTCCCCTACGAGGCAGGAGAATGGCGCATTCCCGGCAGAGCGTGTTGAAGCAAAATATATTTAGATGACGAGATCGGGTCAACCCCGTCAGGGTCGGAAGGCAGCAGCGGTACACTTTGTTTTTTCGGGTGTCTGGATATAGGACGTGGAGCGTAAAACCGGGGTCATGTCGTTGGTTCGAATGACAGATAGGGGTGCACAGTACCTATTTTTAACTGAAGAATAAGGAATACGATAATTCGGATGCAGATTCACGCATCGCGGATCACTCGTCAAAAACATGGCATACGAAGTATTAGCGCGAAAATGGCGACCACAGCAGTTTAATGATGTGGTGGGGCAGGGTCATGTTACCAAAACACTGACCAACGCAATTGAATCTGATCGTGTTGCGCATGCCTATATGTTTGTAGGTTCCCGAGGAACCGGAAAAACCACCTCAGCCCGCATTCTGGCTAAAGCTTTGAATTGTGAAAAAGGGCCGACGCCAAATCCGTGTGATGTATGCGATTCCTGTAAAGAAGTCATGGCCGGCAACAGCCTCGATGTTATCGAGATCGATGGTGCGTCAAACAACGGGGTGGATCAGGTTCGCGACTTACGGGACAATGCCCGCTATTCCCCAGCACGCGGTCCCTATAAAATCTATATTATTGACGAAGTGCACATGCTTTCAACAGCGGCATTTAATGCCTTGTTGAAAACGCTTGAAGAACCGCCTTCACACGTAAAGTTTATCTTTGCAACCACTGATGTACATAAGGTGTTGCCAACCATCCTGTCCCGTTGTCAGCGTTTTGATCTTCGGCGTATTTCCGTTCAGGATATTGTTGATCGTCTGCGTTCCGGTTGCAAAGACGAAGGCGTTACTATCACCGAGGATGCTCTGCTGGCTATTGCCCGAGGAGCGGAGGGCGGTTTGCGCGATGCGGAGTCTGCTCTGGATCAGATTATCTCTTTCCGAGGGAAAGAAATTAACGAAGACGATGTTTTGGCAGTATTTGGTCTGGTTTCCTGGCATGTGTTGGAACTCCTGACTTTAGCCATCCTGAAATCTGATGTGCCCAGTATCATCAATATTATTGCGGACATGGATCAGGCCGGGAAAGATTTGCAGCGCGTAGTAATGGAGCTACTCGAAAGTTTTCGAAATCTACTCGTAGTTCTCTATGCCGGTAAAGACGCCTCCGCGCTTGAACTGTCTGAGTCGCAGCTTCAATTTTATCAGGCCCATGCGCCGGAAACGGACGCTGGCCGTATTATTCGGATCATCGACGCACTTGTGGAGTGCGATGGCCGCATGCGCTATGCCTTATCGAAGAAAACCCTATTGGAAACCGGACTGATACGCTGCTCCAGAGCAGCCGAAACGGTAACCATTAACGAGCTGCTTAAACAGGTGGCCGACCTAAAAAAAAACTTTAAATCCGGCGGCCCCCTAGTTTCTGCGGTTGCGGAAACGACCACTGCGGTCTACGCCGCTGACCCGCAAAAAAAAAAGCCGACAGCTAATGAAGTGAATCTTTTGCTAGAGAATTGGCACGAGATCATTGCTCAAGTCGCAAAAATCGATCCGCTATCCCGTCGTTATTTACTCGATACCGCACCCTTACGAACCGATGACCTGCAGCTGGTCGTTGGTTTCGATCCTGAATTTTCCTCAGAGCGTAAACGCTTCGACGATTCCCGCACCAAGTTAACGTTGGGACGTGTGGTCGAAAAGCAAGTAGGCCGTTTCCTCTCAATTTTATTTGAGCCGCTTAAAGCCGACGATCATAAACCGCTTCCTGCTGATACGCCGGTTTCTGAATCCAGTGCCGACAATACAGTTGAACTGACCGGTGTTATGAAATGGTATACAAATCCCGTTGTGAAAACCGTGGTCGATGCCTTTAATGGCGAAATTACAGATATAAGGGAATGATGAGTGATGGGTGAGTCGTGATTGGCCGAGATAGATATCACGCCTCAATCGTCACGCTTATTTTAACTAAACCGAAGGAACCAACACTATGAACATGATGAAAATGATGAAGCAGGCTCAGGATCTTCAGAAAAATATGAAGAAGAAGCAAAAGGAGCTGGCGAAAACAGAAGTAGAATTTACAGCCGGTGGCGGCATGGTTACGGCCAAAGCGACCTGCGATATGAAACTGACCAGTCTTAAGATTAATCCCGATGCGGTTGATCCGGAAGATGTTGAAATGCTGGAAGATCTGGTTATGGCGGCAGTTGATGGTGCTTTGACCACCGCTCAGGATACGATGTCCAAGGAAATGGGTAAACTGACCAGCGGCATGGGACTTCCGGCCGGAATGGATATGCCCTTCTAATTGAATGCGGGGTCGCGCTGATCCCGCTTCAGTGAAGTCCGAGGTCAGTGAGCTCGGCTACAGCTTATGCAGCATTTAATCCCTCTTGATAATCTTGTCGCGGCACTCAGCCGTCTTCCCGGTATTGGAAGGCGAACGGCTGAGCGTATGGCAATGACGTTGGTTCAGGACGAAAAAGGGCTGATGCGGATTCTGGCCAACACTTTGTTGGAAGCCGACGACGGGATAGATAGTTGTGAACGGTGTGGCAGCGTAACCTTATCGGCTATCAATCCCTGCGAGCTCTGTACGCGGCACCGGAAGGATGCCCATATACTCTGCGTGGTGGAATCACCCGGCGATATTATTAAAATTGAAGAGTCGGGTGGATTTCAGGGGCGTTATCATGCCTTGATGGGGCGTCTTTCTCCTATGTTTGGAACGGGGGCAGCTGATCTGCGGGTGGATACTCTATTGGCCAGAATTTCCGATGAAGGTATTTCGGAAGTACTGATTGCGCTTGGGACCGATGTTGAAAGCGAGGCAACGTCAAGTTACCTCAAAGAGGTTCTTTCAACGCGGGATGTTAAGGTATCCCGGATCGCATTCGGTCTTCCTGCCGGCAGTGCCATTGAATATTCAGATGCCGCAACGCTGTCACGAGCCATAAAAGGGCGCCAGGACATCTAGGATAGGTAGTTCCGTATTAAAGCGAAATACCTTTTTTTCCAGACCGCCTGAAGGCGGAACAACGAACTCCTTTTTCGGCGCAAGTGCTTCATTTCCAATCCCTGTATAAAATGGATGAAAAAAAAGGTGCTTTCGGGGTGTTGACTTCCCCGATCATTATTGTACTTTGTTCGCCTCTTACGAGAATTCCTGAGTAGCTCAATGGTAGAGTAGGTGACTGTTAATCACTTGGTTGTAGGTTCGAGTCCTACCTCAGGAGCCACTTTAAACCCTGTTACCTTTAATGGTAGCAGGGTTTTTATTTGCTCACGCATATTTACACGCTTCCACCCGTACCCGCGAGTTCCCTCTTAAGAACTCATTATAGAACCACCCAAGCTCACTGGGGAATGGAGTTGAGCCTGGTATGACCTCGCCCCCGTATTTGATGGAGGACCCTCTATCTCCGTGTATGCATCCTGACCTTAGCTTTTGTGCCTCATCCGCAGAATCGGTGGGCCGATTCCGGCTCGGGCAACCCTCCCATTGTGTGAAATAGGGCGATTTTCAGCACTTCGTAGCTTCGAAACCCGT
>JADGFE010000135.1 GCA_016744085.1 Kiritimatiellales bacterium | reverse complement strand
AGGCGGAGGCTGCCAGTTGGACGCCAGCTCAGTGGAAAACATCCCGCGAAACTCAGAACGCGTAGTCCTGTCAAGGCGGTCGCCGAAGAGACGCATACAGATATAAGAAGAAACATACCGAATTCTGGGAGCCTACTTTGAGGTGTACAATGAAAAGGGTTGCGAGTTTCTAGAAGCGGCATACCAATGAATGCTTGGAAATAGAACTTAGACCTCAAACGAAGTCCGCCCTCCCCAACTACCTCTGAAACTCCACTATAAAACTCATTTACTAAAACAAACCTATAAGCCTGATTTCATCTGTTTCGAACATATAGTCAGTACAGGAAAATATCTGGGTATTGCGATACCCCAGCCAACGACCGTACCGAACCGGAGAAAGCTGAATCTCCTACCGGAAGAAACCGATCAACAACGTCTCCATCTCCCCCGCCTTAACATTAAGATTCAGACCGCGTTTCCATTTCCATACTTTTTATCTTTCGAAAAACATTTACAGGCTCTTCAGCTTTACATTGAAAACATTATCATATTTATTTCATCCTCATCTGAAGCACACAAATTTGAGGAAAAAACTATGAATTACAACAAGATTGAAGTTCCGGCCAAAGGCGGAAAAATAAGCATGCAGGACGACGGCAGCCTAATCGTTCCCGACAATCCAATCATCCCTTTCATTGAAGGCGATGGCGTGGGAGCGGAAATTACCTCTGCCATGATCAAGGTTGTTGATACCGCTATTGAGAAAGCGTACAACAAATCCCGCAACATTGAATGGATGGAAGTTTATGCCGGCGAAAAAGCTAATGAGGTCTATGGCGAAGACACCTGGCTCCCGAAAGAAACTCTGTCTGCCATTGATGAATTTCGCGTTGCAATCAAGGGACCACTAACCACTCCGGTTGGTGGTGGACGCCGTAGTCTGAATGTGGCTCTGCGCCAGGAGCTGGACCTCTATGTCTGCCAACGTCCAGTCAAATGGTTCCATGGTGTTCCCTCTCCGATGCACAACCCGGATAAAGTCGACATGGTTGTTTTCCGCGAAAACTCGGAAGATATCTATGCAGGCATCGAGTGGAAAGAAGGTTCTGATGACGTAAAGAAGGTCATTGATTTCCTTCAGAATGAAATGGGCGTGAATAACATACGCTTCCCCGAATCCTCAGGAATCGGCGTAAAACCGGTTTCCCGCGACGGCTCTAAACGCCTGATCAAATCCGCCATTGAATATGCCATCAGCAATAACCGTAAATCGGTAACTATTGTTCATAAAGGCAATATCATGAAGTTTACCGAAGGTGCCTTCCTGAAGTGGGGTTATGAACTGGCTGAAAAAGAGTTTGGTGCGGTCTATGATGAAAAAGCCAAGGTCTACAAACTGAAAAATCCGAATGGTGGTGCAGATATTGAGATTAAGGACTGCATCTGCGATGCCTTTCTACAGAACATCCTACTCAAGCCGCAGGACTACGACGTAATCGCCACGCTCAACCTCAACGGCGACTATGCTTCTGACGCCCTGGCAGCCTGTGTCGGCGGCATCGGCATCTCTCCGGGCGCCAACATTAACTATGTTGAAGGCAAAGCTGTATTTGAAGCTACGCACGGAACTGCGCCGGACATCGCAGGAAAAGATATCGTTAACCCCTGCTCGCTCATACTTTCAGCAGAAATGATGCTACGCTACATGGGCTGGACAGAAGCTGCCGATCTGGTTCTAGAAGGCGTTGACGGCGCGATCCGCAGAAAAACAGTTACCGCTGACTTTGCGAATATGATGCACGATGCCAAATGGCTGACCTGCTCCGAATTCGCCACGGCGGTTATCGTCAACATGTGGTAACCACAACCTCAGACAATGCAAAAGGCCACCCGAACAAGGTGGCCTTTTTTTATTGCTGATTGAAATAACGTGTTAAGCAATAACAGCCTTCTGCATGTCGATCAGCTCGCTAATCCCTTTTTCCGCAAGGCCCAACATTTCCATGAGTTCCTCTTTACTAAAAGGAGCTCCCTCTGCAGTGCCCTGCACTTCAATTATTTTTCCGGATTCGGTCATCACAAAGTTAGCGTCTACTTCGGCAGCAGAGTCTTCAATATAGCAAAGATCGAGGATCGGAACCTGTTTATTGATCCCAACGCTGATCGCAGCAAGACCTTCCGCAATCGGGTCCTGCTTGACCAATCCCTCTTTCATCAGACGATCAACGGCCAGCTTTAGCGCAACGTAGGCCCCGGTAATAGAGGCTGTACGGGTTCCGCCGTCGGCCTGAATCACATCGCAATCGAGATAAATCTGACGACGGCCCAGTTTTTTAAGATCTACCACAGCGCGAAGCGATCGGCCAATCAAACGCTGGATTTCCATGGTGCGACCACCGATCTTACCTTTGGTGGCCTCGCGCTGTGTACGATCCTGCGTTGCTCCGGGAAGCATACTGTATTCAGCAGTTACCCATCCTCCGGGCACTTTCTGGAAACGCATCCATCCGGGCACGTTTTCATCCACACTGGCTGTACAGATTACACGAGTATTGCCCATTTCTACCAATACCGAACCTTTGGCTGATGTGATGTAATCCTTAGTAAATTTGACTGTTCGGAGCTCACTGGCCTTCCGTCCGTCGATTCGTTTATCCTTATTATCCACCACTGTATCGAGGTCGATTCCGCCGCTTAAATTGATTTCTTTTTTCATAGTCCGCGCATCGTGGCGAAGAACCGATACGAATGCAACGGGAAATGATGAGCGAGCCGTAAGGCGTAATTAGCGCACGTCGAAACATCCCTTTCATCAGATCAAGTTTTATCAATCACTTTTCACGCCGATTTCACGTCTAAATGCATTTGACAACAGCCAAGATGTTGGTAGTTTAGCCTGCTTTTTAGAACACAAAGGAAATTTAGCGATGAAACGTACATATAATCCATCCAAGATTAAGCGCGCACGTAAGTGTGGATTCCGCAAGCGTAACTCTACAGCTGATGGCCGTGCTATCCTGAAGCGTCGCCGCCAGAAAGGCCGCAAACGCCTTACAGCTGTATAATTAGGAATACAACATGCCGAAGCCCCTCCAGAGGGAGTCGGACCATTCTATCGACTCAAGCCCGCCTTCCAGCGGGCTTGATCGTTGTTTATCAGTAAAACACCGACTGACCAGATCCTCACTCTTTTCCGAAACCTTTTCCCAGAACCGAAAATGGGTTGGTCGCAACATGGTGCTCTGGTTGAGAACAGGAGAAGGCGCCTCGCTCCGGCTTGGAGTCGTCACCAGCAAGAAAGTTCACCTGCGCGCTAATAAGCGAAATTTTGCACGCCGTCGCTTGCGGGAAGCCTACAGAAATATACGCCCCTACTTTTCCGGTGATGTTGACGTGCTCCTCATAGGGCGGCGAAATATTCTGGAAGCAGAGTGGAAAGACATTTTGCGTGAGTTGCTCAAGCTCGCAAAAAAAGCCTCCCTTATTTCCGATGAAAATCTAACCTTAGCCAAGCGGGATCTTCAGCTTTCCGATGACCGGAAATAGACTAATTGACCTGCCGGAAAAGGCACTCATACTGCTTATCCGGCTCTATCAAAAGGCGCTAAGCCCCTGGCTTGGACAACGGTGCCGCTTTTACCCTACCTGTTCACACTATTGCATTGAAGCACTACAACAACATGGTATGGTCTACGGTCTTTGGCTCGGAGTGAAACGAATTTTTAAATGTCATCCCTTCCATCCGGGAGGATTCGACCCAATTCCCAAACGTAAAAAATAATTTGTTAGAAGAGAAATGTTATGAATAAAAAAGATTTACTACCTGTTATATTCCTCGCGTTACTGATCCCTGCATGGATGTTCATTGACCGCACCTTTATCGCTCCAAAATACCCAGCCAAGACACCTGTTGCCGCGCAGCAGACCGCTGAACCAACACCAGTGATCGGAAATATTGGACAAGCAGCAATGACTGCGACTCCCGAAACAGTTGAGAATACTACACCCATCAGCATTGAGACTCCCTCTGAAGAAATTCTGGCAACTATTCAAAATGAAAAAGTTAAAATAGAACTAACCTCTCTCGGAGGAGGAATCAAGTCAGCGACCTTTATTGATAAAGATGAAAAGGGCAGAATCCGTTACCCTGAACTTAATGAAGAAGACAGCCTCCCCGTGATACTCGATTTTTCCAGTTCGACTGCTCTTGCATACGATGGTCTTTCTGGAATCGGAGCAAAAGAGTCCCTTAATTTACAAGTGCTGGATGAAGGAAAATCCATTTCTTTTTCCAAAGCATGGAACGCCGGCACAGCCTTTCAGCGCACAATTACCGTCGGCGATGATTATCTACTAACCATCACGGATCGATTTGTTAACGGCGGTTCTAACCCTTGGAATGTCCCGGCAGTTCGCATACTAACTGGCCACATGAAAAACCCTGCCGATATGAAAGCGATGAAGGGCGTCAGCATTCTAGGAGTCGATTCACATACTCCATCGGGAGGAATTAACTTCTGGGGACGCAAACTCAACAAACTCTACAAGGAAGCTGACAAAGCTGAATCCATTGATACCGTACCGGAAGGGATGCACTCTGAAATTGTTGATTGGGTTGCAGCTAAGAATAAATTTTTCACACAGATACTAAGCCCTTCCGAGCCTATTGCCACCATGGCTGTGTTATCCAGCAGAGACATGAATGAAAAAGCTGTTCTCCCTAAAAACATTGCAGCTGCATTAGCCTTTAAACCCGTCGTGATTAACGCCGGCGATTCCTATGAACTAAGCTATACCTATTTCATTGGTCCTAAGAATTATTCCATCCTTAAGGACACAGGCAACAATATGGAAAAAGTCATGGAATTTGAAACCATTGGATTCTTTTCCTGGATGAATTGGCTCATGGAACCATCGCGACAGGCATTGCTCTGGACGCTCAATTTGTTTTACGGCGTGGTTCATAACTATGGCATCGCCATCATTCTGCTCACCCTTTTGATTCGCATCCTATTCTGGCCTCTGACCCACAAGAGCACAGAAAGTATGGGGCGTATGCAAGAAATTCAGCCGCAGGTAAAAGCGCTTCAGGCTAAGTACGGAAAAAGTAATCCCCAAAAGCTTCAGCAGGAAACCATGAAGCTCTACAAAGAAAACAAAGTTAACCCAATGGGGGGCTGTCTGCCTATGGTCGTTCAGATTCCGGTATTCATTGCGCTGTTCACGGTATTACGCAATGCAATTGAGCTGCGTTATTCCGGTTTCCTCTGGATTGCCGACCTCAGCCAACCCGAAAACCTGTTTTCCGGCCAGATTCCTTTTGTTGGTTCACTGAATATTCTTCCGTTGCTCATGTCCGTTTCAATGATCTGGCAGCAAAAACTTAGTTCCCCGGGAACTGCGGCAACCCCCGAGCAGCAGCAGCAACAGAAAATGATGATGTTCATGATGCCGATCATGATGTTGTTCTTTTTCTACACCATGCCTTCAGGCCTCGTACTCTACTGGACCACGAGTAACCTGCTAATGATTGCCCAGACAAGCATTAGAAACCTAAGAAAAAAGGTTAAAGAAGCGTAACAGCGGAACGGATAAAAAAGAAACGCGGCTCAGAAATGATCCGCGTTTTTTTTGTACCTAAGCGATGCGTAGTGCGTAGTGCGTAGTGCGTAGTGCGTAGTGCGTAAAAATTTTGCGAGTGCCCCCGATCTTGTCGAACGGAAATTCCGCGTTACTCGTTACGGATTATTTATTACCCATTAGTGCTGTTTGCGCAAGTGCGAAGGGAGAATGCGAAGCTGATCTCGGTATTTCGCTACTGTACGGCGGGCAATTTTAATTCCTTGCTCTTCCAAAATCTTAACCAGCTTGGCATCGGATAGGGGCTTTTTCTTATCTTCCTCACGAACAATGTCGGACAGAGCTGCTTTAACACTCTCATTAGAAATTGCTTCGCCGCTGGCGGTCATAACCCCCGGCTTAAAGAAATATTTCATACTAAGAAGACCTTGCGGCGTCTGCATGTATTTCCCCGCAGTAGCACGGCTAATGGTAGTTTCATGCACCTCCAGCAACTCAGCCACCGTTTTCATATTAAGGGGCCTGAGCTTAGAAACACCGTGATCAAAGAATTCGCGTTGAATACGGACAATTTCCACTGCAATTCGATAAATGGTATCCATCCGCTGATCGATGCTTTGGATAAATTGCTTTGACTTCGCAATCTTTTCGCGAATATAGGTCTTAACTTCTTTGGAGGTTTTCGGGTCCTTCAGCATTTTTAGATATTTCTGGCTTATAAAGAGGCTGGGATATGGCTTTTTATTCTGGGTAACGACGTACTCACCATCTTTCTTTTCTAGAAGAATTTCAGGTGTTACATATTCAATACGCTCTTCACTGAAATTGCGTCCAGGCTTGGGATCCAGCTTCCCCACTGCTGCTGCAAGCTCTTTTACGCGCTCAACCGTTAATCCCATAGCGCGGGCAATTTCATCGTATTTATGACGTCCCAGAAAATCCAGATAGTCCGCCACAAGCTGACCTTCCTGAGATTCCGCCTTTCCCAAGCGTTTTAGCTGTAGCAATAGGCATTCCCGCAAATCACGAGCGCATACACCAGCAGGCTCAAAGTCATGAATGGTATCCAGAATATTATCCAGCGTTTCAGCCGGAAAATTTGGAAGTGCTAACAGATCTTCAACATCGAGTTGAAGATAGCCATCATCATCCACATTACCGATCACGATCTCGGCAATTTTCTTTTCGTAATCATTAAGCCCGGATAGGGCCAGCTGATCCAGAAGTTGGTCGTGCAATGATGACGCTTCAGAGAGCGAATCCATCATGTACTGATATTTTTCTTCAGCATCGCTACCACCGGCAACCTGCCGGTTTTCATAATGGCTGTCGTTCCACTCTTCACCCAGCGCAGCAAGCTTTTCGAGCTCGTTATCGAATTTTTCATTTTCGACGTCTTTTGTACCCTGCTCAATCTCGATCTGCTCGTCGGGTTGTTCCACCGTTGCTTCGAGTGTAGGGTTTTCGGAAAGCTCCTGCTGGATCATCTGCTGAAGATCTAGCAAGGGCATTTGAAGGATTTCCAACGATTGAAAGAGATGCGGAGCAAGTACTTGCTGCATCTTCATTTCTTGACTTAGAGCTAGTCCAGAATGTGCCATAGGAAGGAATCTACCGTTTACCCTGCATATCTCAAGCCAAGTTTATAAATTATAAGCGCAGCCCCATGGCCTTTTCATCTACAGGCCCTTTAGGCAATGCGGGTATGAAAAACCGATTTTCGTAGACAATTCCCTCTCGGTTTGTTTTTGTACTCTCGATGACAACTAC
>JADGFE010000289.1 GCA_016744085.1 Kiritimatiellales bacterium | reverse complement strand
TGGGTAGCTGAAGTCGCAGAAATGACCACGCCTGACCAGATCGTTTGGTGTGACGGTTCAGTAGAAGAATATGACCGCCTGATGGCCGAAATGGTCGGAACTGGAATGGCGATCAAGCTTAACGAAGAAAAACGTCCTAACAGCTATGCGTTCAACTCCGATCCTTCAGATGTTGCCCGTGTTGAAGGTCGCACCTACATTGCTTCTGTTAAAGAAGAAGATGCTGGTCCAACCAACAACTGGATCGATCCCAACGAATTGAAAGACACCATGCGTGGGCTGTACTCAGGCTGCATGAAAGGCCGCACCATGTACGTGATTCCATTCTCCATGGGACCGATTGGTTCTGGCATCGCTAAGGTCGGTGTTGAAATTACCGATTCTCCTTACGTGGTTGTCAACATGCAGATCATGACCCGCATGAGCCCTAAGGTTCTCGAAGTTCTCGGTGATGACGGTGAATTCATCCCTTGTCTGCACACGGTTGGTGCTCCGCTTGAGCCTGGTCAGGAAGACAGCCGTTGGCCTTGCGCTCCGATCGAAAAGAAATACATTGCTCACTTCCCAGAAGAAAACCTGATCTGGTCCTACGGTTCCGGTTACGGTGGAAACGCACTGCTCGGTAAGAAATGCCTGGCACTGCGTATCGCATCTGCAATGGCCGGCCGCGAAGGCTGGATGGCTGAGCACATGCTCATCCTGCGTTTCACTAATCCTGAAGGTAAGAAATTTCACGTTGCGGCGGCATTCCCGTCTGCCTGTGGTAAAACCAACCTCGCCATGCTTCAGTCCACTGTTCCTGGTTGGAAAGTTGAAACCATCGGTGACGACATTGCTTGGATGAAGCCTGGTGCTGACGGACGTTTGTATGCGATCAACCCGGAAGCCGGTTTCTTCGGTGTTGCCCCGGGTACTTCCGAAGATTCCAATCCAATGGCTCTGAAGAGCTGCTCACGTGATGCCATCTTCACTAACGTTGTTGTTACTGAAGATAAAGACGTTTGGTGGGAAGACATGGGTTATGACTGCCCAGGTGGCGGTGGTACGGATTGGCATAATAATCCTTGGAAGCAGGCTGATGGCGAAAAGGGTGCGCACCCGAACAGCCGATTCACTGCACGTGCCGAGCTTTGTCCGGTAATCTGTGAAGACTGGGAAGATCCGGCCGGCGTTCCGATCGATATCTTCGTATTCGGTGGTAAGCGCACAGGTGTTATGCCGCTTGTACACGAAGCATTTGACTTTGAACAAGGCGTATATATGGGCGCAACTGCTTCCTCTGAGCCGACCGCTGCGGCACTCGACCTCGGGAACGTAAGCCTCCGCTTCGACCCGTTCGCGATGACTCCGTTCATCGGGTACCACGCAGGCGACTACATGCAGCACTGGTTCGATATGGGCGAAAAGCTCGGCGACAAAGCTCCTCGTTGTTTCTACGTGAACTGGTTCCGTAAAACAGAGCAGGGCAAATGGCTCTGGCCTGGCTTCGGCGAAAACTCACGCGTTCTGAAATGGATGTGTGACCGTGTTGAAGGCAAGGTTGAGGCTCGTGAAACTCCAATCGGTCTGATGCCTATCGATGGCGACCTGACCCTTGACGGCCTGAACATTCCCGCTGAAGATTGGGAAGAACTGATGAAGGTTGATAAAGAAGCCTTCCTTGTAACGGTTGAAAATGCCAAAGAGTACCTCGCTAAATTCGGCGACAAGCTCCCTGGCAAGATGACTGAACAGCTTGCTAAGCTCGAAGCTCGTCTGAAAGCCTAATTCAATCTAAGGATTGAAGGATGGATAGCGTCCCGCTCGCGGGGCGCTTTTTTGTTTGTCCGGCAAAGCCGTCAAATCCGATCGACTGAAAGAGGTCGATAACACCCCGTTCGAGGGGAAGTTAATCCGAATCGCAACTGCGTCGCT
>JADGFE010000288.1 GCA_016744085.1 Kiritimatiellales bacterium | reverse complement strand
GCAAGGAATCAACTTCTGCGGAAGTTTCCGCCAAAACCGAACACCCCATAATCAGAAAAAATACCACTACCCCAATTGATGCTTTCATTTTACTCCCCCCGAATAAACTATCGTGATAGGCATTCAGATATATTCCTCTTTTATAAAACATTCAAGAGCATTGGTTTATTTATATATAATCTAACTATGAGAAACTACGTGCTTCCTGAGAATAGGCTGGCAACGGGTAGGGCAACGAAACACTTTCTTGAGAAAGGAGGCTGGCACCATCACCTAGGATTAAAGTTTTACCAGTACCGGAACTCAAACCGTAAGTCGTTTGGTGTATTCCACCGGTCAGTTTAAGCGTTCCACTATTCCAAGTAAAATCATTATTATCTATCTCAGCGGTATGAATTCGACCCCCATTCAGGATGAGCTGGTTACCATCATAAACATTGCCCAATTCATCACCACCGGGGTTCAGTATAGCAGTCGGGTTGACGTAAAGATTTTTGACCGTTGCCGGATCATAGGTTTCCACCCCATAGCTGGTATTATGCGTTCCGTTGGTCAGGTAAAAGTCCGGCCACGTCTGGGCCGCTGCCTGCATGGCAATGCCTGCGATTATGAGTATCCAAGTTGATTGCTTCATTTCATATGCTATTTCATGACCAACGCAAGAAAGGTGTCGAAGATGCGAAGGACGATGGCTTTGGCACAACCTACAAAACGGGCACAGGAATCGAGGACATCCCAGAAATCACGACGGCGAATAGCGATGGCTTCGGCTGTCGGAACAAAGGTGTCGCAAATATGGGGTTCGACCTTATGCATTCGTACCGCAGGCATCTTGCCTGCTCCCCTGCGGCGACAATGACGGCGGGTGAAAAGTAGAATGCCCGAGCCGAGACCTAGCAGGCCAATGCTGCCGGGTTCGGGAATTACACTGAGCTGGCCGGTGGTGTAGAGCTCGGAGGTATCCCACGATTGCCCGGTTGACAGAGCATCCGTGCTGATGGCTGAAAAGGTGCCGCTGACTCCACCGTTCCAGTTAAACAGATCGAAGCTGGCTCCATTGGTGGCCGTGAATCCGCCGAGAGAAACAATATCGAGTAAACCGTCGAGAGTGGAAAATCCCAATATGGAGAGGCGGTCATATTCTGAACCCAAAGCATAACCGGCTAGCTCCATTTCAAGGGTACCGTCAGAGGCGATGGTTAAAGCTCCATCCACGATACTGTCCGCCGGACTCGCACCCGGAGCAAAGATACCATGCACGGTTAAGTCGCCCAGCAAGTCAGGCGTTTCCAGCCGGCGTCCTGATTCCAGGTTCGAGAGACCCGAAAGCTGCCCTTCAACCGAAAGCTCGCCTCCTTCGTTAAAATTAAATCCAACCATCGACGCATCAAAATCCGTTCCGATCTCCAGCCGCCCGCCGTTGTTGAGATTTAGGGAATCAAGCGAGTTGACCAGAACTACTCCGCCTCCAGCACGAACGGTTCCTCCGTTTCCAACATCAAGACGATTGCCTATACCTGTTGATAGTGTATTTCCAATGGTGATCTTTCCTGCATTGTTCCAAGTAGATCCCTCCCCGGACACCTCTACCTGGTTTGCATCTGCCCGCCAAACATTTGATGATGATTTTCCAATATGGGCGCTCGACGACTCGACGTAGCCTCCATTTTTAATGATCAACGAATTCCCGCCGCTACCATCTCCAATAATTAAACCACCACTCATATTCCATTCTGAGTCGGATCCAGTAACGGTTACATGATTATCAAATGAGCGCTCCCCTCCAATCAAGGAACCCGTACTTAAAACCTGGGCTCCGTTGGAAACAACCATGCTGTTTCCGTAGCCAATAGAAAACCCCATGGAAATGCTACCGGAGTTCCAGACAGACCCATTCCCCGTGATATAAATTTT
>JADGFE010000287.1 GCA_016744085.1 Kiritimatiellales bacterium | reverse complement strand
AAAACACTTCCCGGATTCGTAGAGGCGATTGCTGCGAATGGAAACAACGCATTTTCAATGCTGATGCGACGATGCTAAGCTCATATAGAAAGACCGTGTACTACCATTCGTTTACTCATAAAATCGGCATAATTTAAAAGTGGTTCGCATTCATACATGCCATCAAAATTGGTATAGTATTGATCAGATGCTCTGGAGACGTTAACCACCATATCCATTGACATATTCTGTCCATTTGGCATTAACTTTAAAGGCCGCAATCGGTAATAATTACGGCCTTTAATTTTGACTTCAACATTCTATATGGAGTGCTTTAGAACCGTCTTCCGCCTTTGGCATTTCCACGAACTCGCTTGGCTTTTGGAGTTGGTGGATTTTCCAGATACAGACCGTACCACTCCTCACCCAAACCGGAGTTAGAGAAACTTTTTACTTTGTCGTTGGCTAACGCTTCCCAGTTCCTGGCGAGCACCATATTTCCCGTACTCTCTTTTCCCTTCAGCAACAGTTCGCAGGCTTTATCAGCTTCACTGTTTTTTACATAGATCCAGGACATAATTCCATAAAGCAAGGTGCCTCGATCGCCACGGAACCATTTGATACGTCGTTTGAAGGTTTTTGCAGCTGCCGCGATGTCCTTGTTCTTATATTGGCGCGCCATTTTCATCCCAACCGCTAAAGGCTCCATCAGCATAGGTCCTGAAAACAGTCCTTTCTTCGCGAGGATTTCATCAACTTGTTCAAACTCTTTCAGTTGATAGAGAAACTGCAGTCGCATAGTGGCAATTTGTCTTCCCATCAGCAGGTTCCATTTTTTGATGGGCTCCAGCTTTACGGTAAAATCGAGCGCACTTTTGACCAACTCCATCTGATCTTTTTCGATCTGGCGCTGCATCATGGTCGGATTTCCACCCGGCTTATTCTGAAACTGATTTACTTTGTGGCTGATTCGTTTCTGTCCAGCCAACATTATTTCCTGAAGTTCTTTATTTATCTTTTCCGTTCTCTTACGAATCAGAAATCCGATTAGGACAATCGTTACAATAAATACGGTAATACCGCATGAAATTGCGGCCCCTTTACCTAGATTGTTCGTGACACAGGCAAAACTGCATCCGGCTGATATCAGCAGTGAAATTAATAGCGCTATCATAGTCCGCTTACCTTTTGTTAATTCGTTAAATCAAAAGAATCGATAAATCGTATCGTTCTTTCAACAAAAGCGGGAAACTACAACAGGCCGTATTAAATGTCACCCGTAGATTGAAACTTGCTTATTCAGCGATTTCTTCATCGTCGTCCGGATGTTCATTCATGAAATACGCTTTTTCTACATCAGCTGCTTTTAATTTTTTGAACGGGCATCCAAAGCGAAACGGCGGGAACATAGGTAATGACACGCAGCGCAGCAATCATGGCCCCAAAAAACGGGAGCATGATTTTTGTCCGGTTCTGAAATAGGTTGTCACTTTGGAAAGGAGAAGATCCGAAGTGAAAGAGAGTACATCAATAAGATATAGTGAGGCATTTAAGAGGCAGGTGGTTGATGAGATTGCCTGCGGCAAGTTTTACTCAGCCTACAAGGCACAACAGGCGTATGGGATCAGAGGCAATGCAACGGTTACGAAATGGATCAGGAAATACGGAAGGGAGGATTTGTTGCCCAAACGGGTGCGCATTGAAACGATGGATGAAATAGACCAGCTGAAGGAAGCTCGAAAACGGATTCGAGAGCTTGAATCCGCCTTGGCCGATGCGCATATCGACCACTGCCTGGAACACGCTTTTCTTGAGATTGCTTGTGAACGGATGGAAACCGACCTTGATGACTTTAAAAAAAAGCCTCATCCGCAGAATCGGTGGGTAGTATGCTGCCCTTTTATGCCCCTAACCCCTGAAAACAGGAGATTTTCCTTTAAAATAGACCCTTTCTTTCCTGATACGAG
>JADGFE010000134.1 GCA_016744085.1 Kiritimatiellales bacterium | reverse complement strand
AAGAAAGGGTCTATTTTAAAGGAAAATCTCCTGTTTTCAGGGGTTAGGGGCATAAAAGGGCAGCATACTACCCACCGATTCTGCGGAAGAGGCAAAAATTAGGACTTTAGAAACGATCCTTTTTAGCAAGGATCAGCAAGGTTTTAGGAAAACCACGACTCGTGTGGATATTTTCCTTTCTGAACAAACAAGAACCCAAACGTTTGAACAGAAAGGATACTATGAAAGCAAAACTCAACACACAGCAACAAAAGCTCCATGACGAACTCATCGAACACAACCTCAGTAATAACCTCCAAGCAAACCAATATGTTGCTTTTGGCTCGGTGGAGTTCAACACACCATCAAAGGTACTGCTCGATAAGGAAACAAACTTTTACAACATCGGCGATTCCTTCGAAGAGGATGCGAAAGCCTGTGCGGAAGTCATCACCATTCTGCTCTTAGCGAAAGAAGCATCCTCCAATAGCGGCATCCACCGAAACAATGCATGCGCCGCACACCGTATTTATTCCACCCTACAGTTCCACTGCGAAGGCCGGACACTTGACGATATCGGAAAAGACCTTGGCATGGATCGGCGGCATATCAACCGGTATAATAAACGCTTTATCGAATGGAGTGCCCAATACGGTTCTGACATTGCGAAACGCGTCAGCCCAGAACGCCTCCTCATGCTGATGTTCACGTTCAAGCGACCACTATATTCGCTTCAATATGCTTTTGATGACCTGAAAATTTCTCTTTTTAATCTGCTCCAAAAACTTGTGGACCGTGCAGCCGAAAGCAATACCGAAGTATTCCTCAATCCGGAAAATGAAGCTGATTGCGAACTGACTTCGAAATTTCTCAAAGCCCTCTCATACAAAGGAGGAAAGTAATGACTATTCTGAATACAGACAGCGTATATGAAGCCCGTATTACACATGCAGACATCATTTCCGAAGAAGGCATCAAAGGCCGGAGCGGAACCACCCGCTCCCAACATTACCGCGCACTTAATTGCGAATTGGAAGTACTTGATGAATCAGGAAAACAGCTTGGCTTGGTTCCTTGGGGAATTCCGGTAACCCAGACTGCAACGAAAAACTGTGCGCTGATTCGCTTCTTCAAATCCGTCGGGATCTTTCATGACCCCGAAACATTTAACCCAAAAGATTTGGAGGGTCTTGAAGTTGTCGTTGCAGTAAACACCGTATGCGACAGCCATTGGGGAATTAGAACAGTTATCGCCCAGTTCTTCCCGAAGAACGTGTGACAAGAGCAGTTTATACAAGGAGCAACTATAATGAAACCAACAACCCTAGAACTGATCAAAAATGTTCTCTCAACCGACGAAACCGTTCAGCCAGATGATGCTCAAGCATTCTTAAAACAGCTACAAACGACCAATGCGGGAAGAAAGCCCCGCCCAGGCACAATCAAGCAAGCGGCAGAGGTCTTTCACAGTGCGAAGGTACGCCAAGGCAGGGCTACTCACACCCATTAGAATTACCTGCCGCAAAGTTCGCTATGACCTCGACGAGGTTGAGGATCTAGCAAACTCAGGTACAAACCAAAAGGGATAAGAACATGCCCAAAGAAAGAATACCCCCGCCAATCGCCGAGGCCGTTATTTCAATGCTTCGCCCCTACGCGCCAGATCTGACTCTTGCAGAGCTGGAGACTGCAATTTCTATGAAACCTGAAAGCGATGAAGCAGAGCAACTACTCTCCCGAAAAGATGCTGCAAAACTCTTGTGCGTTTCAATACCAACCATCGATCGTATGCTTCGAGACGGAGAACTTCCCCGTCGTCGCATTCGCGGAGCAGTCAGGATTCCTCTGTCTGTTATCGAAGCCGTTATAAGGGGCAATAATATCTGAAGATATTAAAAACCTCACACTGCCGCTTCCTGACCCAACATTTGAAGCACCTCGGCTTTTACTTGCTTCCAATTATTGCCATTAAGAGTCCCGAGTGTCTCGGCGGCTCTATCAGCAAGAGACAATTTTCCGGCAGTTAGCAAATTTGGCATGCTTGATTGTATCGCCTCTTTTAATTGCGACCTCTGCGGTTTGAAATAGTGCTCCATCACGATTTCCGCCGTGGCATGTCCTGTAACCTTTTTTACCAGCTCAAAGGGAATACCTGAGCATAAAGCAATCGTGATCCATGTAGTCCGGAATGAATGAAAATCACGAACAGAAGCTTTTTTGAGACCGAACTCACGTTCAACGTGAACACTACCGCGCTTGGGAGGCAATAGCTTTGCATCAGTTCTTTGTTTTCCTCGAATAAAGGCAATCCCCGTTGCATTTTCCAGTTCGTTTAGATAACCGGACGCTGAGGCTTTGCTTATTCCAATCGATTCAGCTGCTTCACACATACGAATGCCGGTCATGTAGAGGTCGAACAAGTGGGACATACGCTCACGCTTCTTGACGGTTGGAATGGTCTTTATGTGAGCCTCGACTTTCGCTTTTAGGTCAGCAACATCGAAATTATCAATGTGTCGCACTCCCTTTTTGTTATCATCACGAAACCCTGCCTTAGCCAGAACCGTCCGGAGCCGGTCGGTAAGCATATCAGGATTTTTTTTGTACTGTATGGCCTGCTTAGAAAAAACATATTTAGAACCGTTCCCAACTTGTTCGGAAATTACATCGTACAACATTCCTGCAATAGGAATATCTACCGTACGCTTTGTTTTGGACGTTTTTACCGTGATAAAGCCTTCCTTTAAATCAACGGCCTCCCACATCAACAAACAACAGTCTCCCCGCCTCATGGCAGTACAGGCGGCTGTAACGATGATTGGATAGATGAAGGGATCGGACTTAGCCGCTTCAAAAACTTCTTTTAGCTCATCAGGGGTGTAAGGGATACGGTGAACAGTCGCCTTTTCCCTGCATTTAAAATCATCAAAAGCAGTCGATTTCCCTCGTTTGCAAGCCGCCCTTAAAACGGAAAGAATATCGTTCCATGTCTTCGGAGAGATCCCACGAGCTTCCTGCCAGTTCATATACTGTCTGGCTTGTTCTTCTGAAAGATGGTCGAGCTTAGATAGCTCTGGAAAATGTTCAGCGCAGTAGTTTAGAAAGCTATTGATTGTTGAAATGCACTGTTTAGCATGTTGCGTGGTCGGAGCTTTTGTTCGAGGTATCTGTTTCCAAAGATCAGGAAGGTCGGCAAGGTCATGAACCACCACCCGCCTTCCTCCAGTGCGAGCTTCGTGTACAGCCTGAGCAAGTTCTTCGGCTGGCTTTCCTGTTTCGATTTCCTTTAGCAAACCCCGAAGAAGAATCTCAGCCTCTGTACGGGATTTTTCATATTGAACGCTTCCGTGCTCCTCGTCGGATTTTGGCGGAGTTCCCCTGACTCCCACCCGAAGGTTCTTGAAGTATTCTTTTCCATCAACCTTGTAGCGTCCATACCACCACTTGGAAGTTTTGCGTCTTGCGACCCCACCACTCAATTTCATTTTGGCTTCATCAGTCATTTATATCTCCACTCCAATACCTTAGATAACTGCTGATGACGTTAGGGGATATCAGAACCAAAAGAAAGTCGATAATGGAAACAAAGCGGAAACATTTGGGTATTTTCGACCATAAAACTCTATTTTACTAATAAATATAAACATTTTTGTCAGGCTCATAACCTGAAGGTCCTCTGTTCAAATCCGAGCCCCGCTACCAACTTTTACATAAGCCTTTGGTTTCCAAGGGCTTATTTTTTTTGTCCTCACCTAAACATCTGTATTTTGCTACTGAAAACAGCTACCAAAACACAGGAAAAGGCGCAAAATGAAGCTCGTTATGAAAATCAAGCATGTCACCAAACGCAAGGGATCGGAGAATCGCTACTTTAAGTTCAACATCCCCAAAGAGTGCCGGGATCAGCTCGGCGGAAGCTCTCAGATATGAAAACCCCTCAACACCATCGATGTTGATGAATCTAAAATTGAAGCCGAAAAGCTTGGAATAATGCAAAAAACCAAGGCCGCTTCCGCTCGGAAGCAGCTACCTGGAACCAATTCTTTTTATACGCATCCGAAGAAACCTGCAGAAATAGCTGACCACGCCAGAGACCTCATCGCTCCGCACATCGAACGAATCATCAAATGTTCGTTCGATCCAGCCTCTGATCCATTCGTAGAAGTCTACCGTTACGACGGCCATCACCACCAACATTCCGATAACTGCCAACATGACACTATCCAACATCGAGGTGCAGGGTGATTCAGGCGTAACCAACGCCTACTATCAGCTCGAAGCCGAAGTAAGCCCAATACATTTCGTAGACGCGATATCCTTGGCGCATTCCCTACGAACGGCCAATTCTGAACAGGTTTTGCGATAGGTAAGCGACGAGGAAGTCGCTTCTGCGATCAAGCAAACGGCTGAATGGTTTTCAAGGCGGGAAAGGCCTCAGTAACCGCCTGCTCATTCTCTGCAAGAAAAAGAAGTTTAATATTAGGGCCAGCGTCTATGGTGAGGTAAACCTCCAGCCCATCAGCCCGAACGCGTTGTACTTTATGAATCTGCTCCAAAGTTTCAGGCTGGAGATAAATGAGCGGTGGCCAGGCGGACATCATAGTGGCGTGCATGGAAAGCGCATTGCGCTCGGTAGCTTTTCCAAGCGTGGTAAAATCCTGCTCATCGATGGCAGCATGAATCGTCACCAAATCGGAAGCAGCCTGCTCCGGCCAACTTTTATACAACTCGGAGGTTGCGACCGTACGGTTCATCCCGTCGCGTGAGCCAACCGATTTTTTCGCATCGGACAGCTCCAGAATACCAATGCGGAACTCCGGCCATTTGGCTTCGATCGGTTCTGCAAAGGAATCGGTGCCATCGGATTCACAACCCATATACCATTGAACAAAGCCGTTATAGACCGAGCGCGATGCACTACCACTGCCGAGGCGAGCCAACATGGAGAGTTGTTTTTTATCAAGCCCCCATCCTGCTAAATCATCCAGCGCCATCACCAATGCTGCAAAGCCGGATGCCGATGACGCAAGGCCGGCCGCAGTCGGAATATTGTTTTCGGTCCGGACTTCAAAACTCACATTGTTAAGCAGTGGACGGAACAGATCCATGAACGCAGAGACGCGATAAGCGAAGGAAGACTCTGCAGGCTGTAGCCGACCGTTCAAATAGATGAGGTCTCTGCCTTCGGAAAGCGACAAGGGCGTCGATTCTACAACCGAAGCCGAACTCGTAGAAGCGACGTCCCCGTCGCTCCTCCCTTTGAGCGGTTCCGGATTATCACAAATGTATTTCCTGAACGTTTCCAACCCCTCAGGCGAGCGAACAATATGGTCGAAATATTCCTTTTGCCAAACGGGCGCAACCACACCGTATTGCTTCACAAAGACATGGCTCGTGTAGGACTTCCACGCCTTAACAATCTCCGATAACAGATGCTCCTTCAGCGGAGCAACCAAGACGTGTACATGGTTCGGCATCACAACATACGAATCGATTCTGTAGCGATCACCGTCGAAATGGCACAAAGCGTCTTCCATCACTTTCCTTGCAGTGGAATTCCCTAAGAGGCACTCTCCATATCCCGCATCGAGCCATTCGTCCACGCGATCTTGAAACTGCCGCTTGTATTCGTCCTGCCATTGAGCGAATGCTTCCGTGTCTTTGTCGGGCTTCGGATTTTGGAGAAGCCAAATTTCTTTTTCGGACTGCAGCTCTTTTAACTTTACGGAAGGCAATGAGTCGGCGAGTCGAAAGGTAACGAAATAAAGACACCCTTCCTGCCGCCAATGCGGGAGGTTACCAGAGAGATGGCCGGTTTGTTCGTGTACGTCGAAATAGTTGGTTTGGAACTTTTCCTTTGCGACAAAAGCGACGGGGACGTCGATCCCACGATCACGCGACGAGGACGTCGATTCTACGAGGCCGGCACCTTTCGTAGGCACAACCTCCTCGTCGCGTATCCGCAGCTCGGTACGGGAACCTAAATCCCCAAGCGAGATGGATAGACTGGAGTTGATCGGCAGATTCAGCGCGGCATCGCGCTTCCCCCAATATTTACTTAGGGCAATATTGGATGGCGCGAAGGATGAACCGCACTCCTTCAGGTTGGTTTTTGCTCCGGTGAGGATATTTTTAACAAATTGATGTTGTATGTCGTGCATGAATTCCTTGTGATGTCGGACTTTTAAGAATTGGTACATTTTCATATGAAGAAAAGCAACGTCACAGTCATAGCCGCCGTTTTAATTATTGCCCATATTTTGCTATTCATGGCCCTGATTGGATCCCGAGGCGACAAGAAGCTAGAGAAGAAACAGGCCCCAGTCGCCAAAACTCCTACTCACTCCAAACCCATCTCCACTCCCGCTTTCAAGGTGCAAGAACTTGAGTTGCCGAAACCGGCACCTGAACCTGAACCTGCTCCGGTGCAAATTATGCCGGTTGAAGTGGCAGAAATGGCTCCAGCCAAGGCTCGCGAAACCATTGCCGCTCCGGGTAACCGCGAAGGCTATCTGCGTTCCGACCGATCCAACCGTCGCACTCGTCAGGTATTTCCCGAACTTAAAAACGATCCCTATCAAAGCGCCATTGTGGTGGATGCCCGTACGGGTAAAATTCTCTATGAAAACCGCGCCGCTGTTTATTCCTACCCTGCCAGCATTACGAAACTGATGACCATGCTGATTGTGCTAGAGCAGATCGACGCCGGCAATATTAGCCTGAATGACAAAGTCGCCATCACGAAAGAAGTTGCAGGAATCGGGGGATCAGGCATCTATCTGGACACACGTGAATCAGGTGTCTTTACCGTGCATAATCTACTGGAAGCCTTAATGATTCATTCCGCTAACGATTCCGCAACAGCCCTCGCCATTCATGCGGGCGGTTCCGTTGATGCCTTTGTGGATATGATGAATCAGAAGGCCCGCGAACTGGGTATGAATTCAACAACCTACCATTCCCCTCATGGTCTTCCGCCGGGCGGAGGAAAACAGCCCGACATCAGCACAGCTTACGATGTGGCCATTCTGAGTCTTGCCGCCCTAAAGCATCCGGAGACCTTAAGTTATACAAGCACTAAACTTTCGTGGCTTCCGTTATCCTCGATCCGCAAGGAAAAATTTATGTTGGCCAATCGCAATGCACTGGTTGGCAAAAAACCATATCAGGGATGCGACGGACTTAAAACGGGCTATCATTCTGCCGGAGGCTCTTCCCTGACTGCCACGGCAGAACGGGGAGGCAAGCGCGTCGTTGCCGTTGCCATTGGTTGCCCAAATAAAATGATACGCGATGTCGAAATTCGCAAGTTGCTGGATAAGGGCTTCAGGGCTCTTGCCCGCTAGCCGGCGCACATTCCCCTTTCACAACATCCGACAAAACTTTCGGCCGAGGACTTCAACTCTTCCCATTCTTTCCGGATTTTGTCAGCCTCCTGCAGATCAATTTTTCCGTCGTTTTCAATGCTTTCCGTCAAAACGTCGAGCAATTCAGAAAATTCGCGAACGATGCGACGGGTCATATGAAGCAAAGTATGCGTCTCTTCGGTGACCGCCTTGACAGGACTACGCGTTCTGAGTTTCGCGGGATGTTTTCCACTGAGCTGGCGTCCAACTGGCAGCCTCCGC
>JADGFE010000133.1 GCA_016744085.1 Kiritimatiellales bacterium | reverse complement strand
AAAATCGCCCTATTTCACACAATGGGAGGGTTGCCCGAGCCGGAATCGGCCCACCGATTCTGCGGATGAGGCCTCTTTACAGATCAATTCGCATGATGATGCGATCACTTTACTACGAATAGGGTCTAGCAAGATGGATACGATTTAGGGTCGAGAGATCATGCGTGTATACGCTATAAGCATATCGACTTAATCAAGGAGCAGAAATGGCGAAACCAAACTATTCATACGAGAAACGTCAAAAAGAACTGGCGAAAAAGAAAAAGCAGGAAGAAAAACGGAAAAGAAAACAAGCGAGCAAGGGTGATGCTACGAAAGAAGGTCAACAGCGACCTGAATAAGTCACACCCATGAAGCATTCCCGTATTCCTATGTTGCTCTCTGCATTCGCCTGTCCGGGTGCGGGACAGTTCATGCAAAAGCGTTGGCTGGCCGGAACGGTCTATGGTGCGGGCTTTATTATCGGCTTCTGCTGGTTCATGGTGCGGGCACTAAAGATTATCATCGACTTTTACCGGATAGCCTTTGACTCGGACTTTATCGCGGAAACACCAAATATTCTCGGAATGTTTCCTCCGCTCGCCATTGCGTTGCTATTTTACTTTGCCAACCTGTTCGATGTGCACTTTGCGCAACTGCACGCATCACGAATTGAGAATGAGGAAAAGATGGTTATAGAGACTTCCTCCAAAAATCCGAACTGCAACTAGGTCTTTCATCATGAATTACATGGTAAGCGCGGACAGGAATTTCAAACCCTGTTATTCGGCCTTGTCAGCAGACTGACCGACATTTGGTTCTTCGGAAACGGGGGCGTTCCATTGATCCATTTGAATAAGCCAAAAAAGTGCCACAATAATACAACCCACGATTACACCTGCTAAAACTTTTCCATTCATCGTATTCATCCTGATATTACATTAAAAAAAATCGATCATGACCCTGATCAATCTGACTAACCGTTAACCGATTCCCCGGCAGTCTCCACCAGCGAACGCGCGGTAAAGCGTGAAATAATGGATCCGATAAAGAACAGGCTGTAGCCGACAACTTCAATTAATTCCTCCGCTAACTGGTCAGCCGGCGTTTTATCATCCTTGTGATCAAAGAAGGAGCCGGAGAACAAAATAAGCCCGGCAATAAACAGCAGTAGGGTTGTTCTGGAAAAAATAATCGGCTTCAGATTTTCCTCCAAAACAGCAAACGACTTGATGGAAAGAAATCCGACAATGGCCCAGCCTGCACCCAAAAGAATGCCCCGTCCCGTTCCACTCCCCATTGCTGCCACCCACTGAGGACCCGCAAGGTCTTCCACGTCCAGCTCCCTGAGAATGAACGAAAAACTCAGCATTGCTCCTCCGAGCAATACGCAACGATAGCTCCGTTCTGCCTTAGCAACCGGAAGCAGAAAAGCAATCGAACTCAAAAATAGTAAAATAACCTGAATATTTTCAAGTGGTCCATTTTCCTTATCTAACCGGATTGCATCTTCAGCAAATGCGGTCTGAGAGAATATAGCTCCTATTACAAACAGGATTAGGAATATATTTCTAAGGTTTGTTTTCACACGAATCCTTTACTTACGCATCCAACTTTTGTTTGAGCATTTGCATAACCGCACCGGGGTTGGCTTTTCCACGACTGGCTTTCATCACCTGCCCCATCAGAAAGTTGATTGATGCAGGATTGCCCGCTTTATACTCTTCAACTGGTTGTGGATTACTCGCGATGGCCTCATCCGCCCACCCTTCAAGAGCTGAGTCATCGGAGACCTGCGCCATGCCTTTTTCTTCTACAATGATTTTAGGCTCTCCACCTTCATTAAAGATCATCTCAAAAACCTGTTTCCCAGCCCCCGTACTGATTATTTTTGCGTCGATCAGCTCGATGATTTCAGCCAGATTTTCAGGCGTAAGCTTTGACTCGGAGATTTCAACATTCTGTTCAGAAAGCAGACGCATCATTTCGCCCATAATAAAATTAGAGACTGCCTTGGCATTTTTTGTGTGTTGCATTGCTTGCTCAAACCAGTCCGAGGTGGCCATATCAGCAGTTAAAACACCTGCGTCGTATTCTGGGAGGCCCAGTTGTTCTACATAACGCACTTGGCGCTGCGCTGGAAGTTCGGGCAATTCAGAGCGCCATTGTTTCAACTGCTCTTCTGGAACTTGTACGGGCATCAGGTCCGGCTCAGGAAAATAGCGATAGTCGTGCGCATTTTCTTTTGTTCGCTGTGTAAAGGTTTCGCCGCGATCCGGATCGTATCCCCGTGTTTCCTGAACAACCGATCCTCCGCTTTCCAGCAGGGTTGTTTGACGATCAATTTCGTATTCGATGGCATCTTTGATAAAGGCAAAGGAGTTCATGTTTTTAATTTCAACCTTCTCCCCCAGCTCCTTCTGACCGATAGGACGAACCGATATATTCACATCGGAGCGCATCTGGCCTTTTTCCTGATCGCAGTTGGAAATTCCACCGTACTGCATGATCTGTTTTACATAGGCCATGTAAGCCAACGCATCTTCAGCCGAGCTCATACAAGGGTTGGATACAATTTCCATCAAAGCGGTGCCCGCACGATTGTAATCCACCAGACTGGCTCCGGCCACATGCGTGTTTTTAGCTGCATTTTCTTCCTGATGAATACGCTCCAGCGTGAACGTTTTCATTTCGCCCTCAACTTCGACCTCAACCTGCCCTCCAATACAAAGCGGTTCATCCGCCTGGGTGATTTGATAGTTTTTAGCCATGT
This sequence comes from Kiritimatiellales bacterium, assembly GCA_016744085.1. Taxonomy (GTDB): domain Bacteria; phylum Verrucomicrobiota; class Kiritimatiellia; order Kiritimatiellales; family Pontiellaceae; genus Pontiella. The sequence continues at coordinate 4,920 of JADGFE010000133.1, read as the reverse complement.
CCGGATAAAAATAGTTTTTTCGATCCCACTTACTATACGGATTAATTTCGCAGCCCAGCAGCATGCCGGCTTTACAACAGAGCTCGATGGCCATTTCGTTCATCACCGGCAATGCACCCGGATAACCTAGACAAGTCGGACAAACGTGCGTGTTGGGTTCCGCACCGTATTCATATTTGCAGGAGCAGAACATTTTTGAGTTCGTCTTCTGCATCACATGTGTTTCAAGACCGATAGTTGCTTCGTATTTCATATGCGTAATCCGTAATAAATAATTCGTAATAACCGCTTCTACAACGATGGACGCTCTTTATGCCATTCCGTTGTTTGCTCATAAGCATGGCCGACTTTCAAAATAGTTTCTTCCTGAAAATCATCACCAATGATCTGTAGCCCAATCGGCATGCCTGCAGATGTAAAACCACACGGCACTGAGAGCGCACAGTTGCCTGCAAGGTTGACCGGTGTTGTAAGAATATCATCGAGATACATCTTAAGCGGGTCGTCGGTTTTTTCGCCTTTCTTATACGCCGCAGTCGGCGTGACAGGAGAAAGGATGGCATCGCATGTCTTAAATGCCTCCGTGAAATCGGAACGAATCAGCGTGCGGACTTTCTGGGCCTTCAAATAGTAGGCATCGTAATAACCACTGCTCAGCACGTAGGTTCCCAAAATAATACGGCGTTTAACTTCCTGCCCGAAACCAGCCGAGCGTGTTTTAGCATAGAGTTCGGCAGGATCTTTTCCATCCAAACGCATTCCATAGCGAATGCCATCAAAGCGGGCGAGGTTGGCAGATGCTTCAGCCGTTGCAATAATGTAATAAACCGCAATCGCATATTTGGCATTCGGCAGGCTCACATCGACAATCTCTGCTCCGAGACTTTTACAATGCTCAACGGCATCGCGTACGGCTTTCTCCACTTCTGGATCCATGCCTTCCACAAAGTATTCCTTCGGCAATCCCAGCTTCATGCCTTCCAACGAAGTATCATCAGTAAGCTGTTCTCCAAGCGCAGGTACCTCCACATCAATCGAGGAAGAATCCATCGGGTCCAAACCGCAGAGCGTTTCCAGCAGGATGGCTGAATCCTTAACGGTCTTAGTGATCGGCCCAATCTGATCCAATGATGAGGCAAATGCCGTTAAACCATAGCGGGATACACGACCATAGGTCGGTTTCATGCCAACGCTGCCACAAAATGCCGCAGGCTGGCGAATCGAACCACCCGTATCGGAACCGAGCGAAGCAATCGCTTCATCAGCCGCAACGCATGCGGCTGATCCGCCGGATGATCCACCGGGAACGTGATCGAGATTCCATGGATTGGATGTTTTCCCCAACGCCGCATTTTCGGTGCTGGAACCCATTGCAAATTCATCCATATTTACGCGACCCAGCAAAACCGCTCCAGCTTCACGAAGCTTAGCAATAACAGTGGCGTCATAAGGTGCCGTATATCCTTCAAGGACTTTGGATGAACAGGTGCATGGTTGCCCTTTAACATTAAGCAGATCCTTTATCGCAACCGGAATCCCAAGCATTGGCGAAGCTTTTCCAGCAGTACGAGCTTCATCAGCCATCTTGGCCTGATCCAAAGCATCATCTCGGTCAACAGTAAGATAAGCCCCAACAGCACCATCGCGCGCGTCTATAGAGGAAAGAATATCAGTTACAATGTCTACAGATGTGCATTCGCCAGCACTTAGTTTCTCGGACAATTCCGTAATAGTCAATTTATGTAATTCAGCCATTGGGTTCCTATTGATCAATAATTTTGGGGACGCGAACTTCACCATTTACTGAGGAAGGTGCATTGGCCATTACGTCGGCATGATTCAAACTGGTGCCAACTACGTCTTTTCTAAAAACGTTAAATACTGGAATTGCATGAGCTGTGGATTCCACGTTACTTACGTCCAGCTCATCCAGCTGTTCAACATAGTGCAAAACCTGATTCAGCTGCCCTTGAAAAAGCGTAGTTTCTTCTTCGGTCAAATCTATACAGGCTAGCTTTGCAACATAGCCAACATCCATACCCTCGTGTGTTTTAGACATTTTTCATCCCTCAAGTTTCCAAAAATAAAGCCCGCAGTATAAATAAACTGCGGGCTTTCGCAACGTCCAAGGTTCGGAAGATTATTGAGTATAAACCTTCTCCCGCATTTCTTCTGTCAGCACATATGGATAAACCTTCTGAACAAAATTTATAATGTCCTTTTCATAATCTACACCTTCCGCTTCGCGAGTTCCCTGAACGGCAATATAGGCCCATCTATGGGCCGTGCTACGAACAATCCGGTCCCAGGCCAACCAGAACATACGACCCAGATGATAAGGAGTTTCACGATCCTGCCCAACAAACCAATAAGCATAGAATGAATAATAAGGAACAGATCCTTCAACAGTTCGATAGGTGCGCGAAGTTTTAATTACACGAACACTAAGCGGCTCCCGCCCTTCCAGAGGAACCTTTAACGTGTACTCACCATCCAGTGTATTTCCCTGCCCTTTCAAGCAACGTTGGGGACGATGAATACTGTCGCGGGCAGTACCGGACAACACAATTGACGTAAATAGCCGTGTGCCGACATCATTTGTGTAGGCCGCTTTTACAAACTCGGTATCGTCGGGTAGCTGTTCTTTCTCCGCTCTAGCCATATTAAAAAGGCCATCACCGCATTCCGGACAGATATCAGGTATTTCCAGCTCATCCGCATAATAGGATGCATCCTTATAGTCGCGGGCACAAACTTCCGGATTATGGCAAAAACGAAGCTCGCTTCCAGACCACCCTTCAACCTGCTCGGGAAGTTCCATCGCAACCCCTGGCACAAAACTCAGTTCCACACCAACCGTAAATGCCAATGCAAATACGGATAGGGTCATGAGAACAATAATACTTAGGAATGGTTTAAGTAGGCTTTTTTCCATGATGCAAAAAGCTCCTTGTAGTTTACGTTAAGTAGTTTTCCAACGCCGACCATTAAGCTGATCGCAACGGTAAATAGAACATAGCCCGACCAGTCATGATGCAATCCCGTACCAAACTTCTGTCCAGCGGTAATGGATACCAGCGCAATTGAAATAATTCGTCCAACATTACCGGCCACAGCAATCGGTATTGAGAAAAGAAACAGTAACCATCTTTTCACAAATGTCTTTTGCGTAAAATAGGCATATACAGCCGTGATCGCCGTCATTGCCAACAATGAACGCAAACCGGAACAAGGCGCCTCCACGTTTAACTGGAAGTAAGGCGACATTAGCTGAGTACCCACCCGCTCACATTCAATCCCCATTCCTCCGAGCATCGAATGCGCCGTTGATGTGGCTATGCGCTGCAAAGGCCCGGACAGACCATCCAAAAAGTTAAGAGGAACACAGAAGATTAGATACGCACAGGGAAAGATCAACAGTTTGGCCACTTTCCACCCGAAAAAATAGAGAGGAATTCCCCACATCAACAGAATCAGGCTGAGCAATGAAATACGGGTTTGCTGCATCTTTGCACCCATCCAGTGCATGACTAATGCGGCGACAACCACAAACAATCCGATCTGACAGATTTGTTTCGGTGCTGCAAAAAATTCTTCCCGCTTATGCCAAATAACCGCCAAACTCACAAAAGGAATCAAAAAACCATGAGAATAGTCTGCACCAAACGACTGCTTATCTCCCCAACGGGCAATCATCCAAGTAAACGCAGAGCTGCTATTCACATTTTCAACTGTATTTCCAAAAACATGAAACAGAATGAACAGGAAACCGATAATGACCGAAACGAAACCGATATTCATCAGTTCATTCTTATCGAGCGCGCCCAAACGCCATCGATCACTCCATATCAACGCATTATTATTTTGCTCTGTACTCATAAAAAAATACCCAGTTTGACCTGCAAATGCCTATTGATACCTTCAAACAGTTTGTTTTTCAAGACCCGTTCGAAAAACCTATTTAAGCAATCTAAAACCCTTCAGCCAACCTTTCAATTTATACCAATTAATACCTTTCGACCCCTCATTTATCATTCCGCTCATTTTTTAATAAAATTTGGCTTGCAAAAAAAACGCGAATTCCAATAATAGCGCCTTTCTTACGAGAAAAAGCGAGCGTAGCTCAGTGGTAGAGCTCGACCTTGCCAAGGTCGTTGTCGAGAGTTCGAATCTCTTCGCTCGCTCCAATTTAACCCGGTTTGCATATGCAGACCGGGTTTTCTTTTAGGTTCTGGATTGCAATTCAGCGCGCGGTTTCGGACTATTTTTGAAGCATTTAACCAATGCCCCGGTAGCTCAGCTGGACAGAGCGACAGATTCCTAATCTGTAGGTCGGAGGTTCGAACCCTCTCCGGGGCACCACTTTAACACCCTTCCCTTTGGCACTGATAACTCTATCGATTGACTCGCCACCTAATTAAATTGTACGTGATGGCACCGATGATTGGAGTGAATACTGCAATGAAAACGAATAAGCGGAACATACTTTCACACTCGTAATATACGTCCTCCAAATAGCCACAATCCATAAACACCAACCCGCCCCAAACAAATGCTATTACAACCATGGCTATCAGTAATATTCCATATACCTTCCACAAACCCCGCCTGATACTTATCCTACTTCCCATACCTGTGCCCCTTACAAATCATTATGTGAGAAAGTCCTTATCACGACAACAGGATACTTTAATATTTTCCCGCTATGATATTTGATGAACAATCGTTTTTTATCAACTTTCTTGTGGCCCCCTTCATCTGTTGGACTGAGCCGCTTCGCGTCAGGCTCTTGCCAAAGCATCCTTTCGGGGTAAAACTCTCGTTCACACCGGCATTCATGAAGGTGCCGGGTTGAACCGGAGGCTCGTCATGAGCACAATACCCCTACGGCAACGCACCATCGACACCCTCATGCTTGGT
>JADGFE010000286.1 GCA_016744085.1 Kiritimatiellales bacterium | reverse complement strand
AGGCTCAGTCCAACAAAATTTTATCCTCCTGCTTTTTATCTTCTGCGATGAGCTTTGGAGTTTAGGGGAAGCAGGAGGGATAAAATCCTAATCGTTATACGTATTGAACGTATCCTGATTAGTTGCTGTCTTCTCCAGTAGAATAAGGAGTAGTGACAGCATGATTACATTAAGAAAATCCGAAGAACGAGGCCGGGCAGACCACGGATGGCTGAAAACGTATCACACGTTCTCATTTTCGTCATACTTTGATCCGAAGCACACAAAGTTCCGGTCTTTAAGGGTTATTAATGAAGACTGGATAAAGTCGGGCAAAGGCTTTGGCACGCATCCCCATGAAAATATGGAAATCATCACCTACATCATTGAGGGTCAACTGGAACATAAGGATAGCATGGGCAACGGGTCCGTCATCCGGAAAGGTGAGTTGCAACGCATGACGGCAGGCTCCGGCATTACGCATAGTGAATTTAACCCTTCAACTGAAGAAACCCACCTTTTACAGATATGGATTTCTCCTGAGCGAGCAGGCCTTAAACCCAGTTATGAACAGCGTGATTTTACAGATCTCCGCCAACCAAATCAATTGACTGTACTGGCCTCGCAATGCGGGAAGAATGACAGCCTTACCGTACATCAGGACATGCTCCTGCATGGAGGATTACTGGAAGCAGGCAGACAAATTGAATATCCAATTCCCGTTGATCGTCACGCATGGATTCAGGTTGTGAAAGGTGCTGTGGTTATCAAAGGGACCGACTTGGAAGCGGGCGATGGCTGCGCCATCGCAGAAGAAAAGTTAATCACCATCGCGGCCGACGAAGCCTCCGAATTTCTATTATTCGATCTGGCGTAGAGCCTAGCGGCACGAAATGTCCATGCCCTTGTCGCCCGCGTTGAACTCGAGGTTTCCTCCATGCGAACCGACGGTTCCGCTGGCGAAGGCCAACTGCGCCGCGGCAGAGAAATTACTTCTTCAACAAATTCACGCCGTTCCATTCCAGTGATCGCTCGTTTGGAACGAGATTGAAGTGATAGCCGAAATCAAACACCTCGCCCCAACCAATTTCTATCCTCCGATCAATTCGCCCATAACAGGCAGATACAATCTCTCCGTCCTCATCCTTCTGAGTACGTACCCTGAAAATATACATATCTTTTTCAGGATTGAAGGAGCATTTTGTTGCACGAAGCGTGGCATGCCTCTCCAAAATCAACCTCTCCTGGAAGTTGTCGGAAGGAGCCTCATACGGAAACTTGAAGCTACTCGTCTGGAAATCCTCCGGAACCTTATAGAGCTGAATGCCGTCTCCATCATTGGGAAAGGTTATTTTAGCAACCGCATCATAATCGCTTGAATGCTCAAACCGACGATGCATATCCACAAAGAAATCGGAATGAATCCCTTTGCCGCAGGGCGCAACCCAATCGCCAACCCCCAAGTCAAATCCGACAGATTTATCCCAAACAGGAATCTTCAGTGATTCAATTCGTTTCTTCACCATCGGCACCGGATTCTTCTTGGGTCGCACCTTTACCTCAATCGTTGGGTTCCACGGTTCCCATCGATTAAGAACACTATTTCTCTTTTTGAAGTTGAGTTGGGCCGTTTGCCAATAATACCCTTCCATCTCCAAACCGCTGGAAATACTGACATGATCAATCGGCCCTTCAACAACATAAACGCCGTTGGTTCCAGTATGTCTTGCTTCAGTGACAAGCCTCTCTTTCGCATCAAGGCGGAATTGCGTTTTCACCTCAACCTTGTCCAGCGGGTTTCCGGTTTCCGCATCGCGGATATGCAATGTCATTTTTGCAGTTGGTGGTGTGCTGGCACAAGCGGTTGTCGCGGCAATGCTTGCAATTAAGGGTCTTCCGCCAAATCAGTGGGTAAATGAATGATTAACACACCGAACAACTTATCTGTAATGTGTTGTCGACGAAAACGACACTACACAGAAGG
>JADGFE010000132.1:6292-7685 GCA_016744085.1 Kiritimatiellales bacterium | reverse complement strand
GGAAAGAAAGGGTCTATTTTAAAGGAAAATCTCCTGTTTTCAGGGGTTAGGGGCATAAAAGGGCAGCATACTACCCACCGATTCTGCGGAAGAGGCATTAAAATTAAACCCAGCCATTGATGCATTGAAGTCTGTGCCGATTTCAAGTCGTCCACCGTTGTTTAGGTTAAGTGAATTCTGCGTTCCATTTAGAACTACACCTCCACCCGCAAAAACCTTGCCCCCACTTCCAATATCAAGGCCATTCCCATATTCGTCCGATGCCGTACTCCCAATCGTAATCTGGCCAGTATTATTCCAAAAAGATCCTTCGCCGGAAACGCTTGCTCTGTTTCCCAAACTCCGCCAGGAACCGGAAGCCTTCCCGATATAGGCGAGCGCAGACTCTACATACCCTCCATCAGTAATGGTCAGCATATTTCCTCCGCTGCCCTCTCCAAGGGTTATCCCTCCACTCATTTTCCACTGGGAGTTTGACCCGTAAACGATAACATCATTTCCACCCGTTCGTGGAACTCCAATCAGAGCTCCACCGCTTAAAACTTGGGCACCGTTGGAAACAACTAAACTGTTTTCACCAGCGAGAGACTGCCCCATATAAATATCACCGGAATTCCAAAGCGATCCATTCCCCGTTACCACAACCTTATTTCCTTCGCCCGGAACATTTCCTATATGGGCATTTGCACTGAGTACTTGCCCGCCGTCTGAAATGGTTAATTCTCCTTGGTTACCATTCATGTTTAGAAAACCGGTATCCCACGTTGATCCACTACCTGTAATGGTTACAGAGGAGTCGTCCCAGTCTTCAACTCCAGCCTTGAGCGTTCCTCCATTTTTAACTGTAACTGAGCCATTAACCAGTTCTAATTCGTCAGTCTCAAGAATCCATTGAGCAGAACTACCATTAAGAATAAGCGAAAGGTTTGAATCAAAAGAGGTTGGCATTTGAGACAACGTACCCGTTACCTCAATTGTGCCTTCCCCAAGATGGCTGTACATATCAAACCCGATTGCCATGGGATTGAAGTTGCCTACCGAAAGCCATCCGCCTTGTCTCAAATATAGCTGATTTCCTACAGGTAAAGAAGTTAGGGTTTCCTGACGCAGCTTTGCTCCAGCACCTATATTTAATATTTTTCCGGCGCCGATATTCAAACCATAGGTCGTCAGGTGCGTTCCCCCATTTAAATTCAGCGTACCGCTATTCCATGTGAAATCAGGTTCATCAATGGCTGAAGCATGTACGGTTCCGCCATTTAAATAGACTTGATTCCCATCATAAATTGAATCCAGTTTTGTTCCGCCTGCCTGTAAGATCGCTGCCGGATTTATGTAGAGATTTTTAGCCGTTGTGGGATCGTAAGTTTCGACTCCATAGCTGGTGTTATGC
>JADGFE010000132.1:0-6282 GCA_016744085.1 Kiritimatiellales bacterium | reverse complement strand
CGTTCCGTTGGTCAAGTAATAATCCGGCCACGTCTGGGCTGTTGCCTGCATGGCGATGCCAACGAATATGAGTACCCAAGTTGATTGCTTCATTTTAAGTTCTCTGTCGCGCCTTAACCCTTAATCACCAGCGCCAGAAAGGCGTCAAGGCCATCCAAAACCTTAGCTTTACAGGTCGCTTCAATCTCAGCTTCACATAGTCGAGTTTGATCAGCATATCCCAAAAGGATCGATGCACCCCATCCTTCCGACAATGAAAATGCTGGTTTTATAATTTTCATTTCATGATCAGCGCCAGAAAGGCGTCGAAGCATGCAAGGGATTTTTGTTTGGTGCGACCCATCACGTGATCACAGCTATTCAGCAAATCCACCAAACCGTATTGTGGAGCAGCCGCTTCCTTTAGAGCGGGAGAATCGAACACATCACAATTGCAATATTTGTTTTTTATTGGGCGCTGTAATAGTCGTTTGCGCCGGTGACGACGGGTGAAGAGCAGAATGCCGGAGCCGAGACCCAGCAGACCGATGCTTCCCGGCTCAGGAACCGCAATCCAATCGGCCACATTTTGCGCGAAAACCATATTATCCAAACTACCGATATAACCATCGGAAAACGTGTTAACATCCAACAGAACTAAAGCATTTTCAGAGGAGCCATATAATGCGGCATATCCCTGAATAAAAAGGGGCGTACCTCCTAGAGGATCACCACCTGTTGGCACGTCGATAGCAGTGATGCCGGATGTTAATTCATGAATAACAGCAGGGTGTGTCCCTCCATCAAAATCATTATTTCCGTAACTCCCACCAAACAAACCTGTGATTTGATTGTTCCAGTCTCCCCATAGCCAGTTTTCGCCCAGTAAAACAATCCGCTTCCCCGTGGCCGCAAAATTCTGAATGTTCAGAACTTCATCTGAATTTAGTACTGCCGTTTGCCCTCCAATATCAACCCACAATGCATCGGCGCCCATGATTTGAGCTGTATTGGAAAAATCTGATACTACACCCATAGTATTTCCGCTACTCGCATCCAGAATAGACGTCATAGCCGTCCAGTTCGTCGTACCATATCCAAATCCATTAGCACTCTGTCGAACTAATATATCAGCCCGGATAGTCGCGGAAGACACTCCGATTAATGCGAGCATTATCGCTACTGTTTTTATCGCTTTCATTCCATTACCTCCATTGATAGATCAAAATCCATTTCATCATCTCAGAGTTAATCTATGATGTTCAGGTTAGTACAGCATTATGTTGTTGCTGTTTGTAAAGGTGTTGATTCCTTGCCAGTTAGCAAGTTCGTTGCTTGCCATGCCGGATGTAAACTCAAACACATTCATCTCCAGTGTCATTTGCGGCTCGATATCATTAACTGCCATGGCCGTATCCACCCCATAAACCCGGTTGTTTCTGAACACATTCCCTAGAACCACAACATCAGTTGCGTCGCTGTCATAGCCATAAGCACCTATTTGCACACCAACCTGACCATTCGTCACAACATTATCTTTCCATAGATTAAAATAAGCGGGTTGATTCCATGGATCCCGTTCGTGGCCTGACTGCTCGTTTTTATCAGAAAACCCCCATTGAATGAACCCGTCCTGCGTTTCAGAAGACACATTGTTCACTACAACGGAATCGCTGATCCCGCCATAGAAGGAGACCGCACACGATGCGGTTGCAAAAGCGCGCGGATGTGTTGGATCATATGTACGTGGAGTGCCATCCAAATAATTATTGCAGACCGCCCAGTGCCGACCCATCCTTCCGACAATGAAAATGCTGGTGTTTGTTGGAATAACCGACCACGGTTCCGCAACCGTCGCGGTTTGGGTGACGGTGTCAACAGAACTAATATGCCGGGTCTGCCCCAGCCCTTTTCCTGCAACAATGGACACCATCGAACCATTCCAATCATTTGTGAATATCGTTGAGCTCAGCGACCACAGCGAAGCGTTCTCAACTAACCCACGGTATTCCGGCGCGGAATTTTCGTACAAAATCTGCTCTCCAGCATTTTGATGCACCTGACTTTGCTCTTTCCAAGGCCCTCTGGCGTAATTATAGCGAGGAACCATGTTTGTTGTTTGCAAACCGCCGACATAGATCTTATTCGCCACGGCATTCTGCACCACAAAATATCGCCCTTGGCTCCATCCATAATTACTTTCATAATCATTGGTGCTATAATGCGTGGCAAAGCTGTGCTCGATTGCAGACTCCTGAAGCCCCGCAACCTTTATCAGCGCCGAGAGGCTTGCCCGGTTGGTAACCTCCACCCCGTTTTCTATTCTCATATCAAACATACCCAGATTGGTATTCCCTTCGTAGAATACCTGCTCACCGGTAAAAAGCAGCGGGCGCCCCTGTTTAAAGGTGCAATTGCTAATATAGACATGGTGAACACCGGTCTGATGATACTCTGTCGACTCCAATGAAATTAGATTTCTACCAAGATTTTGCGTTTGGTTGGTCAAGGCCTCATTTTCATAACTGAATTCGCAGTCTTCTATATAGAGCCGCTGTCCGCATACCCTGATAATATCTGCGTTTACACCATTAAAACCGTAGCCAATATAAAAAGTAAGATCCGATATTTTTGAATTCTTCAAGTCTCGTTGAATAGCTCCATTGTTTAGAGAGCGAGCATTCTCAAACAGAGCGAATCCGCCGGATGTCGGATAATTGGTGGCCGGTTGAATGATAGTCTGTCCTATTCCAGCTCCTTTCAGCCATACGCCATCAGGTATTTGCATATCGGACGAAATTGATATCGTACCCGCAGGTATAAGGATGGTGTCATTTCCAGCAGACTGTTTTGCATCATCAAAAGCATCGCTCAATGCTGACTGAGTGGCACTTGCGACCTCCTGAGTATTAGCCGACCAATCCAGTATGTCAGCAATTTCCAGCTCAATTGCATCACTCCATCCATATTTTCCACCAAGTCCATTATGGGCATACACGGAATAAGTGCCGTTGGTGAGGACGACAGGAACAATAAAATCGGCCTTATTGTCGTGGCTAGTCGTATTCGTGAGCCATCCGTGTCCTTCAATATAGGCAAAACAGTTGGTTCCTAGATTCCGGCCGAATATGGAAAAGGTTTCGCCGGTGGAAACAAGATCGGGACCAAACCACCAAGCTTCAGTATTATTAACCCGAACCGGCGACCCCGTTTCAGTTGCCGTGATAGGCCAGATTATTTTCATGCCGTCGGCGGGCATTTGGGCATGGCCGTAGCCGTTGGTAAACCAGTTTGCGGCTACAGCATTGGTTGATGTGGAGTAAATGGCCAGTGCTTCGATTTCCTCGATGGAGGTCATGACAACGGTTTCATACTGGTCAGCCGAACGCGTCCATTCTGCGACCATGGGTGTGGCATAGTTTCCATTAGATACCGGCGGATTGAAGGAGGAAAAGCCGACGGGATAGTTCGTGGTGGGTTCATCGACATCTAGATCTGGGAAGTTTTGCACATTCAACGCGTTTAAACCGTTGAGAGGATCAATTCCATGCGACACCTCCCAATCATCATTTAACTGGTCATCATCGGTATCTGTATCGTTGGGATCGGTTCCGTAAAGAACCACCTCATGCGAGTCCACGAGCGAGTCACCATCTGAGTTTAAGTCTGCATTTCCGGAGCGAAAGAAGTTTTGACCGGGCATGGGGATTTCGGGATTCAGCAGGGTATAATTTGTTCGGCCAACGGTGACGACATTCGTATGAAATAGATGCCACTCCGAAGTCATATTGGTGGTAGCAAACAGGCATATCCTGTCTGTATAATTGGTTGGCCAACGCAGACTTAATTCAATATTTCCGTTGGTGGTTGAACCGATCCCAACCCATAAATTCGTTACCTCTTCCGGCGAAGAAGACATCATCATAGACATCGGCGCCATAGCGGCCCTTTGCGCCGCACGCGCTTCCTCTGCTTTCAGGTGCGCTTTCCAAAAGACAACGGGGATCATTTCCACGACTGTCGAAATTTTATGAGGTAAAAAGACGCCGCGGGAAAAGGAATCGGAAAGAACTTCGGTCTCATTGAGATCAAATAAAATTCGTTGGTAGTCATACGGGTCGTACGATTTTTCGCGCTGTATCCGATAAATTTCCCGTCCCAAATCATCAACCACCACCACAACGTCTGAAGTCCAAAAATCTTCGTAGAGTCCGACGGTGTAGCTGACGATCTCATTTTCATCGATCCGTCCTAATAGGGATTTCCGAATCGCAGGATCAAAACCATTGAAATCAGCAGGAAAACTTCCGGCGGGCTGGAGCAAGCGTACGGAAATTGAGGGCAAAGAAACCGGGAGGTACTGTCGTTGAACTGACTCAAGACAGTTCACGAGCATGGCCTCGCTAGTGATTGTTCTGGTTGCAACCGCTTCAGGTTCTAAGTCAGAGATGGAAGTTGCCGCCAAAACCGAACACCCCATAATCAAAAAAAGCGCCACCACTCCAGCTAACACCTTCATGAGAATTCCCCTGAATTTACTTAATGATATGCATTCAGAGATACTCTTCTTTTATAAAACATTCAAGTATTGAGCCTAGTTTGCACGGAATCTAAATAAAAAGAAGCCAAGTCGTTCCAGAGCACAGGCTGGTGGTGTGCCTGAGAAAGAGGGAATAGTGCCCAGTACAATGAAAATGCAGATCCGCAACTAGAGATGCCGATTTTTCAAGGAGCAGGCGGGACGCCCGCGATACATCTCGTTTCGCCGCTATTCTGGCGGCCTGTTGTGCGACAGAATTAACCGGACATGCTCTTGGCGGTATACTTGAAAAACGGATGGAGGACTGTGCGACCGAGCAGAGGGGCCTCTGCCCCTCCACGATTCGTGAACAGAATCGCGACTTAATCATCCGGCCGCACGCGGCCGCGAAGTTTTTTCTTGGAGCCCTGCTTTGCTTTTGCGTCGAGCATTTTGGCTTTGGCCCGGCGGGAACGACGGCGCTTTTGGCGGCGAATTTTTTCAATGGCCTGCTGCTTCTTGCTTTTATCCCCCAGCACCTGGTCTTCGATCCGCTCGCAGAGATCCTTGCGGGCCCAGTAGCGGTTATCCGCCTGCGATCGCGTTTTCTGGCATCGAATTTCAATTCCGCTGGGAGCATGATTCAGCTGAACGCAGGATGAGGTCTTATTGATTTTCTGCCCCCCACTACCGGAGCCTCGGATAAAGTGTTCATCCAGATCGGATTCGAGAATTTTCATTTTCTCCATCCTCTCGTGCAGCTTTTCCCATTTTTCGGCAGTGATCATGGATTAACCATAGAGGGCACTTCGTCCTTTCGCAATTGATTTAATTGTCCGGACAAATATGATGCTGTGAATGGAAGACGCTATCCCATCTAATCTCTCGCTCTCGGAAATCATGACCCTCTGTCTTTTTGTGTTCGGTATGATCTCCGCCGCGCTTTGCTATTCCCACCATCGGAAAGCTCCGCCGAACCGCTCCGAACTTACAATGAAACTGGTCAGTCGTTCATGGACAACGATGCAAGTCGGCATTCTCATGAGCGTATTATTTTTACTCTACTTCCTTGCTTCGTTCACCGGGTTGCTCTTTTACGAAGAGCAGATTCCTGTGGCTCGACTTGGAATTACGATTCTGATCTACAGCATCCTGATCACCGTGATCGCCATCATAAATCGCAAACGCGGTGGTAGTTGCTCGACCAGCCTGGGCATGGGGAAGCATAATCTGAAGAAGCTACTTCTTGCTCCGGTTTTTTATCTGGCCTTCATTCCCTTTCTCATGCTGATCGCCAAGGGTTGGCATCTTTTGCTGGAGCTTGTTTTTCAGGCAGAACCGGAACTGCAGGAAGTGGCAAAAATTGTTTCCAGCCAACTGACGTGGTTGGAAATTAGCTATATTCTGATGGCGACCGTCGGAGCACCGATATATGAGGAGTTCATGTTTCGCGGCATTATTTTTCCCTACTTTATTAAGCGCATGGGATTAATTAACGGAATTGTCCTCATGTCGGTTCTGTTTGCGCTGATGCATTTTCATTTGCCCTCCTTCGTTCCGCTTGCGCTACTCTCCTCGGTACTCTGTCTGGCCTATTGGCGCACGGGATCTCTTTGGGTAAGCATCGGAATACACATGATTTTCAACGCCATCAGTATTCTGGCGTTGAATATCGCAGGATGAATTTCAGAACACCTGACCCGCTCCCCTGAAAAGACCGCTATCATTGGCCGTTGCGGAATTTGCCCGGTTCGCCTAAAAATGATACCGAATTCTATCGTTGC
>JADGFE010000131.1 GCA_016744085.1 Kiritimatiellales bacterium | reverse complement strand
GGTGCGCGAAGGCCTCGCCGGACTCTGGGGGGCATTTGCTCATGCCTTCAGCCGAATCAGAGCGATCCTCGAACCGGTTGCCAAGTCGCTGGGTTCGGCATTTGGCTCGCTCTTTAAGGCCATCTTTTCCGTTGGCGAGATTCTGGGCATCACCGCGAATGCCGCTGATGGTTCCGGATGGCGCAAGTTTGGCGCGGTTATTGGTACCGTTGCCGGTGTGTTAATGCAGGGGCTGGCTTATGCTCTCCGCATCGTAGCGTGGAACATCGGGATGATCGTCAAGGCGCTGACCATTGTTGTGCGGAGCGTCGTATGGGTTGGCAAAGTAATCGTGGGTTCACTGATTTACGCCATTAAATTTATCGGAAAATTCCTGCTGCCTATTCGAATGATTGGTCAGGCATTTGTGGCCGCAGGAAAGATTATCTATTCAGTCTGGCAGATTCTGACTGGCGACGTTTCCTTATTAGAAGGATTGAAGGCAATTGGTGGTGCGGTATTTAACTTTCTGGCAACACCATTCCGTTGGGCATTCGATGTGATTAAAGGCATCTGGAACGAATGGCACTTCCTTAAGCCGCTTTTGCACGATATTTGCTCCGATGCTTTATCTCGGTCATTTCATGGCGAGGGCGCATTAAAAGTTGATAGCTCTTGGGCCTTCTTTTGAGGCAGCGTGGCTCACTTCTCCCTGGTCGGTAGGGAATGATTTGAGTACTGATCGAGTCGTGCAGATTTCTCCGTAGTCGACGGATTTCTTTAAGGGAATCGGCGGCATGATTGAAGTATCCTTCTGCCTGTCGGAGCGCTTGGAGTGCGCCTTTATAGCTCAGCCGCATTGGGTCTTTTTCATGGGTGTGTGCGGCCTCATAAATCAGATGACGAATGGCATTGTAGGCGATGAAGTACATGAGCAGTTCTTTCTGAATCATTTCAGGGGATTTGCAACGCAATATATCCATTTTTGTAGTGGTTTTTAGATCGCGAAAAAAGAGTTCCACACTCCATCTTCGGTAGTACAGTTCGGCGATATCTCGGGATGGATAGAGTTGTGGATCAAGTAGCGTTGTAATGATGTAAAAGTTTTTTACGCGAAACCCGGGCTGATCAACAGTGACCTTGATTTGGCGTAATATAAATATTTTGGGCAACTGATTCCACTCCTCTTTAGGGAGAGGCGCTTTTTTATACCAAGCAGGCCTATTCCAATGAATAATAAGATCATTATCCCCCAGTTTTTTGATGCAAGTCTGTTCCGTTTTCGGTATTCGGCGCGCCAATGGAAAGACACTATCAACGCCCTTTTTACGGAACTGTTCGATATCATAGAAGCTACAGAACCCTTTGTCTCCAAGGAAAATATCTCCTTTCTTGAACGTGTCGTATTGTTTGCGGAGCAAGGGAAGTTCATGACTTTTTTTACTTCCAATTTTATGACTTAGAATGGCACCGGTCGCTAGATCAAAACAGCCGAGTAGTCGCATGGTTGGGAACCCACAGCCTATTTTCTGAGAGGAAATCTGAGGCCATTTGGCTTGATTTTCGGGGGTATCAGGCATACTCAATCCCGTTCCATCAACAACAACAACCCGACGTCCAGCGAGCGGCTGGTCGTCGTCGTTAACCAAAAATGACTCTGCAGTGTGTTCAAGGATTTCGACCAAGTCCGTCTCTTGTAATTTTTTTCGCGCCTTGCAGTACGAACCGGTAGACGCGGACAGCGGCTGATGCCCTTTGAAATCGAGATATGTTTTTAGTTTTTTAACAACTTCGGCACAGCCCCCATCGGCATCGATAATCTGAGAGAAGAAAGCCCAAAAGGTGGTTTCTTTGTTAAAAATACGATGACGGCTATGCTTTCCCGTTGCATTATTTTCCAAACAATCTTCGGGAATAAAACGTCCGAAACAGGCCTTTAGACCGAGAAGCGATTTTTCGATTTTATACCTCATTTCATCAGCCATTACTTGTGCTGAAGAGCGCGGTTTTTTACGGAGCGATTGGATGTGAAGTCCGGGCAGAAATGGGGATGTATTTTTCATGCAAGATACTCGCATACTTCTTTGTATATATCAAGTATAAGACGCTGGTTTTCGCCCTAAAACTGCTGACTTTTGTGTGCGATGGAAGCCCTAAGGAAGTGCCATTCGCATCTGGAACGGTATTGCTGGATTGTTCCGGGGCATTGGACGATTCTTCAGCGCAATCGGAACCAGCATCCTGAATACCTTTATGAACCTCCCGCTGGTCAGTACGATTCGGAATCTATTTGCTACCGTGAAGGCATTCTTTTCCGGTGACCTGACCTTTTTCGAGGCGGGTAAAAAGCTACTCGTCACGCTCGGAAAAGGGATCTGGTCGGCGGTGACCTATCCGTTCAATATGCTCAAAAATGCACTCGGCAAACTGCGCAAACTGCTCCCGTTTTCCGATGCCAAAGAAGGCCCGCTTTCCTCGCTTACTACATCAGGGAAGGCATTGCTCGAAACATTGGCGAACGGTATGAATGCCGCGAAAAACGCGCCCAGCAGCATATTCAAAACCGCGACCCAAGGAATCCTCTCTTCGCTTTCCGGAGCATGGAATGGGATCCGGAATGCGGGTAAAGCTGCTATGACGCATTTGGCGGCTCCGCTGAAAAACGACAACTGGGGAGCATTGGCCGAAGGCGCGGTTCAGGCCGGAAGTCGAATCAAAGCTGCACTGAGTAATGTCGTTCCAAAGCGGCCCATTCCTGATTTTTTGCGAAACATGCTCCCGCTCCCACGGCAATCTGCTGTACCGAATTCACAATCACCCCATCCAGCGATGCCAATGGTTGCGGCACAATCTTCAGCAATCATACCCGCGACACTCTCGGCAGTACTAATGCTGACTCCGGTTTTGGCTTCCGCGATTCCGGATACCATGACCACCACGTTATCATCTTCGGCCATCCAGTTGCCTGCGCCGGACCCAATTGCTGTGGCCGCAAAGGTAGAGCCGCAAATTAGAGCCATTCCCACTATTGGACTTGCGGGAGACAAACCGGCCACTGCGGGCAATGATGCGTTTCAGCCCATCCGTCTGCCGGAAACCTCCAAACAGCCGCACAACCCCGAAAAGCTGGCCGCTGTTCGGCAAAGTAGCAATGCCCCGCAAGCACGGGAAGAGAACAGCCCGGATGTTGCGCAACTGCTCGAAGCTCTGCTGGGGAAAATCGATGCACTAGCCGACCGACCGATTGAAGTGTCGGTCGCCACTCATATCGATGGCCGTCAGGTGGCGGAAGCGGTTTATAAGAATCAGCGAGAGCAGAAAATCAGAAACTATGGAACGCTGTGAGGTGATTTATGAGTTGGGATAAACAACCGATCAAGGGCTATCTGGTCGATGCCGACACCGGCGACCGATTAGAATTTCAGTATAACCCGAATAATATCAGCGACGAAAAGTCGACCAGTTATGCCGCCATCAAAATTCCGGGCATGAGCCATCCTCGCTATCAGTATGTAGCCGGGGAGCCGCGTCGGATCGTTTTCAAGATCGAGCTATTCAAGGATTCGGTAAAGCAAAAGGTCGATTGGCTTCGCTCCCTGCAATATCCAGAGCACGCAGGCAGCATGCTTAAAAATGCGCCGCACCGGGTCATCCTTATTTTCGGCGATCTTTATCCCGGCGTGACCTGTATCGTTCGATCCGTGAAGGCGCGGTATTTCGGGCTATTCGATCAGACCAATCTTGCCCCGCAACGAGCCGAGGTGGATATCACGCTCGAAGAATACGTCGATCAATCCGTCAACGGATCGGAGGTGCGCTCATGATTCGAAAAGATTCCCGTTACGCCCAATCGATTCTCTACAAAAGCAGCGAAGGCGACTCGCTTGGAATGCGGCGGAGAATTGATACCACGCCCCGGTTTGACGACTGTTTTCACACCGTGATTGATGGCGACCGAATCGACCTGCTGGCCCACCGTTATCTCGGCAACGCCAAGCTCTGGTGGATCATCTGCGATTACAATGAGCTGTTTTTTCCGCTGGAGATAACACTAGGGCAGGTTCTCCGCATTCCCTCCGAGGATCATGTTAACATGAAAATACTCTAGATGTTGTAGCTCGCCATGTCCTAAAGCACAAGATGTGCGCGTTTCGGAAATAAAGTCTAAATCTGTTGCTTTTTGACGAATATGAGGTCTATTATCCGATCAGTTAAGGGAGTTCTTATGTTAATTCAATTTACAGTAGATAATTTTTGTTCCATCAAAGATCAGGCGGTCTTCAGCATGGTGTCAGGTAGCGCGAATAAAAAGCACACGTTCACCGAACGGTCATACAAGCTTCTTCCCAGCAGTGTTATTTATGGCGCGAACGCCAGCGGAAAAAGTAATTTATTGAAGGCTTTTGATTTCATGAAATCAATGGTCCTCAACACAAGCAAGGTCTTTCAATCAACAGATAGCCTGCCTCATAAGCCGTTTCTTTTGTCAACGGAGACAGAGCAGGCATCCAGCACATTTGAAGCTATTTTTATATACGACGAAATTAAGTACCGCTATGGCTTTGAAGCTGATAACAAGGCCGTTTATTCAGAATGGCTTTTTGAGGATCGCAAAGGAAAAGAGGCGAAACTATTTTTCCGCGATACCGATTCTTCCGAATTTTACGTTAATCCGGAAAAATTCAAAGAAGGGCGCGGTCTGAAGGTTCTAGAGAACCATTTGTTCATCTGGAAATGTGATCAGGAAGGCGGTGAAATTTCACGTTCCATCCTCAAATGGTTCACCAAGATAAATTTGCTTAACGGGATGCAGCCAACGGATTATATGCGTTACACTTTGGAGCAGATGAAAAACGTCGATTTTCGGCAGGCAATTCTCCAACTGGTGGAAGCGGCTGACCTTGGAATTAAAGATATCCTTGTTGAAGAAGCTGAAGTTCCTCACTCCGAATTGGATAACCTTCCGATTCCCAAAGAAATCAAAGCTCTAATTCAAACGGATGGGTCTCCACTTGTGCGAATGGGAGTTAAGGCGCTCCACCAGAAACGAAACGAAAACAACGAGGTCATTGGAACTGAAGAATTCGATCTTACGCAGATGGAGTCAGAGGGGACGAAAAAATATTTCTGCCTCTCGGCTCCGTTCATCGATTCTTTACGAAGGGGAAATATCCTGTTGATTGATGAATTGGATGCGAGTCTCCATCCCATGCTGACGATGGCATTGATTTCAATGTTTAATAATCCGAAGATAAACACGAAGAATGCACAGCTTGTTTTTGTTACGCATGACACCAACCTACTAAATTCTAACTTGTTCCATAAGTCTCAAATTTGGTTCACCGAAAAAGACGAAGAACAGTCCACCCGTCTGAATTCATTGGTCGAATATAAGAATGTGCGTGATACGCACAACTTCGAGAAGCATTACATTCAGGGTAAATATGGTGCGATCCCATACCTCGGCGAATTTGCCTTGAAAGGATAATACCATGGGCCGTAGACAAAACAGAAACCGAGACAGCTTTCGCCACGAAAAAAGCCGAAAAGACCTCAAGCGGAAAGAGAAACGTTTAAATCAAAAACGTCTTGTCATCATCGCATGTGAGGATTCAAAAAGTTCGCGATTGTATCTGAAAAAACTAGTTCGCCAAATGCAGTCCGAAAATTCGCTATCGAAGGAATCCTGCGTCTTTGTTACGCACCAACATACCAATCCAACCGGAGTGCTTGAGGATTTAAAGGGTTATCGTTGCCACACAACCGGAAAAACATATCGCGATTTTGAACACAAATGGATTGTTATTGATCGTGATAAGGAACGATGCGGTGGCGGTGGTCATTCTTTAGAGGATTACAACAATGCTGTTATTCAGGCCAGAAGCATGCGTCCCAAGGTAAATGTTGCTTGGGCAAATCCATGCTTCGAAATCTGGTACTTGTTGCATTTTCAGTATTATTGCTCCGGCATTGATCGAGATCGTTTATATCGAAAACTTTCCGAAGTAATGGAGTCAACGTATGGAAAAGACGATGACCAAATGTACGAACTACTTAGTGGTAAATTGAATGATGCCCTTAGTAATGCGAAGAGGCTGGCAGAACGCAATCAGATAGAAGGACGTTCTCCCGCCGAGGCTAATCCCGGAACATTGGTTCATGAGTTGGTAGAATTTCTTCGAGATCCTCAAATAGACGATTCCTAACATCGCAAAAATCCATTCCGACATATTATCGACGTTTCCGGTAAGTAAGCAGAGAGCTGCTAATTACCGGAGACGAGCATGGACCTCGACACTTTTAAACCAACCTATTTGATTCAGATTGAAGGGCAATCGCTCTCCAAAGACATCACGCAGGAAATCACCTCGTTTGTTTTTACCGACAACGAGGAGGAGCTGGATGTGCTGGAGCTGTCGATCAGCAACCGCAACCTGCAGTTTGTTGATGATCCGCTTTTTCAGGAGGGGAACGAGGTTGTTGCTCGTTTCGGTTATGTCGGAAACCTGTCGCCGCGCAAAAAAGCGGTCATTAAAGATATCGACTATGATTTCCCGGAGAGTGGAGCGCCGACCATCCGCATCAAAGCGTATGACAAAGGCTTCAAGCTGGCCGGGAAAGAAAATCAAAAGGTCTGGCAGAAACCAGCTCCTGGCATTCTCTATTCCGAAATCGCCGAACAGATTGCCTCGGCGAACGGGCTTAGACCTGTCGTCACACCGACCATTGGATATCACTTGCGGGTCGCACAGAGCAATCAATCCGACGCCATCTTCCTAAAGGAGCTGGCGAATAAAGCCCGAGACCGGGATGGTCTGGGCGTTACGGGTTACAGTTTTTTTGTTCAGGATGATGAGCTGCACTTCCATCCCCGGGAGCTGGATCAGGCCCCAGCAGCGACGCTGGAATATTTCATGGATCGCAGCGGCCTGTTGCGCTCATTTCGTCCGGAAACGCAGTCGCAGGGAGCCAAAGGCGCGGGGGTTGAGACTAAAACCATCGGCGTGGATCCCCGCAAAAAAGTGGCGGTGGAGCATAAAGCCAGTAATGAAACCACGCCGGAGCGAACATCGCTGGGCAAGCAGACCTATCTGGTGGACGGAAATACGGGCGAAGGCCGATTTAAAGAACAAGAGACCGGTGCCGTTGTGCCGAGCTTTGAGCGTTCCGAGGGATTCCATGAAGAACCGGCACAGGAACCCGCACAGGATGTGGCCGAGGGTCAATTCCGGGAAGCGGAACTCAAACAGGTGGAAGCGACCGCCGTCACCATCGGCATCCCCAGCTTGCGGGCAAAAAATAACGTAGAGGTTAAGGGCGTAGGCCGGAAATTTTCTGGCGTGTACTACTGCAATTCTATCCGCCACAGCTTCGGTTCATCCGGCTATGCCTGCGAACTCAAACTCAAGAAAAATGCTCTGGGCAAAGGGGCTGGAGATAAGTCGGCACAAACCACCGGAAAAACCAACGATCAGGAAGGATCCACAACCCCACAGTCGGAGGCTCCGGCGATGGTTACGGTCAACGCAGACTCAGGCGCAATCACATAGGAGAATCTGACATGAATACTGTTCAAAAAATTATAACGACAGGCTCCCGTATTGGGTTTAATGATTCGTTGCAGGTGGAACTGTTGCCCGGTGGGCGGTGCGTCCGCCTGATTCGTTGCTTCAAGGTGACGTTGGCGGTTGGTCGAATGATCACGGTTCCTACTGGATTTGAAACCGATTTTGCATCGGTTCCCCGCCTGTTCTGGAGACTCATTCCGCCATGGGGACGTTATTCGTCTGCAGCGGTGGTTCACGATTATCTTTATGCTACCGCCTCGGTCACTCGCTACGAGGCCGACCGTATCTTCCTGGACTTGATGAAGCGGCTCGGGGTGCCGC
>JADGFE010000130.1 GCA_016744085.1 Kiritimatiellales bacterium | reverse complement strand
GCTGTCATATTACTTGTATGCCATCCTGATTTCAGGCCATTTCAAACTTTCAGGCAAAGCGAAAACCTCACGTGCACCCACTAATTTGGCGGAAGACCCGAAACCAAAAAGAAGTGTTCTTTCCAACTCCACCCCAATATTGTGCCCGGCCATTGTAGCCGGCCATTGCAATTTATAAATTTTATTGCCTTTCAGGGGCTTTCACATAGCATGAGATCTGTTTGTTAATCGTTGCATGAAATCGTACGAACCCAACCAATACTTACTTTGAAAAACCGATATCCCAGAAGAATATTTATTGCCCTACTCGTCTGCGTTGCAGTGGTATCGGGAAGAACCCCCACCCGTTGTGACGTATGCACCGGACGCTTGCCAAAACGGTATTGGACCTACGAAGATAAAATCTGCTGTTCTGAAATCTGTGTAAATCAGCTCCGCCCCCTCTGCGCAACCTGTGAAAAGGCGATTATCGGTAAATACATGGAATCCGGTGGAAAAACTTATTGTTCCGATACCTGCTTCGATAAAACTTTGCCCAAATGCGAGATTTGCAGAGCACCTATTCATTCTGGAGTTTCTATAACACGGCACCATTATTGCGATAACTGCAGTCAAAACAGTCCTGTATGTTTCTCCTGCGGGTTGCCCGCTGCTCATCCCACCCAACTGGACGATGGCCGCGAAGTCTGCAACGATTGCGTGCGCTGGTCAGTCAGCACTCAGGAAATAGCCCAGAAACATTATGACCGATCCTTAAGATACCTTCAGGCATGGACTTCGCTAAACCTCTCCAGTGTTCCAAAACTTGAACTAGTCGACCGCGCAGCCATGCAGAGCCATTCCATGGACATTCGCAAAACCGATTCACCGGTTTCCATTCGGGGTCTTTACAGCCGACAGACTTATATAAAAAAACGAGGCATCTTCGGTGCTTGGAAAGAAAGTCCTGCTGATTCGAAGGAAACCATCTACATTATTGATCACCTTCATGATGAAGTATTCCGCGTGTCCGTTGTGCATGAACTCATGCACGACCTGGTTCATGAACATTTCAAACGGCTGAATAAAGCTCCGTTATGGGTACACGAAGGCATCTGCCAACAGGCTGCGGCGGAATATTGTCGCAGACGAAACTATGTCGATGTCCTGCAGGGTATTGAAACCTGCACCGACCCTGATTACGGTGATGGCTACCACTATTTTAATTCGATTGCCGGATTCGAAGGGTGGAGTGCATTGCGCCGCTGGATGGAAACTATTGATATTAAGTCACTGCCTAAAACAGCACCTAAACATCAGAGGAACTAGTTTCCAGCGGTATCCCATCCGCCGCCGAGCGCTTTATAAATGGCCACCAGATTCGCGCTGATTGTTCCACGGCTGGTCGCCAGCTGATCCTGCTGACTGAGCAGTGCCTGTTCCATATTGAGTACATTTTGAAAATCAGTCAGGCCAGATCGGTAAAGTTCACTCACCAGCTCCACCGACTTTTTGGCCGATGCTTCAGCCGATTCCAATGCCGTAATACGATCCTGTTCGTTGGCATAGGCCGCCATGGTATCTTCCACTTCTTCGAGCGCCAAAAGAATCGTCTGTTCATAGGTTAACAACGCCGCTTTGGTTCCTGCACGTTCGGCATCAACCTGACTCCGAATACGACGACCGTTAAAAATATTCCATCGTAGCTGAGGTCCAAAGCTGTAGGCCAGATTATCGCTGTCAAAAAGGTTCCCGCTTCCTGTTTCCAAAGAAAGGGTTCCCGGTAATGTCAGCGTAGGATAGAGCTCAGCCTGTGTGGCTCCAATCAAAGCATTCTGTGCAGCGAGGTCACGCTCTGCCCGACGAATATCCGGCCGTTGGCGTAACAGCTCTGCCGGCAAACCGGTAACCACCTTGATCGTTGCTGCCGGAATCGACTTCGTAACTGTAAGTTCCTGTTCGAGCGCATAAGGCATATTCCCGGTCAAAACACTCAATCGGTTGATTGCTTCCACCAGCCCCTGCTTCAACGGAGGAATAACGGATTCCGTCCGTGATGTGTTGAGTGCCGCTTGCGAAACGTCAAGTGCAGGAACCAGCCCCGCATCATAACGGTTCTGGGTTAATTCCAACGTTTCCTTCTGCGCTTTCAAATTGTTTGCAGCAAAATCAATTCGTTCCTGGAGCGTGCGGACGTTGATGTAGTTTACCGCAATATCAGCAAAGAGAATCACCTTGATATCCCGATAATTTTCAACCGAAGATTGTAACGAAGCATCGGCCGATTCCACAGAACGTCGAACACGACCCCATAGATCCAGCTCCCATGCCATGGTCAGTCCAGCCTGGTATAACTCATTCTTACGGCTTGAACCCGCGGGTGTATTTGCCGTGGAGGTTTTGACTGCACTTGCAGCGCCGCCTGCAACGATATCGGGAAAATACTGACTGGCACTCACACCCCGCAGTGCTGCAGCCTGCTCAATGCGCGCCGAAGCCGTTCTAAGGTTCAGGTTATTTGTTGCCGAACGCGTGATTAATGAATTCAGCGTTTCATCGCCGAATACCGTCCACCACGTCTGAAGATCCTGTTTCTCGCTGGAAACGTCTTCCTGCATCGCCTGGTGCCAGGCATCCGGAATCTCCATTTGAGGTTCTTCATAGTCAGGCCCCACTGATAAACAACCGTTCAACAGCAATGTAGTAACGGTAATACAGACCGGTAGTATAAAATTCATATTCATAAACAACTCCAGGAAGAATAAAGTAAATCAGCTAATTGGTAAAATACTAGAAACCAGTGCCGAACAAGTCAAATGCCGAAACGTATTTTACGACTTGGAAACCGCGAATATTCGACGAGCCCCGAGCACGATCAGGAATAAGGTAAACGCCGCCAACATACCATATATATCCGTTAACCAATCGGTAACCCCTGGTTTCCGGTCCATTGTTAAAAACTGCAACGATTCCGTAATGCAGGAAAATAGAAGCAGATCGAATGCAACTTTGAAAAAATAAGCCCGATGCTTCCTTTCAAGTAAGGCACATATATAAGTCAGGAAACAAAGCGAGGCGAAGAGGAGAAAGTGTCCGGCTTGATGCACGGTGCCGACAGTATCGTTAAACAGATCGATCGACCTTAATTCCCTGATCAAAGCCGGTTGCTTATTTTTCGGTTGCTTTGTCCCTTCATTAGAAACTGAAACCGACGCCTTCCCTTTGAGACCATCCGTAACCCCTTCTATCCACTCTTCAGGCATCAGGGCTCCGGCAAGAATGGCCAATGCGTTTAATAAAATCAGGATACGCAGCTTACGGCGATCCAACCGGCAACGTCTAAAAAATAGAACGGCCATCCCTAACCAGAGGACTGAAAACAACGCACGCCACCAATGAAACGACGCTTTTAGACGCACCGGTTCAACGATCAGTTGATCAAACTCGGCCGTTCCCGAAAGACCAATCTGCTGCATGACCACATCCACGTGCTCCATCTCCGGTAATAGATCGAAGATATTGTCATGCATCTCCCAATCATGGGTACCTCTTTCTGCCTTAAGCGTGTGGTGCCCCCGCAACCAATTCTCTTTGGCATCGTATTGCGCTAAAAGTAAGCGGGCGCAGCTCCAACGGTATTTTCCCTCCCGCACACCATTCACTTTAATACGGCCACTGATGCGTAAGCGCTCGTATTCCGTGGCCCCGGAGACCCGAATGTTTAGTCGCGCCGTTTTTTCAGGCGTAGGTACCGACAAAACAAAATGCCCGTCTTTCTCTTGGCAATCGCCTCTAATGCGGCTTGCTCCGGAAAGGGATGGAGCATCCAGCAGAACGGGTCCCGCCGATTCAAACCGATCGTATAATCCCCAAAAAAGCAAAGTTGCCACCAGTAAGACTACTGCCGGCAACCTCATTCTGAATTTTTGGACCCATTTATTCATGCGGAGAAAAAGATAACACCCCCCGCAAAAATGCCGAATCTAATCGTTGTGGACTTTAACCTTATCCTTGAACACCCGATGAATGAAAAATGTATAGCCCAGCACCAACGGCATACCGATGAGTGCAATCACCAGCATCGATACCAAGGTCAGTTGCGAAGAAGACGAATTGAATACCGTCAGACTCCAATCGGGATTATTTGTACAGGGCACCACGGTCGGGAAAAGTGCTCCCGCTACTGCTAGCATGACGAAGGCAATCGTGCAGCAAGATGACAAAAAGGCGGCAGCGGCTTTGCCTTGTTTATTAAACATAAACACCAACGAATTTGCGATGAGTGCCAGTATAATCAACACCATCGGAATGGCTTTAATTCCATAGATGCAGTTTTTGATACCGTATGAAACTGCAATCATGAACAAGGGGAGAAAGGCATACCATGCCTTGACCGCCCATTTACGAGTGCGCGCCACAATGTCACCTTCCAGCTTCATCGAAAGGTAGAGTGCTCCATGCAAAGCAAACATCGCCAACCCAACAAGGCCGCAGAGCAAAGCAAAGGGATTGAGTAGTGCAAAGAATCCAGCGGTGTAGTCGCCAATCGGATTGAGCTCCAGCCCAAGCAGAACATTTCCGATGGCCACACCAAAGAGCACCGAGGGCAGTATGCTTCCAACGGCAAAGGCAATATCCCATGCCTTTACCCAGACGGGACTTTCAACCTTGTTTCGAAATTCGATGGCAGTTGCACGAAAAATCAGACCAACCAGCACGAGCATCATGGCCAGATAAAACCCGCTAAATACCGTGGCATAAACAGGGGGGAAAGCCGCAAATAAGGCACCGCCTCCGGTCAGCAGCCAAACTTCATTGCCATCCCAAAACGGTTCGATGGAATGAATGAAAGCCGTTCGTTCTCCCTTCTTTTTTGCAAATAGATGCCAGAAACCAACCCCCAGATCGAAGCCATCGAGAATGGCGTAGCCAATGATTAGAATGCCAACGAGCAAAAACCATGTGATTTGCAGCGCTTCCATATTACTTCACCTCCGCTTCGAGAGATTCCAATGAATCGGGACCCTTGTGAAACTGCCGTTTAAGTAGATAAATCCAAATTCCGAAGAGTAAGACATAAATCATTGAAAAAATAATAATGGATGCAAGCACCTGACCGGCCGGCACAGAAGCCGAGATGGCGCTCTCCGTCCGCAGCAGATTATAGACCACCCAGGGTTGTCGCCCGACTTCTGCCGCCATCCAGCCCACCTCGTTAGCCAGAAAAGGAACAGGGACTGTCAGCGCCGCAGCCCATAGATAAATTTTGGTGGTCCATAAGGTTTGCTTGAGCCAAAGGATTACGCCGACAAAGGCCAGCAATGCCATCCACACTCCCATGTAAAACATGAGATGGAACGACCAAAACGACAAGGCAACCGGCGGACGATCTTCCGGCGCAAAATCTTTCAGTCCCTGTACTTCCGTATCAAACTTTCCACCAATAAAGAGACTGACCATTCCGGGGATCTGTATGGCGAATTTATTCTTTTCAGCCTTTTGATCCGGCATTCCAAACAGCATGAGCGGTGCATGGGTCTGCGTTTCCCAGAGGCCTTCAAATGCCGCCAATTTTGCAGGCTGTGTTTCGGAAACCTGATGGCCATGATGATGCCCCACAAACAGGGTGAGCATGATGACACCAAAACAGGGAATGATGGCCGTTCGCATCGATGCGCGGGCAAACTCAACATGCCGCCCTTTTAGAATCTGCCAGGCCGACGTACCCAGAATAAAAAAGACCCCGACGCATAGTGCTCCGGTAACCGTGTGCGAATAGCGAGGAATCGTGGAAGGATTAAATACGGCTTCCCAGAAGTTGGTCAGTTGCGCTTTTGAAACCTCGACTCCATTCACCGTTTCAGTGACAATCTTATAACCAGCCGGAGTCTGCTGCCAGGAATTGGCCACGACGATCCAAAAAGCTGACATGGTGGCACCGAGCGCGACCATAAAACTCGAGAACCAGTACATTTTCTGCGAAACCTTTTTTCTTCCATAGAGCAAAATACCCAGAAAGCTCGACTCCAGGAAAAAGGCAAAAATGCCTTCGGCTGCAAGCGGTGCTCCAAAGATATCGCCAACAAATCGGGAATAACCTGCCCAGTTCGTGCCGAATTGAAATTCCATGGTGATGCCCGTCGCCACACCGATCACGAATGTAATCGCAAAAACCTTAGTCCAGAACTGAGCCAGCTGTCGAAATAAGAGATTTCCATTTTCCTGATAGCGGGTGTTGTACATAAAAATCATCCAACCCATGCCAATCGTCAACGGGGGGAAGATATAGTGAAACATAATCGTCAGGGCGAACTGTATTCGGGCGAGTAAAACCGCATCCATTGTAACCACTCCATATTTACGCTGCCTATATACACTACTCACATACGCGTATATTATAGCACGTGTTTAAGGAGTAATGAATAACGGGAGGTAAAAAGTAATTCAATACCAAATTACTGAAGATTAAAGGGAGGAGCCGCGCCAGTGCATTTTTTGGGCAAGAACGGAAAAATAACTGTGCTCCGGCAGTTGCAGGAACTTAACCTGATGAGGGCATTTTCGGATAGCAATACGATCGCCCTGATTCACTTTATAGCCATCCTGCCCATCAATAGAGAGAATCAGTTCCTTAACGGCATGCACAACATCGATCTCGATCAGGCTGTTAATCGGAACAACTAAAGGTCGTGAACCAAGCGTGTGCGGGCATATGACGCTAATGCCGAATCCACCAACTCCGGGATGAAGGATGGGACCTCCGGATGAAAGCGAGTGGCCCGTACTTCCCGTAGGGGTTGATACAATCATTCCGTCACACATAAAGGAACTGACCGATTCACCGTCGATGGAAAGGTTGAGTGTAACAATGCGTGAGGATGCCCCCCACCCCAGAACGATATCGTTGAGCGAACGTTCTTCGCCCACTTTTTCACCATCTCTATATATACAGCATACCGCCATATCCCTTTCGGCTACTTTAAAATTCTGATTTGCAATGGCATCCAATGCTTTAATCAGCTCGGAATCCGCTACGCTGGTCAGAAAACCAAGGCTACCGAGATTGATACCCATAATCGGAACGGCTGAACCGTTTAGCGCCCGTGCTGTATAAAGGACCGTTCCATCGCCCCCCATTGCAAGCACCACATCCACCTGCTCACCAAATGTTTCCACCGGAATAGATGTAGCACCGAGCACCTCAGCCATCGCGGGATCTTCGGCAAACAGGGAAAACCCTAGCTCTTCGGCCCGGGAGCGAAGTTCGGAAAGAATACCATCAGCTCTGGGTCTCTTTGTATTAACTATGACGCCGATCTTCTTCATTTCAGGAATGGCCGATTAAGCGACTAAATTGAGAATCCATCAACGAGCAGTACCAACAGCGTCAGTATGCAGATACCGCAAAGGGCAAATGAAAACAAAGGACGTGCTGATCCATCAATTTTACGGCGCCCGAGTTTGGAATACGCTGCCAGACTGGCTAGGGCAAAGGTCACCATCAACACCAATAGAAAGACCGCCTTGTTTTGAGACGCATGCTCCACCCGACTGCCGGCGGGGCCTACCAGAGGTAGAATCATGCATAAGAAGAAAAAGGATAATCCAGATGCCACGGCAAGGGCGGTTCCGGTTGACGGTCTATAGAGCGCACTGTTTTCGTTGTTCAATTTCTGTTCCATACTGAGTACATACCTTTGGAATAATTAGTGAAGAAATATAGGTCGGATTATCTGTCAGGGGAAGAAAAAAGCACATCATGGGGAGCTTCATCCCAGCTCTTAAATCGTCCTACTGTATTGATTCGCCTCATCCGCAGAATCGGTGGGCCGATTCCGGCTCGGGCAACCCTCCCATTGTGTGAAATAGGGCGATTTTCAGCACTTCGTAGCTTCGAAACCCGT
>JADGFE010000129.1 GCA_016744085.1 Kiritimatiellales bacterium | reverse complement strand
AGGCTCAGTCCAACAAAATTTTATCCTCCTGCTTTTTATCTTCTGCGATGAGCTTTGGAGTTTAGGGGAAGCAGGAGGGATAAAATCCTAATCGTTAGAGAGGTATTGATATGGACACCAGGCTGTACGTTGGGAATCTTTCCTACAATTCGATCGAAAGCGATATTGAAGAGCTGTTCGGTCAGGCCGGAACGGTCGATAAATGCGAGCTGATGCTTGATAAGTTTACCAGCCGGTCCCGCGGATTCGCTTTTGTGGATATGAGCACGCCGGAAGAAGCTAACGAGGCGGTAAATATGTTCAACGAAAAGGACCTCGATGGACGCAGCCTTCGCGTAAACATTGCCAAGCCACGTGAAGAACGTCCTCCGCGTAAGTAATTTTTATATCCAGATAAATTTAAAGCCCGCGCATAACTGCGCGGGCTTTTTCATTATCCGCTGAAGCTTCCGAAGCGAAGGAGAAACCGTGGTCTAACCGCAGGTCATACCTTCCCATAGTATCCACGGTCCGCCGCATCCGGCTTCCACACCTTCTTTATGGTATTTCCCGCAACCGCCCCACTTATTATGGGGCTCGCCCTGATCCGGCGTACCATCCGCTTCGATGGTGCTTTTAGCAATAATCGATTCCAGCAGACGAGGCACAGGATCGGAGAGCTCAATATGACCACCCTGCGGACCGAGAAAGAGCTTGCCCGTTCGTTTTCCATCTTTCACTTCTTCCAGATATTCCGTGCCCGCCGTTAGGCCCATACCTTTCGGATCTTCCATGCCGCCGTGCGCGTGCTCGGCGATGTAACCGTTACCGCAAAGCTCGGCCAGCTCGTCGAGCGTCTTGTCGCCTGCGGTAAAGTAGGTATTCGTTTGGCGCGGCATTAACGGTCGTTTCCAGCTTTCGCGCTTTCCGTTCGACTGTCTTGCAGAAGGTCCATTGATATCGCCGGTAAGCGAGGCCATCAGATCGTTCATCGGAGAGGACAGCGTGCCTTTATCAAGAATAACCTGCGGGCGGGCTATAAAACCTTCATCGTCGAAGAAGTGCGTTCCATTTACACCCCATTGGGTTTTACCCATTTCAAAGACGCCGGCATTGTTGATGATTGAGGCCTGTTTATTTCCAACAAGGATGCCTTTTTTGCGGAGGCCCGGTGCGCAACTTCGTCCAAGTCGGCAGGTATCGCCTTCCTGCGTATGGCCGAAGGCTTCGTGGGCAATTACGCCGGTCACATCGGGGCCGGTAATAATCCGGTAACGTCCGGGTTGAATACGTTCGGCATTTTCCACCTTGATGGCGGTTTCTACCAGAGAGGTAATCAGCGCATCGTCAATCGAGTCACCCGCTTCGGCTCCGGCCATGCCGCCGATAATATCGCGCACGGTTTTGCCGGAGGGGGTAATGGCATAAAGATAATACAAACTGGAGAACAGTGTTTGCGAAATCTGGCGGGTCCGATCCACAAACAGGCGGCTCTTCGCTTTTCTCCGCAACATGCAACCCGCAGAGGCCAGCTGATCGCCACCTGTTTTAACAATAGCTTCTTTTAGCTCACGCGAACGCTGGGCTGATTCTGCTTTGCTGAGCGACTCTGAAACGGACGGTTCATACGCTGTTCCAAAATGTACGGGGGTATCCGCGGATGGAAGCTCTCCGTTTCCGGCAGCAAGAATCTGTTCACGAATCGGGTCGGCAAAATCGGCCAGAGGATCATCGCTCCATTCACTCGGAGCAAAGACCGGCGGGTTATCCTGAGCATCCAGAAAGGTAAGCGCTTCGGCCTTTAGATTTTTGGCCTCCTTCAGCAAAGCCGCTTCATCAAAGTTGTTGGTGGCATATTCAAAGTTGCGGTGCCCGGCCAGAATGCGAAGCACGATCCCTCGGTCGGTGGTCATACTGCTGGCTTCGGTCTGGCTGACATGACTTTGGAACTGATCCAGATCTTCGAGTGTAGCGAAGGCATAGAGTTTATTCTCCGCGCCAGATTCCAGCGTCTGCACAAGCTTGGTCAGCAACGGGAAAAAGGAAGCGAGCTCGTCTGAGAGTGGGTAGTTTTTTTTACTCATAATTCTCCTAAATTATTAATCCCTCGCAGAGGCGCGGAGGACGCAGAGTTTATCCAATTAAGTTTTCCTCAGCGATCTCTGCGGCTCTGCGAGGCCTATTTTTTATTTTCCGGCAATGCTGACGCCACGGGTAATGAGCATGGCATCGGGACCTTTGTATCCAAGCGGTGGGGCATAACTGCTTTGTGGCACGTTGACGTTTCCGGTGGTTGCCGACAAAAGGCAGTCGGTGAAGTTTTCTTTGAGATTACCAGAAACTACACCGCCTTTTACCAACGTAACGGTTCCGTCGGCGGCAATGTGTTTACCTAACTTAATTTCGGAGCTCCACGTCAGTTTCCGCGCATCAATCAGTAGCGATGAAAATTTAATCACTTCCGTATACTCCTTGCCGGCAAGAGAATCCTTCGTAAGCGTACCCGGCTTTACGACCAGGTTTCCGCTGATACCGTTAGGGTTCAGTTCGAGATGTTGGCCGAAGCGGTTGCCGATGATGCGGTCTTTCACCTCGTTGTTTTCAATCAATAGACCGGGCTTCGCTGGCAGACCATCAATCGCATAGGCTGAAGAAAGCACCATGCCGGGGATGGTCGGGTCGAGACTCAGTTCTAATGCATCGCCCTTGCCGTCGCCGAAGGTGTCGCC
Organism: Kiritimatiellales bacterium; assembly: GCA_016744085.1. Classification (GTDB taxonomy): domain Bacteria; phylum Verrucomicrobiota; class Kiritimatiellia; order Kiritimatiellales; family Pontiellaceae; genus Pontiella. Next base: position 5,184 of record JADGFE010000129.1, on the reverse strand, counting down.
GCTGTTAAGGAACGGTAGTTTTAAATATTCGTTAGTGCAGTTGAGCTGTTCCAGCACGGCATCCAGCATCTGAGATAGTGCATTCTTATCAATCAGAATGGTCGCATTGTCGGCCGTTTCCGGCTCTTCGCTGTCGCCCAGTGTTGCAACCTGCAGCGCGCAGTCATTGATAAAACCTTTAACGTTAAGGTCCGCGGCCGTAACTGAAGTGGCGTGCTCATGTACTTCCTTATCATTTTCCTGCCCGGCCTTTTCCATGGCTGCTTCGAGGTAGAGCTCGCTTAATTCGGTTTCATAAGCAAGACCTTCCGAATTCATATTATGGCTTACATAATAATTCAGGAAGAGTTCGGCAGAATTGAGATGGCATCCATCCGCGGAGGCAAATGCCGCGGTAAATTCTTTTTCAATGTTCACGGCCGATGTTTCGGGATTATCCCGAATTAAAGGATCGCATGTTTCAACGGGGGCTGGTTTGGTTGCTGGAGGAGCTGCCAACTTCCAAGCCTTGTTTTGACTGCCCTTTGCCATCTCGGCCGCATTGGCTAATTGCTGTTCGATGGGCTGATAGGTCACCAGATCAATCATAGCGGTGCCGACCATGCCATCGGTTTCTGACGGGGTGTAAACCGACAGTTTATAGGCATCGCCGTCAACCTTACGGCTCTGGTGGCATGAAAGGGTTGCGCCGTCGGGTGAGGAATAAAGCCGCTGAAGGCTACGGGACTCGGTGGCCTTAAGGCTCCAGCCCGTCAGCATTTTTTGTTCAATCAGCACATTTAGCTGATTGGTTACATCATTAATAAATTTTTGTTCCATAAGTTCTCCTGAATATTGAGGCAGACGATGCCGATATTCAGGAGGCTTGTCGATTTTTTTGAACAAGGCCCGCAGATAACGCAGATTTGCGCAGATGCTGTTGAGAGGTAACAGAATAACGTCTTACAGATAAAAGATCCGCGTGTATCTGCGCCGGCTTCAGCAACTACACCGAAAATATTCCAGCCGAGAATCACCGGGCGCAACGTAGCATCACGACATATTTATAATAAGTACCCGCAAATTATGTATATAGTCGTAAAGTATCCTAAGAGGTGAGTTATGAGCAATGATGACCGATGTAACTCGGAGGGCTGTCCGGTTGACGCGACACTAAAATTAATTGGTGGATGATGGAGCGGGATCGCACTTTTCCACCTGTTGATGGATGGAACCACGCACGCTATCAATTCAAGGAATCATTTTTTCTCTATTTCCCAGATGGTCATTCCGGGGTCCAGCTATTGAAATATGGGCTACGGTGCGGCGCGCGGCGAAAGTGAGCAGAATGTTGAGGGCATGCAGACGATGGATAACCTAGGCGAAAATATGGCCTGGCTCATGAAATGTATCGAAGCGGGACAGGCTCTAAATACGAAGGCTCGAAGTTACTCTAAAGAGTAAAAGGTCAGACTTGGTAATCTTTGTGTCCTTCGTGCCTTTGTGTTTATTATGTACCCATGAAGTTTAAGCACATTATCTGGGATTGGAACGGAACGCTTTGGGACGATGCTGTGCTGTGCACGGAGATCAACAATAACATGCTCCGCCGAAGAGACCTCCCGCTCATTACGGTGGACGATTACCGGGATAAGTTGGTCTTCCCGATCTCGGACTATTATGCGCGTATCGGTTTTGACTGTGAAAAAGAAGGGTATGAAGCTCTGGCTCACGAGTATATCGGAGAATATGAAAAGTTGCGGTTTGATTGTCCATTACGGACAGGAGCAGTCAGTTTGTTAAAAGAGCTTCAGGATAGCCACATTCCGCAGGCCGTGCTGTCGGCCTATGAACATAACGCCCTTGTTGTTGCGCTGACTTACTACGACTTAATGGACTATTTCATAGACGTTATTGGCCTGGATGATATTTATGCCGAGGGCAAGGTGGCCAACGGACTGAAATATATCCAGAAGCTCGAAGTTAACCCCGCCGAGGTGCTCTTTATCGGCGACACGATCCACGATTTTGAGGTGGCGCAGGCGATGGGCGTGCAATGCGTCCTCGTATCCGGCGGTCATAACAGCAAGGCCCGCCTGAAAACCTGCGGTGTAGTGGTTTTGGATTCTTTGGTTGAAGTTCGGCAATACGTATTTTCCTAAGTATTCCACAACTATATAGACCTATAGCTTCTTTTTATTTGACAGTTAGCTAAATAACTAAATATAAAGATGCTTATGGAGATAACCTTGGAAGTTCTGAAGGCGCTTTCGGATAAAAACCGGATGCGTGTCATTGCGGCTTTATGGCGGTTCGACGAACTGTGCGCCTGTCAGGTGACGGAGTTGCTGCAGGTGAGCGGAGCAACGGCCTCGCGTCACTTAGGGATTTTGCAGAAAACCGGCTTGGTTAGCAGCCGTAAAGACGGTCGTTGGGTTTATTATAAACTGCTGAGACCAGTCGGATCAGAAAACCTTTTTCAATGGTTGGAACATTCGCTCGCTGGAGCCGCAGAACTGGTAGGGGATTTTCAGGCCTTGAAAAAAATTCTGGGTATTACTCGGGAAGACCTCTGCCGTCAACAACGCGGCGAGGATTGCTGCCCGAAATAATTTTTATGGAGGATCATTGTCCACAATGACTGCGAGTGGCGAGGACGCTACTCCTCCAAAAAGGAAATCACGATGAGCGAAAAAGATAAAGATACAGGAATCAGTTTTTTTGAGAAATACCTGACGGCCTGGGTGGCCCTTTGCATGGTCGCCGGAATTCTGATAGGGCGCTTTCTTCCGGCAATCCCTGATTTTCTTGGGAAGCTAGAATATGCCAACGTATCGATCCCGATGGCGGTCCTGATTTGGATCATGATCTATCCGATGATGATGAAGGTCGATTTCAAGAGCGTGAAACATGTGGGTGAAAATCCGCAGGGGCTATATCTGACCTGGATCGTGAATTGGTTGATTAAGCCGTTCACCATGTTCGGCATTGCCTGGCTCTTTTTCTACGTCATCTTTAAGAACCTGATTCCTACCGATCTGGCCAAAAATTATCTGGCGGGTGCAGTGCTGCTGGGTGCGGCGCCTTGCACGGCCATGGTGTTCGTCTGGAGTCATCTGACCAAAGGCAATCCGGCCTATACGGTGGTGCAGGTGGCCACCAACGATTTGATCATTCTCGTGGCGTTTGTTCCGATTGTTAAATTCCTGCTCGGCGTCAGCGATGTGTTTGTGCCGTGGGATACGCTGTTTCTTTCCGTGGTACTTTTTGTGGTGGTGCCGCTGATGGCCGGAGCCCTGACCCGTGGACATATGCTGAAAACGAAGGGGCAGGACTATTTTGAAAACACCTTCCTTCCAAAGTTTGGAAACACGACCATCATCGGTCTGCTGCTCACGCTGGTGATCATTTTTTCCTTTCAGGGCGATGTCATTATTCAAAACCCGGTTCACATTGCACTGATTGGGCTCCCGTTAATTTTACAGACGGCTCTTATTTTCTTCATCGCTTATTTCGGAGCGAAAGCGATGAAGCTGCCGCACAATGTGGCGGCGCCCGCCGGTATGATTGGCGCTTCCAACTTTTTCGAGCTTGCCGTTGCCGTCGCCATTGCCATCTTCGGCACCAGCTCTCCGGTGGCGCTCGCCACCATCGTCGGCGTGCTGGTTGAGGTTCCGGTCATGCTGGCACTCGTCGGCTTTGCCAACCGCACCACCCATTGGTTTAAGGATTAACAAAAGGAAAAATACCATGCCTGAAAAAATGAGTCTGTTGTATCTCTGTACGGGAAATTCCTGCCGCAGCCAAATGGCCGAAGGCTGGACCCGCGCGCTGAAAGGCGATCAAATTGAAGTCTATTCGGCAGGCATCGAAACCCATGGACTGAACCCCAACGCCGTCAAAGTAATGGCCGAAGCTGGCATCGATATCACCACCCAGCAATCGCAGCACATCGATGAATTCAAGGATACGAAGATCGATTATGTGATCACCGTCTGCAATGCCGCGCACGAAACCTGCCCGTGGTTCCCTGTGGATTGTAAAGTGATTCACGTGGGCTTTGAGGATCCCCCCAAGCTTTCCCCGGCTGATGCACCTGAAGAGGCAAAGCTCGATGGCTTCCGCCGTGTTCGCGATGAAATAAAAGCCTTTGTAGGAACTCTCCCCGAATTTTTAACCAAGTAGGTAAAACCGATGAAAACACTGAAAATATATGACCCCGCCATGTGCTGCTCCACCGGCGTTTGCGGAACCGATGTTGATACCGAGCTGGTACAGCTTGCAACCTTCCTGAAAAACCTGGATGCCTGTTCCGTGAAGGTCGAGCGCTATAACCTTTCGCAGGAGCCTGCGGCATACACCACCGGAGTAATTGCTGAAACGCTCAAGGAAAAAGGCACCGACGCGCTGCCGTTCGTCATGATCGACAATGAGGTCGTCAGCATCGGTGAATATCCAGACCTTGGAAAACTAACGAGTCTACTCGGAACCGCCGAACTCTCCCTCGAAATGCCCGACTGCAGCGGTTGCTCCGGTTGCGGCTGATTTTTGGAGAGATAGCGTCCTCGCTGTCCGTACGCCTGTGCCAGCAGACGACGAGGACGTCGTCCCTCCATTTTACACGGACGATCAATGAATTCACTATTAAACAAAGCAACCCGCTTTCTATTTTTCACCGGCAAGGGTGGGGTGGGTAAAACCTCCATGTCGTGTGCGGTTGCAACAGGGTTGGCCTGTCGCGGAAAAAGGGTGCTGCTGATCAGTACGGACCCGGCTTCCAACCTTCATGAAGTATTGGAAACCGATCTGGGTTCCAGGCCGGTTCCCGTGCACGGAGTGCCGGGGCTGGATGCCATGAATATTAATCCGATGGTCGCCGCCGAGGAATATCGCGAGCGCATGGTCGGGCCCTACCGTGGCGTTTTGCCCGATGAAGCCGTTGAGCAAATGGAAGAACAGTTGTCGGGTGCCTGTACGGTGGAAATCGCCGGCTTCAATGAGTTTTCCAAATTTATCGGCGATGAAGCACTGATCGGCGACTACGAGCACGTCGTACTCGACACCGCACCGACCGGCCATACGCTGCGCTTGCTCAACCTGCCCTCCGCCTGGAACGATTTTATTGCCGGCAACGAAACCGGCTCATCCTGTCTTGGCCCCGTTTCCGGCCTCGCCGATCAGAAGGCGCTCTACGAACTGGTGCTC
>JADGFE010000285.1 GCA_016744085.1 Kiritimatiellales bacterium | reverse complement strand
TCGACAAACTGCAGGTTGCGGTTGCTGATCGACAGCTCCAGCACATCCAGCTCCTCCTCGTTGTCGGTAAAAACAAACGCGGTGATTTCCTGCGTGATGTCTTTGGAGAGCGATTGCCCTTCAATCTGAATCAAATAAGTTGGTTTAAAAGTGTCGAGGTCCATGCTCGTCTCCGGTAATTAGCAGCTCTCTGCTTACTTACCGGAAGCGCACATGAAGTGTCGGAGTTAATCCAGAATATGCATATTGACGTGATCCTCTGAGGGGATACGGAGAACCTGCCCGAGTTCTAACTCCAGCGCAAAAAACAGATCGTTGTAATCGCAGATGATCCACCAGAGCTTGGCATTACCAAGATAGCGATGGGCCAGCAGATCAATTCGGTCGCCATCAATCACGGTATGGAAATAGTCGTCGAAACGAGGCGTGGTATCGACACGCCGTCGCATTCCGAGCGAGTCGCCTTCGTTGCTTTTGTAGAGAACCGATTGGGCGTAACGGGAATCTTTACTAATCATGAGCGCACCTCCGATCCGTTGACGGATTGATCGACGAATTCTTCGAGCGTGATATCCACCTCGGCTCGTTGCGGGGCAAGATTGGTCTGATCGAATAGCCCGAAATACCGAGCCTTCACGGATCGTACAATGCAGGTCACACCGGGATAAAGATCGCCAAAAATAAGGATGACCCGGTGCGGCGCATTTTTAAGCATGCTGCCTGCGTGCTCCGGATATTGCAGAGAGCGAAGCCAATCGACCTTTTGTTTTACCGAATCTTTGAATAGCTCGATCTTGAAAACAATCCGACGCGGCTCTCCGGCAACATACTGATAGCGCGGGTGGCTCATGCCCGGAACTTTGATAGTGGCATAACTGGTCGACTTTTCGTCGCTGATATTATTCGGGTTATACTGAAATTCTAATCGGTCGCCGGTGTCGGCATCGACCAGATATCCTTTGATCGGTTGTTTATCCCAACTCACACATTACCTCACAACGTTCCATAGTTTCTGATTTTCTGCTCTCGCTGATTCTTATAAACCGCTTCGGCGACCTGACGACCATCGATATGAGTGGCGACCGATACTTCAATCGGGCGTTCGGCCAGTGCATCGATTTTTCCCAATAGAGCTTCGAGCAGTTGCGCGACATCCGAGCGGTTCCCTTCCTGCGATTGCGGGGTATTGCTGCTTTGCCGAACAGCGGCTAGCTTTTCGGGGTTGTGCGGCTGTGTGGAGGTCTCCGGCAGACGGATGGGTTGAAATGCCTCATTGCCCTCAATGGCCGGGTTGTCGCCCGCAAGTCTAATAGTGGGAATGGCTCCAATTTGCGGCTCTACCTTTGCGGCCACAGCAATTGGATCCGGCGCAGGCAACTGAATGGCCGAAGATGATAACGTGGTGGTCATGGTATCCGGAATCGCGGAAGCCAAAACCGGAGTCAGCATTAGTACTGCCGAGAGTGTCGCGGGTATGATTGCTGGAGATTGTGCCGCGACCATTGGCATTGCAGGCTGGGCCATCGTTAAATTCGGGGCAACAGATTTCCTTGGAAGCGGGAGGATGTTTCGTACAAAATCAGGAATGGGCAGCTTCGGGATGACATTACTCAGTGCAGCTTTGATTCGACTTCCGGCCTGAACCGCGCCTTCGGCTAATGCTCCCCAGTTGCGGTTTTTCAGCGGAGCCGCCAAATGCGTCATAGCAGCTTTACCCGCATTCCGTATTCCATTCCACGCTCCGGAAAGCGACGAGAGGATTCCTTGGGTCGCGCTTTTAAATATGCTGCTGGGCGCATTTTTCGCGGCATTCATGCCGTTAGCCAATGTTTCGAGCAATGCCTTCCCTGACGTAGTAAGCGAGGAAAGCGGGCCTTCTTTGGCATCGGAAAACGGGAGAAGCTTTCGCAGTTTGCCGAGTGCATTTTTGAGCATATTGAACGGATAGGTCACCGCCGACCAGATCCCTTTTCCGAGCGTGACGAGTAGCTTTTTA
>JADGFE010000128.1 GCA_016744085.1 Kiritimatiellales bacterium | reverse complement strand
ATATTACTTGTATGCCATCCTGATTTCAGGCCATTTCAAACTTTCAGGCAAAGCGAAAACCTCACGTGCACCCACTGATTTGGCGGAAGACCCATTTTAATGAAGGCTCTGAACTTTCCGTAGAGGGTCAGCTTTCAGGTCTCTCCAATTTGGAGTCAGGCCGACGGCTGGAAACGCCGGATTTGTTGGGCAACTTAACGGTGCATGGCATTTTTGCTCCGGGCACGAGTCCGGCGGATAGTATCGTGGATGGTGACTTAACGATTGCCTCTGATGGAACGCTGGAAATGGAACTGGCTGGGTATGTTCTGGGTGCTGAATATGACCGCCTCACCATAACCGGATTTTCTACACTCGACGGCCTGCTCGATATTGTTTCGCTGGGTGGTTTTTCGGCAACCAACGGAGCCAGCTTTAATCTATTTAGCTGGGACGGCGGCGTCAGCGGTACGTTTTCAGATGTAAGCACAACCGCACTTTCAGGAGGACAATACTGGGACACCTCTGAGCTCTACACCACCGGACAGCTCAGTGTAATTCCTGAACCCGGCAGCATCGGCTTGCTCGGTCTCGGCTCCGGCATCCTACTCTTCGCCCGGCGGCATCGTCGGCGCAGGGGAGCAGGCGGGACGCCTGCGGTACATTCAGCTAAGCCTGTGCCATGTGATTTATTCGATCCACCCACTGAAGTTATCGCCATGCACCGCCGCGACTTCTGGGATTTTCTCGATTCATGCGCTGGAGTTATCACGTATACCAAGTCGGTTGCCCTTCGCATCTTCGATGCTTTTCTTGCGCTGGTCATCAAGTAGATGCTACCCGATCGAGCACAGGGCCGGTTAATCTAATCGTAGATGACGATGTAGTTTTCTTCTTTGAGTCGGTCAATCCAGCGGGATTTAAGCCGATCGCGTTCTTTGGCGGTTAGCATGTTTTTGACATCTTTCCGGACTTCGTCGAAAGATTTGTAGCCAGCTTGACGGCGGGCTTCAAGTTTTACGAGATAGAGTTGCTGATCGGTTTCGATGATATCGCTGAGTTCGCCGGCGGGCAGTGAGGTGAGCGTTTCCTGCAGTTCGGGACGCACGTCTTTGGGTTGCATCCATGGGAATTCGCCGCCATCTGCCGCGCGACTGCCTTCTGAAGATTCTCTGGCGGTTTCTGCAAAGTCGGCGCCATCAACCAATCGCTGGCGAATGGTTTGGGCTTCTTCGAGTTTAACGGATTGATCTTCCGGTGTTGCGCCTTTGTTTAGGACCATGACGCTGTATTTTACTTTTTCAGGAATAAAATAGATCTCTTTATTTTTTTCGTAGGCCTTGCGAACCTGGTCGGGCGTGATGCGAGCGCGGGTGGCGACTTCCTGGTTAATCATCATGCCCACCGCCATTTGCTCGCGGATCATAGTCATATATTCTTGGCGGGTTTTTTTCTGCTCAGTCAGCACTTGCTCAAAGAGGGCCTTGTCGCCTTTAAAGCGATCGTTGATCACCCGCTTGATTTCGTCGTTCACATATTGATCGGGAATCTGACCACCTTTAACAGTAAACGCTTCCATGATCAGAACGCGCTGAATAATATCATTCAGCGCTTTTTCGAACGCTTTTTTCAGTTCTTCTTCCAGCTCTGCGCCTTTAAAGTTTCGGTAGAGTTCCGGTAGCCGCGGAGCCAGAGCTTCGCGAACTTCGCCCCGAGTGATTATCCGCTCGTTGACTTTGGCCGCATAACCGTCGATTTCAATGGTGGTTTGCTGGGGTCGTTGAACTAGATTGCTCTGCCCAAATGTGAGGGAGGGAGCGACGATCATGATCAATATTTTTAAGGCAAATTTCATAGTGTTAAGAGCATAGATAAAGGGTGCGCTGTGCGCAACGCCGAAAAGCGTTATCACGAATATTCTTTACGCCTTTAGGGCGGAGTGTGCTACAACCCGCGCCCATGAATGAAGAAACTACAGAATTTTCAAATTTCGGAAAGGCTGGCATTGTTGCCATCGTCGGTCGAACCAACGTAGGCAAGTCGACCTTGGTGAATCACCTGCTGGGAGAAAAGGTCAGCATCGTGAGCGATACGGTCCAGACGACGCGTAACCTGATTCGAGCAATCCTGACGGAGGATCGGGGGCAATTGGTATTTCTCGATACACCAGGTGTGCATAAAGCCAAGGGTGATTTGGGCAAGAACCTGAATAAAGCGGCGCGTTCTGCTGTGGATGGCGTTGATGTTATTTTGCTCGTGATCGACGGTTCCTCTAAGCCGGAATTGGAAGATGATGGTTGGCTTCGTCGAATTGCCCGCGAAGAAATTCCCTGCATTATTGCGCTGAATAAAAGCGACCGGGGTATCAAGTTTCACGATGCTTACAAAGCGCTCTGGAAAGAAATAAAAGCCGAGAAAGAGAGTGTGCAGGAGCCTATCTGGGCTGGTGTGTCGGCCCTGAATGGGGATGGCATGGCTGATCTCTTAACGACACAGTTTGAGAAAACTCCTGAAGGCCCCGCGCTTTTTCCCGATGATATTCTAACTGATTACCCGCGTAAGCTAAATATTGCCGACGTCATTCGTGAAAAGCTCTTTCATCGTCTCCACGATGAGCTACCGCATGCCGTTGCGGTCTGGGTTGAAGAAATTCATGAAGGCGAAAAGAAATGGGATGTTGAGGCCTCGATCTATGTGGAGCGCCATTCCCAGAAGGGCATCGTGATCGGTGAAAAAGGACGTTTGCTAAAATGGGTGCGCGAGCAGGCGGAGAAAGAACTTTACGAAATGTACGGTGTTCGGTTTAAGCTCAAACTATGGGTAAAGGTCGAAAAGAACTGGCGCAAGAATTTCTGGATTCTCAAAAAGCTCGGATATGCGTAACCGGTTTAAACGGCTACGAAAGTGAAGGCTGAGGTTTTTGGCTGGGCCGGCGGCTTGGGCTGGTAAGCCAAAACATGCAACGGGGGAGTATTCTTTGAAGAATTCCCGCGGTTTGATGCTGATATTTTTTTCAGGCTAAGAGCTGATACAGTCACGCTTGAAACAAGTATAAAGGTTCGTCTGTTCAACTTAATATCCATGGGTTGTGTTCAATAAAGCGTACCATATCGCGGATTCGTTTTAGAATGAATAAATTTCTATCTCAATGGCTTGGATATTTGACTTTAAATTTCTCCGCCATTAGAAATAATGCCCTTTAATCATTGGAAAACTTAATGCGGCCGACCCATTCTATTATTTTAATTATTTTATCGCTTCTGTTTGCGTTGAATTGCTTTGCGCAGGAACAGGTTCCGAAGCCGCTCAGCTCACAGTTCCCCAACATAAAAGCCTCTCTGGACGACGGATTTTACACCTTGGCGGAACAGCAGGCACGTGGCGTTTTACGCGGAGAAGCGACCGAAGAACAGGATCGAGAGGCGGTATTATTGCTTTCTCATGCGCTCTGGGGCCAAAAACGCTACTCCGAAATGCTGGAATCTTTGAAGGCTTACGATGGTGAACTTGGTTATCTGTATTGGCGTGCGAGAGCCCATTTTGAGCTGAAGGAATATACAAAAGCATTGGAGGTTTTAGGTAAGGCTGATGCTGAAGTACTGAAGGGGAGCCGATATGCCCCTTCTATCTTGCGGCTGAAGGGGCGTATTCAACAGGACACGGGGAAGCTTCCTGAGGCTGCGGCGACCTACGAACAATTTTCCAAAGACCATTCCGGCCATCGGGATCGTATTGCAAACCAGTTTGATTTGACTGAAGTCTATACGCGACAAAAACGCTTTCAGGAAGCTATTGCGGTTTACGAAAAACTGGCCGAAGAAAAAAATAAAGGCATAGTCCAGCGGGCACAGCTGAAACGGGCTCATTTACTTTATTCCGAAGGCGCGGTAGCTGATGTTCGGTCTGCCCGTGAACTCTTGACGCAGTTGGCCACGAATACGCAAACCCGTCTGGTGTACCGTATCGATGCTTATGTTGATCTCGCAGCTCTTGAAGGTCAGGGGGGTGACAAGGATGCATCGGTTGCTTCCATGCGGAAAGGCATTGCGCTATCGCCGGATGCTCGACAGCGCGTCCCATTAAAGCTGGCGCTTGCCCGCATGTTGTTGGCGGAAGAGAATACGAAAGATGCATTGAAGTTGTTGGAGGAGTGCCGGGCGGAAGCGCCTAATGAAATCATTGCTGCGGAATTGCAGCTTGAAAAATCAAAGGCCTTACTGCAAGCAAAACGCTTTAGCGAAGCGGACGACGGCTTTCAGGTTTATCTGGATGTTGCAAATGACCCCAATGGGCTGGCTCAGGCATACTATGGTAAAGGACTCGCTCTATGGCATTTGAACCGCTATGCCGAATCTGCTGGCGTATTTGATAAAGCAGTGAAGGCGTTGAAGGATCCTGAAGTGAAAGCGGATGCTTTATTCAAGGCGGCTGATGCGTATTATAAAGCAGATAAACTGGAAGATGCGGAAAAGCGGTATCGGTCATTCGTGGTTGATTTCCACTCGCACGACAATCTTCCAAATGCACTTTATCAATTAGGCCTTTGTCTGGCGAAGATAGGTCGTCGCTCGGAAGCACTGACCACCTTCGGAATTCTGGAAACCAACCATGCTTCAAGTCCGTTTTCTGAGCAGGCGGCATTACGGTCGGCGGATGTTATGGTTGCGAGTCAGCAGTGGGAAGAGGCGCTCGCAAAGTTTACGCAGATTGGGAAAATCTATACCAATACGGCTGTGGCGTCATTAAGTATGTATCAACGGGGCATAACACTGAGCAAATATCTGGGACGCTATTCTGAAGCGCAGAGTGTTTTTGAGGAAATACTGGATAAATTCCCCGATACTGAATATGCCCAGCAGGCATCTTACATGCGTGGTTTCTGCCTCTACAGAAACGGGCAGGTTGCCGAGTCGATTGATACCTGTAAGGCCTTTGTAGAAAAATATCCTGATTCCCCATGGTTGCCCGAAGTGATGTTTTGGCTGGCCGAATTATATTTCAATCAGGGTCGGTATCAAGACTGTGAGCCGCTGTTTCAGCAGATTTATGAAGACTTCAAGGGGCATGAGCTTGCTTCACGTGCGTTGTATTGGGCAGGACGAGCTGCTGCTGCTGAGTCAAATTATGTAAAGGCGATTGAGCGCTACAGTGAAGTGGCCAAAACCTATGCCTCCAGTGAGATTCTTCCGCAAACCCGCTTTGCTCAGGGTGATGCGCTGACGGAACTTGGCGAGTTTGCCCGTGCAATTTTAGCATTTGAAGAAATTATTAAGAACTATCCTGAGAGCTATCTCGTAAATGCTGCTTGGGGGCGCAAAGGGGATTGCCAGTTTTCACTCGCAACGGATAATCCCGGCCGTTATACCGAAGCCATGAATTCCTATCAGTCGATTCTCGACCGACCTTCTGCTCCGATGGCGCTTAAACTTCAGACCGAGTATAAGATTGGGCGCTGTCTGGAAAAAACAGGTGTATATGACAGAGCATTCAGCCGATATATGAATGTGGTGTATACATTCATCAACGAAAGTATTGAGCACTCTACCTATAGCGTGATGTGGTTTACTCGTTCTGCTTTCGGGGCAGCCGCATTGAAGGAAAGAGAGAAGGCCTGGGTGGAGGCGGTTCAGGTGTACGAGCGGGTGGTTGAGGCGAATGTGCCAGCTAAAGAAGAAGCCTTGAAGCGTATCGAAAAGATTAAGACTGAAAACTGGTTACTGTTCCAGTAGCCCGAGGAGACAAACAATGTGGGAACTGATGGTTAAAGGCGGCTGGATTATGTGGCCGATTCTGGTTTGCAGCGTTGCAGGAGCCATGTTGTTTCTAGAACGCGTATTTCATCTGCATCGTGCGCAGATTAAGCAGGATGATTTTTTGAGTGGTATCTATACGATTGTCAATCGTGGCAATACGGCAGAGGCGGTTTCGATCTGCGATGAAACTCCGGGCCCGGTTGCGCATATTGTTCGCTCGGGTTTATTGCATGCCGATGAGCAGCGGGAAGAACTGAAGAAAACCATCACGAAGGCCGGCCTGGATGAAATTCCGCGTCTGGAAAAAAACCTTGGGGGGCTTCTAACAATTGCCCAGATTACTCCGTTGTTGGGATTGATGGGTACGGTGATCGGTTTGATTCAGGTGTTTATGGCGATGGAGCAGAACGCGCCGTTGGCGGAGATTGGTGATCTGTCTGCGGGTATCTGGCAGGCCTTGATTACTACCGGTGTGGGACTCTGCATTTCGATTCCTTCTTTTGCGGGATATAATTTTTTATTGAGTCGTGTTGAACGTATTACCTTGAATATGGAATATGCCGCAGAGGAAGTGTATCGCTTCCTCGTATATGATCGGGTTGAAGCAGGAGATGAAGGTAATGAAACCCTTTGATCCCCATAAAAAAAGTCAGCAACTGCGGCGGTTTAAACCAACGCGGAAACCGGCTAGCGTATTCACAATCGGGATTGCATTCAGTGATGCATCTCTATTGGTGCTCGCATTTTTTCTTGCGGTATCACCGTTTGTCTTACAGCCCGGAATTAAAATTACGCTGCCTGAATCTACTTTCAGTGGGGGAGCTCGTTTCAGTTCCATGGTGCTTTCTATCACGCGCGGTGGATGGTTCTATTTTGATGACGAGCGGTTGAACTCAGGCAACCTCCCGGTTGCCCTGGAAATGGCGGCAAGAAGGCGCCCTGAAGCCACATTGATTATTGAAGCCGATGAGCGTGTTTCGCATGGTACTGTTGTTGAGGCTTGGAATGCTGCATTGTCCGCTGGGATTTCAGAAGTTTCGATAGCAACGCGTATTGCCGCCACGGCTGAGGATGTTAAATGAAGCCTGCCCCCTCCAGGGCTATTTTGCTTGCAACGCTTCTTGCGGTAATGATGCACCTTCTGCTCTTTGCGGCAATTCGGCCGATTTCTGATATTAATCTGCGGGGAATGCCGGTGCCACCAAAAACAAGCTATCTGAATTCCTCTTCAGATAAATTAGTTATGTCTGGGAAGGAGGTACGTACTATCCGTTCTCCTGTGTTATTTTCTCTTCCTTCAAATATGGGTTTCAGTCGCGAGCTTAAACAGCAAGATGTGCATACCCGTCTTACATTTTCACAGGATGTGGAGCCGGAACAGTTTTTGAAAGTTGATTATGTGAAAAGCCAATTCAGAGGTCTGCTGGCGCCAAAAGAACTAATGATTACAGCGTCGGCTCCGGCGGGGCCTGACCTGCCTATAGAAATCTATCAGTTCGAAGGGAAGCGCGGTTCCGCCCCTCGTGTGAACCTGACTCCTGAGCTTAAGGATCGGTTGGATGGTGGCATTATTCTCCCTCCTGCGCTGAATAAAGAAACTCCCAAGCCATGGGCGATCCATGCAACGCTCAGTATTACGGAAGAAGGTTTAGTTAGGCACGTATTTCTTGATCAGCCACTGGAGCTGATGAAGCTAAATCAGGAACTCCTTCAGCTGTTATACAGCTTACATTTCAAACCGGGTAACCGTCTTGAGGGCAGCATAGAAATATATTCTCCTGAAGCGGTATTAACGAAGGCGGTTGCGCCATGATCTCTATGGAACTAGGCACCATCATGGTATGTTTTGTGGGAATTCCCTTGCTCATTACCGCAATTCTTTCCCTGGTTTACAGCTTTCAGTCCATGCACCGGACAAACCGTGAGAAAGAAAGTATCTACGAATGCGTTGACTGCGGTCACGTCTATGCTTTTGCCCGTAGCCGTCCGATGGACCGATGCCCGCGATGCGGTCACCTCAATGAAGCCGTTCGCACGTAATCTCAACCACAAAGGCTTCTAAGGTTTCCTGACCTTCGTGCTCTTCGAGTCTTCGTGTTTACTTTTTCGCCTCTTCCGCAGAATCGGTGGGTAGTATGCTGCCCTTTTATGCCCCTAACCCCTGAAAACAGGAGATTTTCCTTTAAAATAGACCCTTTCTT
>JADGFE010000127.1 GCA_016744085.1 Kiritimatiellales bacterium | reverse complement strand
GTATATCTATGTATCGGACTATGATGGTGTGGAAGGAGAGCATCTGCTGGATCGTATCGAATACACAATGAATGATGCCATGTCGTTGACGACATTCTCCTCTGTGGAATTTGTGTATGAAGCTCGCCCGGATACCCTCTCAGGCTTCAGGGCTGGATCAGAATTCAACCGGACGAAACGGCTAGAACGCATCAGGATCATGCATGGAACTGATGAAGTATTTAACTACCAGCTGGAATATATTCAAAATAACAGCAATGTGAGTCTGTTAAAATCCGTGCAGAAATTCATGGGGATAAATAGTATTCCAAAAACCGTTTTTGATTGGAATAGCGAAAATGCTGTTGAGGGCTGGGTTCCAATGAAAGTGCCTACGCGCCTCCCTATCCTTTGGCCAAGACCGCTCATAAGAGTATAAGTGGAGATGATCTCCTTTTCTATATCAGAGGGTGCAACCTTGTTTCAGATATGAACGGCGATGGTTTAACCGATGTGCTCTATAGTGAGTATTGGGGTGATCCGCTCATAAATTCCGTCGATTCGACATATATCAATACAGGAAATGGGTTCGGCTCTCCTATAGCCAACAGCTCTGGCGGATACCTCGATTTGTACAACGATTATTACTTCAAGGCATTCCAGGGATATGATGAGTCTGATATCTACGATGAGGGTTATCGCTTTGCAGATTTGAACGGCGATGGGCTGGTGGATATTCTTTCTGCGTGGAAATTATTCCTGAAAGTGCCCGCATATAATTCGACTATCCGCCAAGATGCATGGATGAATACTGGTGCAGGGTGGGATGGAGGAGCTGCTACAGCTTACAAACCACTGGTGCATTTCAGCAATCATGTAAGCACAAAAAACAATGCAACTGTTACGTCAGATTTTCGTCATTTTGATAGTGGATATCGCTATGTTGACCTAAATGGTGATGGATTGTCAGATTGGATTCGGTCCTATTCTTACGGTGGTGCGCTCTATTCAGGGGCTATAATGAATAACGGAAGCGGCTTCGATTCAGCAGCTAACCCAGCTTATCAACCTGCGCATCCGTTTGTTGATACGGGAGGAGATGGGTATAATTACGGAACTCGCCTTATGGATATTAACGGCGATGGCCTTGTCGACCAGGTAATTGCCGGACCTTATGGAAGCGGAGTAAGACTTAATACTGGAACCGGTTGGGAGTCCTCTGATTCTTCCGTATATGCATTACCCTACAATCTAATTGATACGGGTGGTTACGATATTGGGACGCGGTTTGTAGATGTGAATGGTGATGGATTGATTGATATCGTCAATAAACAAAATGCATTCTATCTGAATACTGGGAATGGATGGATTATTGACAGTGCCGGAACATACACGCTACCGGTGCCTGTAATTTCAGGTAACTTGAAGCACATGATTCAATTTGTTGATCTGAATGGTGACGGGCTTGAGGATTTGGTCAGTAACTATTCAGGACAAACTATCTATTTTAACAATGGACATGGCTGGACGCTACAGGGAGCAACTACCCCAAATTACAAACTTCCGTATCAGTTTGCCCGTGAACGAGACGGACAAACTGTGCCCCTTGGACAATGTTTCAATGATCTGAATGGAGACGGATTAGTAGACTACTTTTACAACCACTCAAGATACAAGGTCTACGCAAATACGAGTCCTACATATGAAGGAAATAATAAGGGTGCTGTCTTGAATCAAGGAACGTTCGGTAACCTGCTTATTCGGGTAACCAAAGGATGGCGTTCGGAAACCGTTCATGGTCTTATAACAGAACTCGATTATAAACCCATTACGGATTCCGATGTCTACATTAAAGGCTCCAGCCAATCATTCCCGTGGCGTGATGTGCAAGGGGCATTGTATGTGGTTTCCGAGCAACGTCGTGATAATGGCATAAGCGGCATGAACAGTACCATCTATGGTTACTCAGAAGCGATAAGTCACAGGGATAGAGGTTTTCTTGGATTTAAAACCTTCGAGTCCTATGACGATGCTCGCCAGCTATCAAAAATAGACACGCTCAAGCAGAAGTACCCCCATACGGGCAGTCCAGAATTGTCTCAAACCTACTACATCCCGAACCCAAACGATTTTTCAACCAAGCAACTCATAAAACAGGTGCAGAACACATATCGTTACGACAAGGTAGTTGGGGGAACGGACTTTCCCTATGTCGCTAAATCGGAGGAAACGCAATGGGACTACACGACTGAGGGTGTACGCAAACAAATCTCCAATACGACAACCTACAACTGGTTCGATAATCAACCGCAGGGAACTTTGCCCCCAACAGTACCGCTCGGTTCGTACCCAACGAAAATTACACATGGTAACTTGACTAAGATCCAAATCGAATATGGCGATGGTTCCTCGGAGGTTTCAGTCAATAGTTATACGTCCAACACATCTGGGGGTAAATGGCATATCGGCCGTTTGCAAAACGCTTCTGTTACACATCATCTGCCAGGTAAATCATCGATTACCAAAAGTTCCTCATTCGTTTACGATTCGGTTACGGGTCTATTGAAGAAAGAAACATCGGAACTGGGTGACTCAGTGTTAGAGATGACAACCGCATCGCATCCAAGACAGGAATCGGAACTTATACCTATGGCCAAAACGGGGCTGGGCCGCATGCTGTTACTTCTGCAGGTGGGATATCCTACGGCTATGATGCGAACGGTAATTTGGACATTCGGACGCAGGGCGGAAACGATACAACAGATATCTCCTGGGCAACATTCAACAAGCCATTGCGGATTGATACCGATGCCGCCAACCTGCTCGGTAGCGAAAAATATTCCGAGTTTACTTACGATATCAACCACAGCCGTATTACGCAGATCATTCGTAAGGGTTCCAGTCTCAAGAAAAAAATCTATATCGGCGGTATGGAGCAAGAAGAAGTTTCCTCCGACCTTCAGACCCCGGTCTGGGTCAATACGGAAACCCGTATCTTTATTTCCACTCCATCCGGCGTGATCGGAGTGCATGTGCAGGATGCCACCGAGCAGATCACGCGCAAATATTTCCATAATGACCATCTGGGCTCCATCATAGCCGTCAGCGTGGATCAGGTTGGCGCAGCTGATGCTGAGATCGAAGAACAATACAGCTATGATCCATGGGGTAACCGGCGTGATCACTCCAACTGGACACCATTTGCTGATCTAGAAACGGCAACGGCAAACCTTGAAACAGATCGTGGTTTTACCGGCCATGAAATGCTCGATAATGTCGAACTCGTCCATATGAACGGTCGCATCTACGATCCCGTAATCGGAGTTTTCCTTTCAGCCGACTCATTCATTCAATCGCCTTATAATCTACAGAGTCATAATCGCTATTCCTATGTGGTGAATAATCCGTTGACGCTTACGGATCCAAGTGGACATTTCTTCGGGGTTATTTTTGCTTGGCTGGGAGCCGCGGCAGGGTTTGTTGGCGGGGCGATTGTCAGTGCGGGCATATATGCAGCTGCAAATCCCGTTATTGTCGGTACAATTCTTGGCGGTATCTCTGGAGGAATGAGCGGCGGCATAGGAGGTGCGATAAAGGGAGCCTTCATGGGCGGTGTTGTCGCCGGACTCTTTGCCGGACCGCAGGTTTCGGTTTTAGGATCGCCCCTCCTTTCAACCGGAACCGAAATTTTGGCACACGGCGTGGTGCAAGGCGGATTGGCGGGATTCAACGGAGGCGAGTTCGGCCCCGCCTTCCTCGCTGGGTTCTCCGGTGCCGCACTCGGTACATTTGGAAACTTTCTCACAGGGGATAATACCGCCGGTGGCCTCATTGCCGCCGCCGTAGTTGGAGGAACCGCCAGCAAAATTGGCGGAGGAAAATTCTCTAACGGTGCCATCTCCGGTACCTTCGCCTTTATGCTCAGTAGCGGCGTGGATATGAAAAAACTTGGCCGCGATGCGCTGAGCTTGGGGAAACTCTGGGGGAAGGACATAATGCTGGGTATCCGCGGCATCATATGGGATAATCCTAAAGCCTTAAAGTTAGGGTTGGGGGAAGTATGGTCTACTCACGACAGTTTGATGGTTAGATTTGCCCTTGTCCCCGCAACCGTTGCTCAACATATCTTCGTTCCTGTTCTCGGAGATTGGTTGGGAGCGCATCATGGTGCATTTGATCTTAATCTTTCTGATGATGAAAAAAACAAGGCTATAAAGAATAAGGGTATTAAGTATCAAAATGATGATTATACAAAAATGGATAACGGAAGTATTGCACATGATTTTGGAGGAAATGATGCATGGAGGCATGCAAAATGGGTCAAAGATGTATGGATAGGAAGGGGCGTTCAACCGGGTCTATTTGGTCAGGTATATCGAGCAGCAGGGACTGTTGTGTTTCCCGTCATTTCTCTCGGTGAATACGCCGTAGGCTCAGCATTTTAATTGGAATTCTGTTATGGTTATAAAAACATTATTTATATCTATGTTCTCAGTACTACTCTGTTCGTGCTCAACTCAGAAATTTATAGAGATCAAGGATAGTGGGGCTACTTCATATAAAAATGATATTGAATTATCCGAAATAATTAAAAATAAATTTACATTTTTAGAGAATGGCCGTGAGAGTAAATATCAGATTAGTCTTTTTGGGATGTATGGCTCTACTTCTGTCAGCCTGACAATAAGAAAGCGTGTCGTCACTATGAATGATTACTATAATAGGAATACAGGGTATAGTTCAGAGAACCCTGAGTTCCATGAGTTTATGGAAAGGTTGCGCGCTGTTATGCAAAAACATGGGACAAGTGTTCAGATTGGCGAGCCACACAGAATTATAGATATTCTAGGGACTTTATAAGTAAAGGTGTCGCTGATGGGTGCGTTGTGTGTGGCCTACCCGAAAACTAATCACGGCGAGTTTGAGTAATGAAAATTCCACTCCGAACAATATCTTCCAGAAAAAATAACTGCGGGTCAAATATACGAGGGTTTAAATGAATCTGATAAAACGATGTGTAGTGATTCTTCTGCCGATCCTATTTTTTAGTCATCATGTATGTGGCGGATTAATTCTAGCTGAAGGCGAGTCCTTTACTTTTGAATTCCAAAATATAGATGTAGCGGGTTTCGAGTTTTCATCAACGCCACTATATTTTGCAAATGTGACATTAGGATCTTTTCTGGATTCTGGAGAAAGTTTTTCTTTTTCCGTATATGAGGATTCATCGGGTGATCTTCCGATAAGAACGAGTATAAACTCTGAGGAAGTACATGGTTTATTTAGTTCGGTTACTATGTTTACCAACTCTCTCAGTAGTGCTCCTTGGCAAGATCTGCAAGGAGTATTTAAAGTTGAGGCAATTCAAGGATCGATTGAAATTGATTCAATCCGTGCCGCAACACTTATTGGGGATCAGTATTACGAGCAAACGTTCAGCATTCCCGAACCGTCTAGTGCACTACTCTTAGTGATTGGATCGGGTGGATTGATTTTATATCGTAGAACGAAACGGGAAAGAGCGAGTATTCAGATGCGACGGAATTGACTGTAAAATGAGTTCTGAGTGAACTTGTAGCGAAGTGCGAACCGGTTCGCATCTGCGGGAGGCGATACCTTTCCGCACCCCCACGAAAACCGCAAAAGCGAAGAACCTATCGGATCGCGATGGGACGAGCCACCCCAAAGCCGGTTTTTGGAATGAAAAATTGAGTTCATATGGATTCGCCGCAACAGGGGGTGAAGGATGGTCTGTTTCGCATTGCCATCTTAAAAGGAGGGGCGTGTGGACAAATCGTCAAAAAGCGAATCCCGCGACATTCTGACCAGATTTTGAGGGTAAATTTTACAAGATGTTGCAATAGTTGGTGTTGGCAAAACGGAGAATCGGTTCGCATCCAGCCAGGTGTCGATCTGGATGCGAACTTTCAGAGCGGAGAATCGGTTCGCATTGCCATCCAACCGGGCCGACCATGTTTTTTTACGGCGAACTCATTGCGAGTTCGCCTTTTTTCTTTCCCCTCAGAACGACTAGGCGTAACCGTAACTGCTTGAAGGCGTTGGGTGGACGGCCTGAAAAGTACTGAGCCGTATTCCGGCACCCATGTCATTCTCCCAGCCCCAGAAATCAGATTTTGGAGTCCGATTTATCCCGAAATTTTCCGTTTGCTCTCCGTTCTCCGCCGAGTTAAACCCCAGTTCTTTCCGATAGGACACCTTCCGCTATGGCAATGTGAACCTCCGGTTCCCACAACCCCAAAAACAAAACCCCAGTTAATCCTGATAGGTTACCTTTTAATATGGCAATGCGAACTATTACGATGAATACCGCCATCGTCTGAACCCCAGTGCATCCGACTCGGACTCCAGTCATTGCTTAAAGTGAACTTTCAACTTGAGCTATATAGAGCTTTTTTATAGCCCACAAAATGGTTATATATGAGCCATATAAAAGGGAGCTATAGCTCATGAAATGGAACTGGGAACTGCTGGACTGGCCAAAATTTAAATACGACGAAGCTGCATTTACGGCTTTGGAATCAAGGTTTCTGACTACGTCGGGCATTTTGTTGGGATCGTATAAGCATCTTGAGGAGAGCGAGAAAATCGCGCTCAAAATTGAGCTGATGAGCGAGGAGGCGCTGAAGACGTCTGAGATCGAAGGGGAATACTTAAATCGGGACAGCCTGCAATCCTCGATCCGGCATCAATTTGGACTGCCGACGGAGCATGGCCGGATTCCTCAGGCGGAGCAGGGCGTCGCGGAAATGACCGTTAGTGTCTATGAAAAATGGGAGGAAGCACTGTCAAGTAAAACCCTTTTCAAATGGCATTCCATGTTGGTGCAGGGAAGGCGCGATTTGATTGACATTGGTTGTTATCGGACATCCGCAGAACCGATGCAGGTGGTATCTGGGCATGTTGGTAAACGGAAGGTACATTTTGAGGCACCGCCATCGGATCGAATGAGCAGGGAGATGGATGGATTCATTCAGTGGTTCAACCAAACAGCTCCAAACTGTGAACAACCGTTGTCCGCATTGATTCGGTCTGGTATCGCTCATCTCTATTTTGTCAGCATTCATCCGTTTGAAGATGGCAATGGGCGGGTTGGCCGTGCCGTATCTGAAAAGGCCTTGTCGCAAAATTTAGAGCAGCCCACTTTGATCGCGTTGGCCCGGACTATCGAAGCCAAGCGAAAAGATTACTATGCTGCGCTGGAGCGTGCGAATCGGAAGCTGGAAATCACCGAGTGGCTTCACTATTTCGCTGAAACGGTTTTGGATGCACAGGCCTACACGATTCAGTGCGTCGAGTTTCTCATAGAGAAGGCCCGATTCTTTGATCGGATAGGCGATCAATTGAATGCCCGGCAGCATAAGGTGCTCGCCCGAATGTTTTCCGAGGGATTGGAAGGGTTCAAAGGCGGCCTGAGCGCCGATAACTACATCAGCATTGCAAAGACCTCCGCATCGACCGCAACGCGAGATTTAAAGGACTTGGTGGAGAGGGGAGCTTTCATCCGTACTGGTGAACTGAAGCACACCCGTTATCATCTGAATCTACCCTGCTTTCAGTCTTGATGATTGGGATCAGGTAGTAGCTCTTCCGAAACTGTAAACAGAGAATTTTTCCGTGTCTGGTTTTAATCCTGAATGGACAGCTTTCGATATAGCAATGCGAACTCCAAATTCCAGCCAATTTCCCCTAAACCCCATATCATCCTGATCGGGTACCACTCATGGTTTATGGCGAACTTTTGTTTCCGGAAGCCAACTCCGACCATCCCGACTGGGTAGCTGGCAGGGCTCGAAGTTGGTTGCGGTTTTATAATCCTGATAGGATACCTTACTGGATCATGGTCTTTTCATCTACAGGCCCTTTAGGCAATGCGGGTATGAAAAACCGATTTTCGTAGACAATTCCCTCTCGGTTTGTTTTTGTACTCTCGATGA
>JADGFE010000126.1 GCA_016744085.1 Kiritimatiellales bacterium | reverse complement strand
GTGTGGCGATCTCTACCGCCTCCACGTTTTCAGAAGCGGGAGGTACGTTAAGCCATCTGGCGACCCATACCGTAATCATTACCCTTCTCTCATCAACAGTACTCCTTCTTTTGGGGATTCTGTTTAGGTTGCGACAACTCCGTATAGAGCTGGAAAAAAAATCGAAAGCCCTAAAGAAAAGTGAGCGGCATATTCGGCTGATGGGCGATAACCTGCCAAACGTTACTATTTTCCAGCTGACTTATACTCAAAAAGACTCTTTTAAATTTAATTACATCAGCAAGGGATACGAACGGGCGCTCGGCTTTGATCGTGACGATGTAATCCAGGATGCGCGGATTGCTTATGACCATGTGTATGAAGCAGACATGCCTCTCCTTCAAAAAGCGTTTATTCAAGGAAAGAAAAAACTCGAAGCAGTCGATATCGAGTTCAGAGTGCTTGATATTTCAGGCAACCTTAAATGGCTCTATGTAAGTGCCGTACCCCAGTTCGTTCAGGAAGTCCTTGTGTGGGATGGATTCATGCAGGATGTATCTCTCAACAAACATATTGAGGATGTCTTGGTGGAGGAAAATCGAAACTTCCAGAATCTATTCGAAACAATCAATGATTTCCTACTGGTCTGCGACATGAACGGGAAACTGATCCATACTAATCCCTCCGTAAAAACCAGACTTGGATATGGTACTGATGAGCTTCAGGACATGAGTATTTTTGAGCTCTACCCCGAGGACTCAAGGGCAGAAATCTACCAGGTGATTGCGCGTATGCAGTCCGAACAGTCCACCACCTGCGGATTCCCGCTTCAAATGAAAAGCGGCTCTAGCATTCCTGTTGAGATGAATGTCTTCCAAGGCACCTGGAAAAATAAAAAATCAATTTTCGGCGTTGCACGTGATATTGCCAGTCGCGAACGGGCGGAGGCTGCGCTTCGGGAATCTCAGCAAATGCTTCAATTGATTATGGACACCATCCCGATGTCCGTTTTCTGGAAAGATAAGGATTCTGTCTATCTGGGGTGCAACAAAACCTTTATTCGTGAGTGCGGACTTGAAAACCTTGATCAGGTCGTAGGGAAAACTCCATTCGACCTCTTCCCCCCTCAAATGGCTCCTGAAATCATTGAGCGAGATCAAACTGTGATTAGTAATAATCAGCCCTTATTCGGTTTTCTTCAATCTCACACGCGAGCCGATGGCAGTATCGGATGGCGCGAAATCAATAAGATCCCGCTTCGCAATGACGATGAACGTGCGGTTGGTGTACTCGGTGTTTGGCGCGATGTCACGGAACAGAACCTCGCTGAAGAACGACTAAAGCGTACGCTGGAAGATATGGAACGATTCAACCAGCTGATGCGAGGCCGCGAACGCCGCACACTGGAGCTTAAAACCGAAATCAACAACCTGCTCAAGGCGTTGGATAAACCAAAAAAATACCGAACAACTACGGAAGATCTTGGTTAATCTATGAACGAAGAATTCAACAGTAAAAAACCAAAGCTGAAAGATCGACTGGGTCGTATTTTTGCCCTCGCCTGCACCCTGGCAGCGCTGCTGCTTGCAGGAACAACCTATTTTCTTTCCGATTCCCCCGATGCACGACTTCCTTACATCACCGGGCTTGCCATTGTGATTACCGTTATACTGGGTTACATGCTGGGCCGATTTGTTGGGACACATCTGGAAAAAGATGAATGCCTCCGCCATAGCGAAATGCATGAGAACATCGACGTAATGAACGAGCTCATGAAAGCCAATGAATTTCTAGAGACCGAAAGTTCGGGCCAGAAGGAGCATAACAAAGAGCTACTTAACGTCATGGAAACGGCTAAACAGGCAAATGAAGAGCTTAAACATGAAATGGCCGAGCGGGAGCGTGCAGAAGCCAAATCCTTGCAGCTTCAGCGGAATATGGAACTAGTCCTCCATGGAGGAAACCTTGGCTTCTGGGACTGGGATATCTCCAGCAATACGCATACTTACAACAATCGTTTTGCCCAACTGCTGGGAGCAACCATTGAAGACTTACCCGCTGACCTGGACTGGCGAAATACACGAATTCATCCTTCCGACGTGGAGAACGTCAACCGAATCTTAAAAATGCATCTGGAAGAAAAGGCAGACACCTATACCTGCGAATACCGTCTTCAAAGAAATGAAGAGGACTGGATCTGGGTGCTTGATCGCGGCCGAGTTATCGAACGAGCAGCAGGTCGTACCCCCGTCCGGATGGTCGGCACGCTTCTTGAAATAACCGACCGTAAAGAATATGAACTTGAAATGAAGGATGCGAACCGCCTCCTCGATAAGCGCAGTCGGGAGCTGGAAGAAAACCAACACATTATCATGGGCATGATGGAAGATGCCAACGAAGCCCGCGAAAGCCTTGAGCAGGCGAACCGACAGCTTCTGGTTGCGCGCGAAAAAGCAGAAGAAGCAACGCGGGCTAAATCAGATTTTCTTGCCAGTATGAGTCATGAAATCCGGACGCCGATGAATGGAATTATCGGAACAGCAAGCCTACTGAAAGACACAACACTCTCCGAAGAACAGCGCGAATATATCCGCATTATTCAAACCTCCGGTGATGCCCTGCTTACGTTGCTGAACGACATTTTGGACTTCTCTAAGATCGAAGCCGGAAAACTTGACCTTGAACCCCAACCTTTTGACCTTCGCGAAATCTGCGAGCATATAACCGAGCTGCTCACGCCTACAGCGCTGGAAAAGGGCATTGATCTAATACTGCGATTCTCTCCCAACACACCGGCGTTTGTTGTTGGAGATGCGGGCCGTGTTCGGCAAATCATAATGAACCTCGTCAGCAATGCTCTTAAATTTACGCGTGATGGCTACGTTTACATCAACATAGAAGCGGTGGCCGGAACCGAAAAAGAAACCACTATTAATTTTTCCATAACCGATACAGGAATCGGCGTATCCCGAGATGAACTTCCTCAGCTATTCCAGAAGTTTTCTCAAGGCGATTCCTCCACCACCCGTGAATACGGAGGCACCGGACTTGGTTTGGCGATTTGCAAACAACTGGTGAGCCTCATGGGAGGTAAAATCGGCATGGAAAGTGAACTAGGCAAAGGGTCTTCATTCTGGTTCAGACTTAATCTCCTCGTCGCCAGCCGATCACAGCCCGCTGCCATTGACAAATCCCCATTCAAAGGCGAACACGTTTTGGTGATCGATGAAAAAAAAATCATGGGGCAGGCGCTCTCCGAATGGCTTAATCACTGGGGACTGAAAGCAGAGGTAACGGGTTCCACCGCAGAGGCCGCAGAAAAAATAAGAACCGATGGATTTAAAATTGTATTTATTGAAGAATATCTCGCCTACGACCCGGATAATCCTTTTTTCAATAATCCCGAGTTCGAACATTTAACCCTGTTTATCATCTGCGCAATCACCAGCCGTGATTTCAGCACCCTAGATCATGCCGGACTGGCAACAAATCTTGTAAAACCTATTCGCCTCACCAACCTGCTGACCAAGACCGCAGATGCACTAGGCTACACACTCAGTCCCTCGTCTCTGCATCCCCCCCGCTCTGCTGATGCGCATCCGACGGTTGAGAAATCATCTTTGACCTCTATAGGATCGTGGAGAATTCTGGTGACCGAAGATAACCTTGTTAACCAGACCGTGGCAAAACGCATGCTGACCAAAAGTGGTTACGAAGTTGATGTGGCGGAGAATGGCGAACAAGCCCTCCGTAAAGTTCAGGAAGGCGCAAATTTCGATCTAATTTTCATGGATTGCCAGATGCCCCGTATGGATGGTTATGAAGCCTCGCGGCAAATCCGTAAGTTTGAAAAAAGCACAAATACCGGAACCCGCATTCCCATTGTCGCGCTTACAGCAAATGCCATGCAGGGCGATCGTGAAAAATGCATTGTTGCGGGAATGGACGACTACATTGCAAAGCCCGTTAAAAAAGATGCGCTACTCGAAATGATCCGCCGGCACCTCGGCTGATCGACATCCATTTTCAGCTAGTCTGCCAGATGACACTGCTCACATCGTCGGGAACTGCAACCCTGCGCCTTGCAAAAATATTCCTCTGCACTCTCCTGCCAGTTCGCATTAAAGTTAGGGCACTTTTCAGTATACCCCGCAAACCGAATAAAACGCTGGAGAATGTGATCCGGAATCGTGTGCTCCATCGAACAGGCAAACTCTTCTGCTTCAGCCCGTTCTATACCTAATACCTGGGTAAAAAAATGAAGCAGCGCTTCGTGCTTGCCGGCAATCTTCATCGCAATTTCACGGCCGGAAGCAGTAAGGGTCACCGAGGCATACGGGGCATAGTTAATCAGTCCTTTTTCAGATAACGATTTTAAAGCCCCCGTCACTGACGCCGCGCGAACCTTCATGCGCTCCGCAATATCTTTAGGCCGAGCTTTCCCTTCCTCTCTTGAGAGAAAGTAAATCATTTCAAGATAGTCTTCTAGACTGGCGCTAAGTTCCGGACTGCTCATGGGTCCGTTAATAACAGTCCCGTAACCCAACCTCAACCTTAGTCAGCCATTTTTTGTCCCTCCATCAAAATCAGTACGCCTCAAGATGACACCTTAATAGCTCGCTTTCACCCGGTTGGTCAGTAGGATTCAGACCATGGATTTTTCAGGACAAATCAAGACTCTATTCAAGCCGACGGAACGACCGCATTCTGCTCAGGCCGAACTCTCGATCCGTATCGGCAAAGCAACGGAAGCCAAAGACTTTCAATGGCTGAAAACAAATATTCCCTGCCAAAAGGCCTGCCCGGCTGAAACCGATATTCCGGCCTATCTAACCGCAATTGCTGATGGACATCTGGACGAAGCCTACCGAATTAACCTGCTCGATAACATATTCCCTGCCGTATTGGGACGCGTTTGCTCCCGACCCTGCGAATCTGTATGCCGTCATGGCCATGAAGGGCTCGGTGAATCCGTGGCAATTTGCTTTTCCAAGCGCTCTGCCGCCGACTTTGGAAAACAGACTCCCGTACTGCTCGACCCCCTTTTTCCGGTTACGGGGAAAAAAGTCGCCGTCATTGGCGCTGGTGTTGCCGGGCTGACGGTTGCCCGGAATCTTACCTTACTCGGTCATAGCGTCACCATTTATGAAAAGCACAGTTCCCCAGGTGGCATGCTTAATCAGGGCATCCCTGAATTTCGACTGCCGCGGGAAATCATTAATCACGAAGTTTCTCAAATTACAAAGTTGGGTGTTGAAATCATCTGCAACACAGCCATCGGAAAAGACCTCCGGATTGCTCAACTTAAAATTGATTTTGATGCCGTCGTTATTGCTGCAGGAACCTTGAAACCCAACCTGCTCAATATTCCCGGACACGAACTTTCCGGAATTCGGCATGGTCTGGACTTTTTGCTGGAAGTGAATGAAAACGGCTCCGCGGATATAGGCGACCGGGTGATTGTGATCGGCGGTGGATTCACCGCCATGGACTGCGCCCGTACCGCTCAGCGCCTTGGTGCTCAGACAGCCGAACTATCGGATGACTGGGACCTGAAGGTACTTTATCGGCGTGAAAAAACAGCTATGCGGGTGACCCCCGGCGAACTGGAAGAGCTGGAACAGGAAGGGGTACCGCTTGAATGTCATGCCACCCCACTAACCTATCTGGAAAAAGATGGAAAGTTATGCGGGATGCGCTTCCGTAAAACCGGTACCTCGGAAGAGTTTGATGTTCCGGCAGATACCGTTCTGTTGGCTACCGGCCAGTTTCCAGACACGAGCTGGGAGGCCGGATCGGGCATAGCACCGGTACGTTCGGAATTCGGGAATGTATTTGTTGCCGGCGATTATGCTTTAGGCGCAACGTCACTCATCGATGCCATCGGCCACGCAAAGGGCATCACTGAAAAAGTTGATCAGTTTCTGATGGGCGAAGAACGAGTCCGCAAAACCGTGCTGATTGAAAATGTAAAACAAACTGGACGTACCGCAGAGCAGGATAAAATTGAACGTCAGCCCATGCCGGCCCTGCCTGTTGTGGACCGGGATTTACCCAGCGAAGTTGAGCTTGGTTATAAGGAAGATGCTGCCCAGCAAGAAGCAACGCGTTGCTATCGGTGTCACTACAAATTCGAAATTGACCAGGATAAATGTATTAAGTGCGACTGGTGCTTGAAAGCCCGCCCGCGCCCCGAGTGCATTCTGATGCTCAAGGAGTTGAAGCACGACAGTGAGGGCCGGGTTGTATCCTGGGAAGCGGTCGAATCGATGCGCAATATGAACATGATCTGGATTAATCAGGATGAGTGCATTCGGTGCGGTGCCTGCATCAAAGCATGTCCCGTCGATGCGATTACTCTACAAAAAGTTTCGCTTTGCACTGAACCCCGCATCCCAAAAACTGCATCTTAATATTTGGAGAATTTATCATGGCAAACCCACCCGTTGTTTTCATTGCCGGCGAACGCCAGCATGCCGGAAAGACCGTAACCAGTCTCGGAGTCATTTCCGCCCTTTGCAAACACATCGATCCAAACGACATCGGCTACTTCAAACCGGTTGGCCAGGAAATGGTCACATTGGCCAGCGGCGAGCGGATCGATAAAGATGTACGAATCGTTAAAGAGTTCACCGACCTAGACATGCCGGATATGGGCATACTTTCCCCGGTTCGGGTTGTTTCGGGAGTCACCCGTGAATACATTACCGGCATCAATCAAAAAGCAATCACCAGTGAGTTTGAAAAGAATATACATCGGACCATGAAAGCGCTCTCGAAAAAGAAGCTGATCATTGCCGAAGGCACAGGCCATCCCGGAGTCGGTTCCGTCGTTGGCTTATCCAATGCGCGCGTGGCCAACATGCTGAATGCCAAAATTCTCTACCTCGTTGGCGGAGGCATCGGAAGAACTCTCGACGAACTGGAAGTAGATCTCTCCTATTTCTCGCACAATCACAGTCGTGTGGCCGGAGTCCTCTTCAACAAAGTACTGCCAAAGAAAGTGGATATGATGAAAGAGGTTCTCACGGAAAAAGCGCTCGGCCGAATTTTCCCGGAATGGGATCCATCGCTCAAAGTATTTGGCTATATGCCCAAAGTAAAATACCTCAACAATCCATCGATGCACCTGATCAGCCATAGCTTTAAAGATCATCGTGCCATTCGGGGAGGACGATGTGCCGGGGCATGGCATAAGGCCTGCCGGAAGGTAAAAATTATTTCCCAGGACATTGATGTATTCAGTCCAGAACGTAGCCTGCTTCCACGCGATATTGCCGTGCTGGCTTCCGGTTCGCATCGGCGTCTTAAACGCATCATTGACTATAACACCAGTCTTCCCAGCGAAAAGCTGGGAGGCATAATCATCACCTGCTCGAATGATACGATGCCGGATGACGAGAGCAAGCAACTGCTGGCCAACAGTTGCCTGCCTGCCATTGCTGTAAAAACGGACACCGCCGACACCGATGCCACGCTCTACAAATGCTTCAGCAATACAAAAATTCAACTCTACGACAAAATGAAACATGAACAGATTGTGAAACTCTTCGCAGAGCACTTTGATGCAGAGCGCTTCATCAAGGCCTACGAATTGTAGAGACAGAATACTTCCGCAAGCAGATCAAGCGCAGGGCGAAGAGCATCAAGGCCGTCGCCATCGACATGGCCAATTCCTATAGTGCCTGGCTCAGGGAAGTGCTGCCGAATGCGGATGTCGTCTACGACCACTTCCACGTCATAAAACTGATGAACGAGCACATGAACAACCTGCGCAAAAGCACTATGAACAAGCTAAAAGAAGAGCAAAAGAAAGAGCTCAAAGGCAAGCGGTTCCTGTTGCTTCGCAATGAAGAAAATTTATCAACCGGCGCCGATCTGAAAAAGCTCCGGTTCGAGTCCAAGGATCTTGGAACCGCCTCGCTCATGAAGGAGTATCTGCGCAACATCTACAAGCTGGCCGATAGTTACGAACTCGCCCGCACCGCATTCCTGCTTTGGGCGGAAAAAGCCGAAACC
>JADGFE010000284.1 GCA_016744085.1 Kiritimatiellales bacterium | reverse complement strand
CATATTACTTGTATGCCATCCTGATTTCAGGCCATTTCAAACTTTCAGGCAAAGCGAAAACCTCACGTGCACCCACTGATTTGGCGGAAGACCCTTATTTTTAAGCAAGTGAATCACATTTACCCACTCCTGCATTAATTGGTATGTGTAAATTAACCGTTACTTGATGGTGTCATCTGGACAACTTCAATGTGTCGTTGTGTAGCAGAGTGGATGCGTAGAGAATAACCGGGAGCATCCATGCTCTCTCCAACTTTCGGTATACGACCCATTTTAGAAAATATATATCCGCCAAGAGAATCATAATCATCGTGTTCAGGCAGTTTTGAACTAAGCTCTTCATTCAGCTCATAAATCGGCATTCGAGCCTGAACAAGGATGGTTCCATCCGGCCTGCGGTGCAGTTCATTTTCCTGAAGATCATATTCATCTTCAATTTCGCCGACCAATTCTTCGATAACATCTTCCATAGTGACCAAACCTTCGGTGCCACCATACTCATCAACGACCAACACCATTTGTGAGCGCGATCGTTTCATAAGCTGAAGGAGATCATTAAGGGGCATGGTTTCGGGAACAAACTCGATCTTTTTGGCTAACTGACTGATCGGATTATCTCGCTCTATTCCTGATGCAAGTTTCAGCAAATCCTTTACGTGAACCATCCCGACAACATCATCAATATTTTCATGATAGACCGGAAATCTGGAATGCCGGGATTCTTTTACCTCATCGATGCATTCTTTTACCGAGAGCAAATCTTTAACACCGCCAATATCAATGCGTGGGGTCATGATTTCTCTGGCCACGGTTTCGCCGAACTCAAAGACGCTTCGAATGATTTCTCGCTCCTCTTCTTCAAGCTCTTCTTCATCGGTTTCTTCAATAAGACTTTTGATTTCATCCTCAGTCGATGGTCGATCTTCATCGTCGGAAGTTGACATCGCATGACTGAGCAGACGGTCCTCAATAAACTGCAGAGGCCATACGAATCCGTACATGATTAAAGTAAGGGTTCCAATGAGTGGTAGCGCTGCAAGAGATATCCGGTTAGCATAACTTTCTGACAGAACATGGGGAATCACGCGGGCAATTAACATGTATGCAAGCGCCAAGAAAAACAAAACTACAGTCATAAATAAAAACTGACATTCAGCTAGCGCTAAATAGAAAAGTACAAAAGTACCCATAGCAGTTAACGTGAGCAAGAGGCGTGAAGATTTGCACAGCAAATTCCATCTAGATTGCCAGAAGGCAAGTAGTTTTACATTGCCACCATCTCGTTCCATTAATCGGGGAACTCCTGCATCACCGGTAAATTGGAGTGATGCATAAATGGAGGCAAGTAAACAATTCAGTGCCAAAGTAATCAGGCTGTACGAAAGGTATTCAGTATGTATGACGTTCATGAATTCCTGTTATTGGACTCTGTATTTTCGGTTGTTGCTGAAAAGAAATAAAGCGCAAGGACTTCCACTTTACCAGTTAATCTTTGAGTTCAATTTGAATCTAAAAAATACGAGATGGATTGTAAGCGACCGATATTCGGCCCCTTAGTCAGAGTTTACAGATTAGATAATATCACCGACTTCAAATTAGCCGAGGAGTCGATGATATTTCACATGAACCAAAATACAAGCGTGGGCTTGGCCACCGAATCGGTGGATTTACGCAAGAGTTTTAATGGGGCTGTATGCGATTTTGCGCGCGGCGTGCTTTATGAGATTCCTGAGAACGGGGCGCTTTTTCAATTTTACGGATCAATTATCATAGTGCCAAAAAAAATGCTTAATCTGCATATAAGCACCACATCTAGAGCTACTTTCACTGATTAATTAGACATAATATATATTATGCGACGTATTGCTTGTGGATGAAAATGTTAATAAATATGTATAACTCCGAATCAAATCTGGTTCGTTGAAGTTCCAGGCCACCCCGTCGCCCAGCAAGTCGTAAAACTCATGGCCAAACTCTACCGGATCGAATCCACCCTGCGCGACAAGCCGGAGCT
>JADGFE010000283.1 GCA_016744085.1 Kiritimatiellales bacterium | reverse complement strand
AATAAATGAACAGACAAGGCAGCCAACAACCTCGGTAAAATGATAATTTGAACCAACATGAATGGAGAATGTGAACATGAATAGAACGTTTATATATAGTCTGATTGCGGGCATTGCCCTTACAGGAATTTCCGCTTCCGCTGCTACTAATAGTGCAACACCTGTCGCCGTTGTTCCGGCTGAAGAGACCGATACAAAATCTACCTATGACAAAATTTGGAATACTGCAACGACGTTAGTAAGTAATTCCGATGGCCCGATCCGGAATCTTGCACTGACAGGTCGATTGCAGGGAGATGCCCATTCTTTCAGCGATGATAACCGATCAAATGACGATATTGTTTGGAGACGTTTCCGCTTCGGTGCAAAAGCCAAAATTATCGGTGACGTTACACTACACAGTGAATTAGACCTAAACCTGAACAACGGCGACTCAGGCAATACCTGGGATGATTTCTATAATCGTCTAACCGATACTTACATTGCGTGGGCTCCCTGCGATGAAGCTAAAATAAAAGTGGGCAAACAGTCCGCCGGCTTCACCCTCGACGGTGCCACTTCATCCAAAAAACTGATCGTTCCGGAACGGAGTATCGTTGCGGGTAACATTTGGTTCGGGACGGAGTACTTTACCGGAGCAACAGTTGGTGGTGACCTTGAAGACTTCTCCTATAAAGTAGGCGGATTTTCCTCCAGTGATGAAAATGAGTTCGGTCACTTTGAAAGCGGCTATTTTGCCCTGCTTTCCGCCGGCCATAAGGTCGGAGAAGAAGGCACCCTCCGTCTAGACTATGTATACAACGATCCGGATTACAATTCGGACTACGGTGTTGGAACCAGAGCCCTCGAACATATCCTGGCTCTTGTATACAAAACTATGATTAATGAAAAACTGGGATTATGGGCTGATATTGCAGGAGCAACAGGTCATTCCGATACCACACAAGGCGATCTGTTAGGTGTCGACATTATGCCTTTCTACAACTTCACGGAAGAATTTCAGCTTGCCTTTCAATATGCCGGTGTAACCAGTCTCGACAGCATGTCAGACGTAAACATGTCCCGCTATGCCTCACGAAATGTGGGTAGAACCAAAGTAGAAGCTGCACACAACTTCCTCCTGGGTTTCAACTGGTACCTCTATGGCCACAAACTGAAGTGGCAAAATGCCATTGAATACAACTATGGCAGCAAGCTGGCAACGACCGGAAAAGACTATAACGGATACGGTGTAACATCCGCACTCCGCATCAGCTGGTAATCAGAGACTTAATTCTTTGCTGACTGAAAAGGCGTCCTCTCGGGCGATCCGCCTGCCCCATCGCGTCCTGAATCACGCCTGCCCGGTAGCCTCACTTTTCACAGGCTCTCTGCGGCTTAACCCCCATCTCACGGATCACATGCGCATGGCCCAAGAGTTCCTGCACCTCGCGAATATTGGTGCCAGACAACAGCAAATGCGTTGCAAAACTATGCCGCAACGCATGCAACGTTACACGCTTATGAATCTTCGTCGACTTCAAGGCCTTCGATAGGCCCGTTTCGTACCGCAGGCGCCAATCCTTAATCGAGGAATCCCTGGCCAGCTGGCCCGCAAAATATTCGACCTTATCCCTTTCTTCCAGTTCCGAGGAACTCAACGCCGAACCCAATGCACATAAAACGAACGATGCGCCTCCGGCACCAGATCCCGATCCGCTATAAACCGCTCAAAGTCCTATAAATTTGCATATTCAGCCACTACTGTCCGGTAAACATTTCATAGGATGAATACCATCTGATCGAGGCCTTATCCGTCGGGCGGTTTTGCTGGCTTAGATTCGGCCAGACAAAGCAGTTCCAGCAGATCCATCTGCATCATTATCCCTTCTTTTACTCGCCTGGCGAAGTCGGTCAGACTGAGCGGAGATTTGCTTATAAATTGGGTCTTCCGCCAAATCAGTGGGTGCACGTGAGGTTTTCGCTTTGCCTGAAAGTTTGAAATGGCCTGAAATCAGGATGGCATACAAGTAATATGAC
>JADGFE010000125.1 GCA_016744085.1 Kiritimatiellales bacterium | reverse complement strand
TTCCTTCGCTGTTTTTTCATAGCTCCTATCCTTCTCATTTATGGAGCCATGCGCCAAAACCAAACTTAACCGGTGGTCCAGATCCTCAAGTCCGTCTCTCCCCTTCGCGGGCCCCATTATTCCGAATGACAGAATCCCAAGCCTCGCTACGATACATTCCACCGCCATACCAAAATGCTCCGTTACCGCTGATAGTACAGTTGATGGCCGAACCTTCATACATTCCACCGCCGAGGCCATGTCCGTAACCGACATCATCTTCATGGGCGTAATTACCTGTGATCAGACAATTAATCACGATGCCGCCAAAAACTCCTCCGCCCAACTCTGCCGAGTTATCACTAATCGTACAATTAACAGCAGTACCGCCATGCATACCTCCCCCTTTGTGGCATCCAGAATTGTGAGAAATTAAGCAATTAGTAGCGGCACCTCCAAGCACACCTGTATCTGCGTTATGGGTAATTTCGCTATCAACCACACTACACCCTTCAAGGCCGCCCGACCTGTTCCCTGTAATTACACAATTCGAGACTACGCAACCTGAAAGGCCTACGGAATAATTGTTAGAGATTATGCTATCAACAACGGTACAACCACTGACAGTGCCTTCATACCATAAGGCATAACGAATCACGCAGTTTGTAATTAAATTCAGCTTAGAAGCACTAAGAATACCACCGCCATATAAAGGGGGGCTATAATCAGGTTCTCGATCCCATTCCCGATGAAAAATAAAGCCACTGATTGTGCATTGGTCACTCAACAGATTCAGGCTACGATGCTCGGATGCCGCGTTAATTACACTTTCTTCAGGGCCTGCGAGGCTTTCGAGCACAATGTTGTTTGTGACAATAATTTCTGCCACAAGGCTATACGTT
Organism: Kiritimatiellales bacterium; assembly: GCA_016744085.1. GTDB lineage: Bacteria > Verrucomicrobiota > Kiritimatiellia > Kiritimatiellales > Pontiellaceae > Pontiella. Next base: position 7,357 of record JADGFE010000125.1, on the reverse strand, counting down.
CCGTTGCTGACCAAAACGGTATCGCAATCCAGTGCGACATCGACCGCATCCTGAATATTGGTTGCCGCATGTACCCAGTTGGTAAAAGGGCTAACATGTCCACCGTCGAGCGAAACATAATGAACTGTACCTGCGTAGCAGGCTGCTAGAAGACTGCGCCATGCGATGCCGAACACAAACGCATACATTTTAAACATCTTCACTTCAACCACCTCCTTGTCATTCCAACTAATTCATTAATGAATCATGACCAAAGCGATCTTTTTTCAAGCGTCTACCGTTCTTTATCCGCCTCGCGTTACGTATAACAAAATCGATCTTATTTTCCCATCCAAAAGCCCTCATGCTTCCTAGTTTGAATTTCATCTAAACAGAACAGATGGGCACAAAAAAACGCCCCGTTTTCACGAGACGTTTTGCACAGTAGCAGTTTTCTGAAAACTACATTCTGAGCGTCAGGTCCAGAATCGCATCCGGCTTTTGATCCGTCAGTGAATCGAGTACCAGCTTGGCACCGCTGAAGTCCTGGAAGGATGTATATTCATCCGGAACCACAATGCAGGCAGCACCGGCAGTAAGAGCGCCCTTACAAGCAATCTGGGATGAAACAACCGCTACTAGCGTCGAATGCTCTTTGTTGCACTGCTTGAGCATTTTCAGCCAGTCGTCAGCACGTGGGAAAGATTCTTTTACTTCGTCTGGAATAATCAGCTCAACACCCAGCTTATCTAGCCCGAGGCGAGTCATCAGCTTGCTAGCCACAGCTTCCGGCAAGGCGGTAAAAGTCACCACAGGAATACCGCGTTTCTTCGTTGCCTTGATCAGTTTAGCAAGACCGGCGTCGAGCTCGGCTTCGTTTTCACAATAGTTAGCAACCGTCTTATCGACTTCAGTAACAGCCTTTTCGATGGCATCCGTCTTTTTACCTGCACGCTTCAGCACATCCGTAACCGCAGCACGGTGAAGTGGCGACATCAGAGAGCGGGAAAACAGAATCGGCGTCAGTTCAACACCTTTTGTTTTAGCAGCACTTTGAAGGGAAGCGAATTCCACAGCACGAGTCTTGGCTGCCACATATTCTAATTCGAAGATCAAGGCATGTGTTGTGTTGCCTTGTTTTTCCTCTGTTTTCGCATCATTGCTCATAAATAAACTACTCCTTTAATCCTGCTTCTTTTCTAAAAATGAGGGCGTAGTGTATGGAGCCTAACCCTTTAGGTCAAGTACTCTATTTTTTGCTCAGAAAACACCTTTCTGCAGGCTATTGGATGAATTCGCATTCATAAAGGGTTGCATGGGTCGCGTGAGACATGGATGATACTCCGAATTTTGAAAAGCAATGTGCATCAAAGGCGGGATTTTACGGAAAACATTATGAAAAAAGCGATTATTGCACTCGAAGATGGGACCTGTTTCGAAGGACGCGCATTTGCAGGCGCGGGCGAAGTCTACGGAGAACTGGTTTTTAATACCTCAATGACCGGATATCAGGAGATTTTGACTGATCCCTCCTATCACGGCCAGATTGTTACGATGACCTATCCTCTTATTGGAAATTACGGCATTAATGACGAAGATGTGGAGTCTCGCGGAATTTTCGCTCAGGGCCTGATCGTCAGCGAATGCTCCCGTATCTATAGTAACTGGCGCGCAACTAAATCGCTACCGGACTACCTTGAGGAAAATGGTAGGATCGGGATCGATGACGTTGATACGCGTGCCATTACTTTGCACATTCGCGATAAAGGCGCTATGAAATGCGTCGTATCCACCGAAGACCTTGATAAAGAAAGCCTGATTGCGAAAGCAAAAGCATCTGATGGTCTGGTTGGCCGCGACCTGGCCTCGGAAGTTTCCATCGATTCCTCCTACGTCTGGCCGGAAGGCGGCAAGTCGGATGCTTCTCATAAGATAGCAGTCATTGACTGCGGCATTAAACTGAATCAGCTACGTATCTTTGAAGATCTCGGTTGCGAATGCACCGTTTATCCGAACAACACCAAGGCAGATGAAATTATTGCCTCAAACCCGGATGGAATCTTTATCTCCAACGGCCCAGGGGATCCGGCTGGCGCTCCCGAAACCACTGAGCTGGTGAGCAAACTGATTGAATCAAAAATTCCCATGTTTGGAATCTGCTTCGGACACCAAATGCTCGGACGTGCTCTCGGTGCCGATACCTTCAAACTTAAATTCGGGCATCGCGGCGGCAATCAACCTATTCAGGATCTGCGTACGACCAAGGTGGAAATTGCTTCGCACAACCATGGTTTCTGTATTGATGCAGATTCCGTTAACTCCGACATCGCCGAAGTAACCCATGTTAACCTAAACGACAACACTGTAGCCGGACTGAAACACAAGAAACAGCCGCTGTTCTGCGTACAATACCACCCTGAAGCGGCTCCCGGTCCACACGACCCGTTCTACCTCTTCGGGGAATTCATCGACTTAATGAAGGATAATAAATAATGAATCATCCCGAATGGATTGCCATCCTCGATTATGGCTCACAAGTAACGCAGTTAATTGCCCGTCGTTTGCGCGAGCAGAAAGTTTACTGCGAAATCATCCGCTTTGACACTTCGGCCGAAGAACTGAAAGCTCGATCCCCTAAAGGCATCATCCTCTCCGGTGGACCGTGCAGCGTTCCCGACGAAGACTCCCCTAAATGTGATCCGGCCCTTTTTGACTTGGGACTTCCAATCCTTGGAATCTGCTACGGCATGCAGCTCACCTCACAAACCCTGGGTGGTTCTGTGCATCGAGGCACTAAGGCCGAATACGGCAAAGCCATGATGACCATCACCAAAGACTCCCCACTCTTTAAAGGGTTGGCGCCCGATATTCAGGTATGGATGAGCCACGGCGACAAGGTTGAGTCCATGCCGGAAGGCTTTGAATCCGTCGCCGAGTCTGATAACTGTCCGCTCGCAGCCATTCAGAATCTGGATCGCAACATCTTCGGCGTCCAGTTTCATCCGGAAGTGATACATACTCCGCAAGGCAAAGAAATGCTTTGGAATTTTGCCTTCAGCATTTGCAAATGCTCCGGCGATTGGGAAATGTCTAAATTTATTGAGAGCACGATCAAACAGGTTCAGAATCAAGTCGGCGACGGTCACGTGCTGCTCGGCCTTTCCGGCGGAGTTGACTCCTCCGTTGTAGCCGCTCTGCTCCATAAAGCCATCGGCGATCAATTGCACTGTGTTTACGTGGACAACGGTCTCATGCGTTATAAGGAAACCGAAGAGATTGAAGATCTGTTCGGCCGCGCCTTCGGTATTGATCTGATCGTTGCTCATTCCGGCGATCTCTTCCTCGGAAAACTTGCTGGCATTGCTGACCCTGAAGAAAAGCGAAAAATCATCGGCGGCACCTTTATTGATGTCTTCTCCGACAAAGCACGCGGCCTGAGCGATAAGGTAAAATTCCTCGCCCAAGGCACTCTTTATCCCGACGTCATTGAATCGGTTTCCCCGATCGGCGGTCCGTCTGCCATGATTAAGAGCCATCATAACGTCGGCGGTTTGCCAGAAGATCTTCAGTTTGATCTGGTTGAACCTCTGCGCGAACTCTTCAAGGATGAAGTCCGCGAAGTTGGGCGTGAACTCGGACTGCCGAGCTACGTCGTCGATCGCCAACCCTTCCCGGGCCCGGGCCTCGCTGTCCGCATCATCGGCGACATCACACCCGAGCGCATCGAAGTACTTCAGCAGGCTGACCTACGCGTCCGTGAAGAAATTATGAAGATGTCAAACCACTTGGATGTCTGGCAGTACTTTGCTGTTTTGCTACCCGTCCAAACCGTAGGTGTGATGGGCGACAACCGCACCTATGAAAGCGTGGTGGCTGTTCGCGCGGTGGAAAGCCGCGATGGAATGACGGCTGACTGGTACAAACTTCCGTATGATGTAATGGATTCCATTTCCAGACGAATCATCAACGAAGTCCCCGGTGTCAACCGAGTCTGCTACGACATCAGCTCCAAGCCACCGTCCACTATTGAATGGGAATAAAATAAACGCAAAGATGCAAAGAACTCAAAGGTTCGCAGAGTAATGACTGAAAATGAACTTTCAAAAGAAATCATCGGAGCTGCGATCGAGGTCCATCGGCAACTCGGATCGGGACTTTTAGAAAGCGCCTACGAGGAAGCACTTTGTTATAAATTGGAATTACGAACGATTCCATTTGAACGTCAAAAATTTCAAGCACTACAATTATAAAGAGAAAACCTTAAAAACAGATTGCCGAATTGATCTACTAGTAGATAAGAAAGTTATCGTTGAAAACAAAGCCCGAGAAGTTGTTTCCCGGATTGATAAAGCGCAGCCCCTTACATACCTGCGATTAAGTAGCACAAAGCTGGCTTTAATTATCAATTTTCACGAACCACTTCTCAAAGATGGAATTACCCGAATTGTTAATAATTTATAAGTAAACTTTGCGGCGCTCTTTGCGCCTTTGCGTTGAGGAAAAGAATATGCCCAAGAGAGACGACATACATCACATTTTGATCATTGGCTCCGGCCCGATTGTAATCGGCCAGGCCTGCGAGTTTGACTATTCCGGAACTCAGGCCTGCAAAGCCCTCCGCGAGGAAGGATACACGGTCTCATTGATCAATTCTAATCCGGCAACGATTATGACCGACCCCGCTACGGCCGACCGGACGTATATTGAGCCGATCACGCCCGAAGCAGTGGAAAAGATCATCATCAAAGAAAAGCCCGATGCCATCCTTCCAACGCTTGGAGGTCAGACCGCGCTAAACACAGCCATGAGATTGGTAGAACAAGGAATCCTCGAAAAGCACGGCGTAGAAATGATCGGCGCGACCTACGACGCCATCATGCGCGGCGAAGAACGTGAGCTCTTCAAAAAATGCATGGCTGAAATCGGAGTCGAAACCCTACGCAGCTATGAAGTTCATGATCTGACGGAAGCAAAGCGAATTGCGGAAGAAGAACTCGATTTCCCGATTATCATTCGTCCGTCCTTCACGCTAGGCGGAACCGGCGGCGGTATTGCCGAAAACATGGAAGAGCTAATGGAAATTGCTGAAGGCGGCCTTAAAGCCTCCCTCACCACCGAAGTCCTGCTCGAAGAATCTGTATTCGGCTGGAAAGAATACGAGATGGAAGTGATGCGCGACAAAAAAGACAACGCCGTCATCATCTGCGCCATTGAAAATATGGACCCGATGGGTATCCATACTGGTGACTCCATCACGGTGGCTCCTGCCCAGACACTGACGGATCGCGAATATCAGATTATGCGTGATGCCTCTCTGGCCGTTCTGCGAGTGGTTGGTGTTGAAACCGGCGGCTCCAACGTGCAGTTCTGCATCCACCCGGATACCGGCCGCCTAGCGGTTATCGAAATGAATCCCCGTGTATCGCGTTCCTCAGCTCTAGCTTCCAAGGCAACCGGGTTCCCGATCGCCAAGCTTGCGGCTAAACTGGCGGCAGGTTATTCACTGGATGAACTACCCAACGACATCACCCGAGAAACACCGGCCTGTTTCGAGCCATCCATTGACTATGTTGTAACTAAGCTTCCGCGTTTCACGTTCGAAAAATTTCCATCGGCCAATCCAAAACTCGGCGTGAGCATGAAGTCCGTTGGCGAAACCATGGCCATCGGGCGTAACTTTAAGGAGTCGCTACAGAAAGCGTTCCGATCCTTGGAAATCGGCGTTGATGGACTTGACCTTAAAGCCGAAGCCAAAATCGATGCATCCAATCTAGATCATTATTTAATGACGACGTGTACCGAAGGAACCATCGCCATCAAGGTGGCTCTGAAAAAAGGGTACAGCGCTGAGAAGGTCCATGACATGACCTATATGGATCCGTGGTTTATCGACCAGATCCTGCAAATTGTTGAAATTGAAAAGCAGTTAATTGATGCGGCTGAACTCGATTATGATTTACTAAAATATGCCAAGAAAAACGGATTCTCCGATGAACAGATCGGCGTTCTCCGCGGTTGCACTGGAAATGATATCCGGACGCTTCGCAAAGAGCTCGACCTAATTCCTGTTTTCAGCCTGGTTGATACCTGCGCTGGCGAATTTTCCGCTTCCACTCCGTATTTCTATTCAACCTACGGCGGACAACTGGATGAAACCCGCCAGACCGAAAAACAGAGTGTGATTGTTCTGGGCTCCGGACCAAACCGCATCGGACAGGGCATCGAGTTCGACTATTCCTGCGTGCACACCGTTAAAGCCCTGCGCGAAATGGGCTATGAAGCCATCATGGTTAACTCCAATCCGGAAACCGTTTCGACCGACTATGATACGTCGGACAAACTCTACTTTGAACCGCTGACCTTTGAAGATGTGATGAACATCTACGAAGCCGAAAACCCGCTCGGCATGATTGTGCAGATGGGTGGACAGACTCCACTTAATCTGGCTGATCGTCTGCTCGAAGCCGGCGTTCCAATTCTCGGAACTTCGCCAACGAGTATTGCCGCTGCAGAAGACCGCGAATTATTCCGCCAGTTGCTCGACAAACTCGAGCTAAAGCAACCGGAATCAGGAACAGCCGTTACCCTGGCAGAAGCAGAAGTCATTGCTGAACGCATCGGCTTCCCGGTCATGATTCGTCCGTCCTTCGTTCTCGGCGGCCGCGCTATGATGGTGGCCTATGAAGAAGAAGAATTGGAGCCGTTTGTTAATGCCGCTTTTGCAGCCAGCCCGGATCATCCGGTGCTGATCGACCGTTTCCTTGAGCATGCCATTGAAGTGGATGTCGACCTCGTTTGCGATGGCTCCGATGTGTATGTCGGCGGTGTGATGGAACATGTTGAAGAAGCCGGCATTCATTCCGGTGACTCTGCCTGCTCAATCCCTCCTTACACGCTGTCCGATGAAATGGTTGCCCGCATTAAATCCGCCTGCACTGCCATGGCGATGGAGATCGGTGTGAAAGGACTGATGAATGCGCAGATCGCCGTGAAGGATGATGAGTTCTACATCATCGAGGTAAATCCGCGCGCATCGCGTACGGTTCCTTATGTTTCCAAAGCAACCAATGTTCCGATGGCCAACATTGCCACCCAGATTGCGATGGGCAAGACCATTGAAGAACTCGGCTTCGTTGGTTTCGAGCCAAAAGTTGAGTGGTACGCGGTTAAGGAAGCGGTCTTTCCATTCAACCGTTTTGCAGGCGTCGACCCGATTCTCGGACCGGAAATGAAATCCACCGGTGAAGTGATGGGCATCGATAAAAACTTCGAGCTGGCCTACTGGAAGGCGCAAGTGGCTGCCGGCCAGGTTCTGCCATCCAAAGGTGCTGTATTCCTCAGTGCTAAGGACCGAGATAAGGAATGGATCGTTGCCGTC
>JADGFE010000001.1 GCA_016744085.1 Kiritimatiellales bacterium | reverse complement strand
GGCGGAGGCTGCCAGTTGGACGCCAGCTCAGTGGAAAACATCCCGCGAAACTCAGAACGCGTAGTCCTGTCAAGGCGGTCGCCGAAGAGACGCATACCTAATAACACCCGTTAGGATTTACAGAAAGTGCTCTTGAAAATGTTCTATAGGAGAGTCTTCATCTGACGACCATTACGGCAAATGAATTAAAAAAAAACAGGGAGTGTCGCTTCTCGACCCTATTTTAAAAGACGAGCAAGAGGTCGGGATTACGATCCGCGGTGAACGGAAATATTTAGGCGGCCCAGTATGCCGCGCATTAAATGTTCTGGTCTATCTTGACCCGCTCCTAAATGACCGCCTTAAGGCGGAATTACAAACTCCTGCAAAGAATCAAGGTGCGGGTTGCTTCGCTCCCGGTTTCGCCGGGGGATTCTTCGTTTTCTTAGCCGGTCGCCCGTCGTCTTTTTCACTTTTTTGCCGGTCGGCCGAGGGCAGGTCAATATCCATTAAATCGTGCTGTGTACTGAGCAATAGCAGGCGAAGCTGATCTTCGATATGGATCGGGTAGGGCAGAACGCGCAATTGTAGAAGCACTTGAACCTGATTTTTGGTGAGTTTTAATCCCTTATATTCAGCCGCTAGAATAAACGTACAGCCCTCTTTCCAATCGGAACAACCATAGGCCGTTTTTCCTTTGATCACATCCTTTCCGCACAGCGGGCAGTCGCCGATGCGATTGGTGTCGAGTTTGCCCGATGTGCTGCTTTCAATAAGGTTGCGGGTGTAGTCAGAGATGCCGCCCATGAAATCGGATGCCTGTACTTCTCCCCGTTCGATCTGCTTAAGTTTTTCTTCCCACTCTCCGGTCATTTCCGGTGATTTAAGCAAAGGATCCTGAATCAGTGCAATCAGACAGCATCCCATATCGGTTGCTCGGATTTGTTTTTTTTCGCGGCGGATATAATTACGGCGAAGGAGTGTTTCAATAATAGCAGCCCGAGTGGCGGGGGTACCGATGCCTCGTTCTTTGAGAGCTTCCCGCATGGTGTCGTCGTCGACCAGTTTCCCGGCGGCTTCCATGGCCCCAAGCAGGGAGTTTTCATTAAAGGCTTTGGGCGGTTTCGTTTTGCCTTCGCGGGTGGACGGCTTATGCGGGCCGCTTTCGCCCTTTTCGAAAACCGGCAGAGCTTGCTCTTCGTCGGTACCGTCTTCTGCTTTTTTCTTTTTTTTCTTTTTAGGGAAAAGAACCGACCAGCCGGCTTCTATGACTTGTGTGCCCTTCGCCTGGAATTTAACTTCGACGCTTTCGCCATCGACGGTGGTAATTTTTTTGACACACACCGGATAGAACGCCGCAATGAACTGCGTAGTGATGGCATCGTAGACGATCTGTTCATTGGCGCCGATGGAGCCGGGAATCATGCCGGTTGGGATAACAGCGTGGTGATCGGTGACCTTCTTGTCGTCGACGATCCGTTTTGTGAACGGAAGTTTTGCCGGATCCAGAGGCTCGATCTGTTCTGCGCGAATCCGTTTTAGCTGCTCCAGTATTTTTGGAATTCGGGGTTTCATGTCAGCGCTGAGATAACGCGAGTCGGTTCTCGGATACGTAACGAGTTTGGACTCGTAAAGGTTTTGTGTGGCCGAAAGTGTATCGGCAGCGGAGAGACCATGGCTTTTGTTAATTTCGCGCTGCAGCGTTGTCAGGTCGAATAGCTGTGGAGGCTGTTCTTTTTTCTGTTTTCCGGTTACGGCGCTGATCGTGAAGGGCTGGCCTGTAATTTGATTCAGTAACTCCTGCGCTTTCGCGGGTTGCTCAAAGCGGTCGCCGGTATATTTAAAAACGACATCACGGTATTTCGTCGTCAGCTCCCAGAAAGGCTTGGGGCGGAATTTAGCGATCTCGTCATCACGTTGAACAATCATCGCAAGGACGGGGGTTTGCACCCGGCCAACACTCCACAGAACCCGATCATCGCCCGATGCCAGGCGTCCATGGCGGACGGTGAAGAGTCGTGTGGCATTCAGGCCCACAATCCAGTCGGACTCCGAGCGGCATTTGGCGGCGGCATAGAGCGGATCATAGTCGTGGCCGTCTTTCAGATCCTTAAAGGCTTCCTTAATCGCATCGGTGGTCATGGAGCTGAGCCAGAGGCGTTTGATCGGTTTGTCCTCGCAGCCGCTGAGCGCGAGGATATAGCGAAAAATCAGTTCGCCTTCGCGCCCGGCATCTGTGGCGCATACAATTTCTTCGGCTTCCTGGCAAAGTCGTTTGATGGTTTCAAACTGTTCGGATACGCCGGGGTTTTCAATAATCTTAAGTTTAAATTCGTCAGGAATGAAGGGGAGGGAGTCGAGCCGCCATTTGCGCATTTCGGAATCATATTCGCCCGGCTCCAGCAGGGTGACCAAATGGCCGAAGGCCCAGGTAATAGTGCATCCTCGCCCTTCAATATAACCGTTCTTTTTTTCAGTTATTTTAAGAACGCTTGCAATATCCCGGGCAACGGACGGTTTTTCTGTAATGACAACTTTCATGGATTCGTAATGTTTAATGCGTAATTGGATTTGAATAACACATCTTGTACATTGTCTTACTTGTATTCAATCAATAATGGAGTTGGTGATGATTCGGCATCTGGTTTTTGCGCTTTTCAGTTTATTTTTCATCGTCGGTGCTGCGGCGGCATCGGAGGTGGTTGTGCTCACCGAGACACCGGTGGCTGATTTTACCTTGCCGGATGGATCCGTGCTGAAAAATGCTTTTGTTTGGCGTCGTAGTTCGCAGGGGCTTATGATTGTTCATGACGATGGTCAGCATTTCCTGAATTACCAATTGCTTACCGGTGATTGGAAGGCGGCATATCTTGGTGAAGAGGTTGAGGAGCAACCGGTTGAGCCGGAAGTCGCTCCTGTGGTGCTGGATGATCGATATGGTCTTGAATCGGTTCTGAAGGTGATCCCGGGGCTCAGCGATGCTGGCGAGGAGTGGTTGCTCAGAGAGGGCGCAGATGATGAAGCCAAACAAATTGCTCTGACTATGGCGATGTTCCAGAGCCTGGTTTCAGGTAATCGTGAGAAGGCCAAGCGCTATTTGCTAATCATCGAAGAGCGGGATTACAAGATTGATGCGGTTAAACTGGAACGGATTTTTGATACCTGTGTTAAGTGCGCAGGAAAAGGGGAATATGAGCAAGATTGCCTTGTCTGCAAGGGTTCAGGGGAATGCCTTGAGTGTGAGGGGAGCGGCCTGAACAAGAAGGGCATGGGTAAGAAAAATACCGATTGCAAAGTTTGTGAGGGGGAAAGCGAGTGCACCGAGTGTGAAGGGGAAAAATCAATGATTCGTATCTGTTCAAATTGCCGGGGGCGCGGCCAGGTGCTGGATCGAATCTATTGTGAAGTTAACCGAGATCATCTTACAAGGATCATAAACCGGCGAGTTGAAGCCGTTGAGGACCTTCCGCTGGTTCAGGACTCATCAACAGGTGTTGAAGTAGTTTTTGTCACGTTGCCCAGACTCAACGAGGATGCAGAAGCCTACTATTTATCCAAAGAGTATACCGGAGCCATGGGCACCAACATTCTTGCCGCCTGCGTTATGCAGTCCATGCTGAAGGAACGCCTGAAAGATGCGAACCGGTTTCATCAAATGATTGAGGTCCTCTATCCTAAAAATAAAATTCTGAATGTTGAGGATTATATCAAGGTTTGTACGGACTGCAAAGCGATTGGCTATCTGGAGCAGGATTGTACCGCCTGTAAAAAAGAAAAGAAAAAGGGCTCCTGCGTCGAATGCGAGGGGACAGGAACGGCAAAGAAAAAACTGGGAGCCAAGAGTGATTGCGAAGCCTGCAAGGGATCCGGTGATTGCGCGGTTTGCGAAGGGAAAGGTACTACACGGTCAAAGTGCGCTTCCTGTATGGGTCGCGGCAGAATATTTGAAAGCATGCGGGCCGAAATCAAACTGGAACTGCTGGTTGACGATCTAAATGACTATTATGCGCTGTTCCTGAAACAGAAGAATGCTCCTGAACCGATTAAGGAAGAAGCAGCGATAATTCAGTAAAAATCGGACTAACCTTTTTTCAGGATCTTTTCCATGTCACCGAGGCCGCCGCCGTTGATTATATTAGTATAACCTTTGTCTTCGAGCGATTTCTTGGCAGTGGAGGAACGGGCGCCGCTTCTGCAATAGACAATAATGCTTTTGGCCTTATCTGTTTCGTGTTGGGCAATCTTCTTCGCAATTACGGTATGCGGAATGTTGATGGAGCCTTCAATGTGTCCACCAGAAAATTCTCCTGCAGAACGTACATCAATCACCAGTGCGCCATCTTTAATCAGCGACGGAATGTTCTGTGTTCTAACTGTTCCTCCACCAAAAAGTAAATTAGCTAAAAATCCCATAATAAGTGCCACCAAAACTGTTCTTTTCATTTTATAACGAGACCTGTTTGTTTAAACCTTTGGTCGACTCAAATTTGAGTTCGTGCCCGTTCATTTTTAGGTCGACATCCTGCTCATTTGAAGACAGTTCGATTTTAGATTCAGGATAGCGCACTCGCCAGACATTCGAGAGGGCAATAGCGCGCTCTAGGCCATCGCCTCGCTGAAAATTCCATACTTCATCGGGCTGGGCGATTCGCGAACCGTCATAAATTGATTCGTTCGTCATCTCCTGTATGCGTTGGATCAGATCGCTGTCCGATAATTCACGGGTATCAACGACAATAACCGGATTACGTTCTAAGGCGGCTTTCAAGAAAGGCTCCCAATGGGTGACACCAAGATCACGGCTCGAATAGAATGACAGATCGGCAACCGTGTGCGTTGTTCTGATTGAATCGAGATAGGCAATAATTTCGTCCCGCTGCATGCCGGGCTGAATGGCGATGGGGCCGGGGCCATTGAAGGTCTTGTTTCCAATCTCCGGAAGCTCCGGATCCAGATGAACAAAATCCACCAGCCCTTCAATTACGGACATCTTTCGTTCCATATCACCAGTGCATTCGATCTTTTCAGCCAGACCCCGCATGCTCTCTTCATCAAAGTGTGAGACCGGATTATTTTGAAGATAGTCGGAAAGCTTATTCAGCTGAATACGTCCTTCAATAGGTTCAGTATAAAAATCATATTCATCGATCTGGTCGAGCAGTTTATCGCGCGTGGCCTTATCGGATACCTTATAGGGAGAACCGTGCTCGTATCCATAGGCTCGTTCGATCGGTAAATACTGTTCTTTCCCGTGCCGGATATATTTAATCTGGAAGCACTTCTGGAATTCAGATCGCTCGCGAAGGAAGTTAGCCATGATCTCGAACGTGATATTGGTTGTTGTAAAGGTATCCAGCTTGTTTCGGAAGAGCTCAAAGCTTTCGGGAGCAATCGTTGCATCTGGATATACCGTGTGAATATATCCGGTATTATTCGCTACGATAGTAACCTGTTCATTACGCAATGCCCGTTGCGCCCGTGCGGTAAGGTCGGACCCGTTAAACCACATATTCTTGGTGACCAACCGGCGATTATTCGTCAGCACGCCATCATTCACATTAATAAAATTCTGCGAGTGCAGCGGGGTGGCAATCAGGAAAATATCCTCCAAAGGAATGTCACAGATAATGTAGAGCGCCGCAGCATAAAGCGTAGAAAGAGATACACATTCGCCGGCACCCACCCGATAGTCATCCTTGTGCCGAAAAGCATCCATGGCCTCCAATGTTTCCGTTTTCCAGAAAGGGATAATATTCGAATTATACTTATCGAGGCCAAAGTGCTTCCGGATATCCAACGAAAAATAATGCTTATCACCTGCATACCCAAACAGGGCATTCGACTGTCCGATCGTCTCTTCATCCATGTAAGGAGAAAAACGCTCCACTTCCGATTCTTTAGTCGTTAAACCCCACGTATCAAGATCGAGATTAAACTCATAGTTATCGATAATGAACTGCTTTAACCGCTGAATTTTTTTGTACGGCTTCATCGTATCCAGCTTGGCAAACCAATCATGACTTTTCCACTCCCAGATACGCGGCGACATAATGTTGGCCAGCACCAGGCTGTATAGCAGTTCCGGAAAGACAAAGATTTCCATATCTGATAGAGAGATTGCGGAAGAATATTTTTCAAGCTGTTGATCGGGAATTTCTGGAATGTTGTTCATAGCGGCTGATTTTAGGGGGCAAATGCGTATTTAAAAGAAAACAGTGAATGGAATATGCGACTTGGATGTAAGCAGGCCCGATATGTTCATTATAATGCAAGCGGAGTTGAGTCGAGTTTTGTAGCAGGTCTACGTTGACGCTCCAAAACCGTCATGCTACGTTCTGCGCCTTCAATTGCTAAACAATTGATCCGATCGGGGCGTGGCTCAGCCTGGTAGAGCGCTACACTGGGGGTGTAGAGGCCGCTGGTTCAAATCCAGTCGCCCCGACCATACTTTTTTACGGCGAACTCATTGCGAGTTCGTCGTTTTTATTTCCCCTCAGAACGACTAAGCGTAACCGTAACTGCTTGAGGGCGTTGCGCGGACGGTCTGAAAAGTGATGTGCCGAGTTCCCGCGCCCCTGTGATTCTCCCAACCCTGAAAACGCGATTTAGTAGTTCGATTTCTACCGACATTCTCCGTTTGCTCTCCGTTCTCCACCGAGTTAAACCCCAGTTTTTCCCGATAGGACACCTTTCAATACGGTAATACGAACCTGCGTTTCCAGCACCCCCAGAAATGCACCCCCAGTTCATCCTGACTGGTCACCATTCAATATGGCAAAGCGAACTTTTTCTATGAATCTTACCGTCACCTAAACCCCAGTGCATCCGACTCGGACACCAGTCGTTGCATAAAGCGAACTTCCGGCACCCAAAATCCTAAAGTTCTCAATCCCAGTTCATTCTGAATGGTGATCGTTTGGCATGGCGATGCGAGTGTATTTTTATATATGGAGTAGCATTTGTTGCTGTGAATCAGATCCTTGACAATATGTTCTATAATATTGTAAATATATTTCTAGTAGAACAAAAATGAATATAACTCAATAATACGAGTGCATAAAGAGAGTCTATAAAATGGCAAAAAAAGATAAAGTAGAACATGGATGGATGGGAGATATACCGAGGTTGATAGAAGCGGGGCTATCTGAGGACAAGAAAAATATCGAGTTAACAGCTATGTCATTGGTTCGTCGGCTCCGAAAGGAGTTTCCGGACGTATCTAGGGATGTTGCAACCGTGCTGTCAGGTTATTCCAGAGGTTCAGGAGCTTTTAGATCTGTAGGAATTGCGCCTCCTGCAGATCGTGATTCTCATGCAAATCTGCTTCAGGTTGAAGATCGTGTTCAGGGAGCACTTAAACCCGTTTTCAGCGAAGGTATCGAAAAGATAGTGGGCCGATTCGTTGAGGAGCGGATAAGGGCGGACGAGCTGCTCGAGGCAGGGGTTTTTCCTGCAAATAAGTTACTGCTGACTGGTGCGCCAGGTACGGGTAAGACTATGCTTGCAACGTGGCTAGCTCAGGAGCTTGGAATGAAGCTCGCAGTATTTGATCTCGCTACATCAATTTCTAGCTTACTGGGCAATACAGGTCTGAATATTAAGAGAATATTCAACTTTGCAAAACAGGATTCGATCATCTTATTTCTTGATGAATTTGATGCGATTGCCAAGCGAAGAGATGACTCGACTGATGTTGGCGAGCTGAAGCGAATTGTGAATGTCCTGCTTAAGGAAATGGAATCATGGCCAGCTCGTTCGATATTGATCGCAGCGACTAATCATCCCGAAATGCTGGATGCGGCGATTTATCGGCGTTTTGATTCATGCATTGCGCTTCCATTGCCGGGAAAAGAGCAGGCTGTGAATATTGTTCAGCGCGCGTTTGGAGATTATTCTGAATCGATATCGTCAGAAATAATGGACGTTTTAGCGGAGGTGTTAAATGGAAGAAATGCTTCCGAGATCGTTTTATATGCCAATAATTCAATAAAGCACCATTTGATCAGCGGGGATCCTCTGAACGATTCCTTGTTGGAGACTTTATTAGAGAAGACACGACTCGAAGATTCAAAAAAGATAGGTGATCTGTGTCGAATTACGAAAAAAATTATGGGGAGAAAGATGCCGGTAAGGAAGCTTGCTGAGCTATCTGGATTAAGCGCAACGAGTGTGCAGTATCATATTAAGAAAGGGGCTGCGAAATGAGAGGAAGAAGACCAATCCTAGGAAATGGAGAAGCATTAACATCAGCTGTTGAACGTAAGTATGGCGGCAATGCTGCGCCGCCCCCAAAAACGTATGATCAGGCCCGTCATGACCTTTTTCAGTATATCGATCTGTTGAAGGAACAATATGTTGAAATACCGCCTGAACTGCGATTCGGGGATGAATTTTTCTATTGCCTTCGAGTTCACCCAGAGGCTCTGGCTAAAAGTTTTGACATGTCTTCCTTCATTGGAAATGTGTCAGGAATCGAGCGTATTGGAACGCGTGCATGGAATGTCGAATCTACTCAAATAACCCATACGGATCGTTTGAAGAACAAGATCAAAAAGGGGCAAAATGAGTTTGTAGGGAAAACCATTTTTATAAGGAGTCATGTGTCCGCCTTGGATAGAATGAAGGCCTTACTGGATGAGTCGCAAACCAATCTACCCATGTCATTTATGGCGGATGTATGCCGCCTAGAGAATCTTGATCTCTTGAAATCCGATGAGCGAGTCATGGGGTTTACTGACGACTGGAAAACAGGAAAAGTTGAAATTGTTTTACACCCGTCGCGGGATAATCAACTCAACCTTGTGGAGCACTTTAAAGCGTTGCTGGATGCCTCTGGCGAGGATGCTGGAACTGTTAAATCACGGGTGTATCCCAGTAATCTCGCATTTATTAGTTTGGATGCAACGAAGACGATTTTGGATGTCATTGATGACTACAACCCCATGCGTGCAATTCGCCCGCTGGAAATGAGTTCATTTCCTGTTGTACGGGATATTGGGGATAGCGCTATTTCGGCACCATTACCGCCGGAAATTTCAGAAAAATCATCAATTAAAGTAGGTATATTTGATGGAGGGATTAAGGTAGACCATCCGTTACTAAGCCCATATAGCAATGAAAGCTCCAATCTTTCAGTATCATCTGCTCCAGAAATCCAAGCGGTTGCCCATGGAACTGCTGTTGCGGGAGCCGTGTTATACGGATCCTTAAACCAGCATAAGCAAGGGGAGTCACTGCCAGCTCCTAATGTGTCAGTTGAAAGTTTTAGGGTTTTTCCTCTGGAAGATGCGCTGGATATTGACCTTTACGAAGCGATTGATCTGATTGAGGAAGTCGTGCCAGCAAGATCCGATATTGATGTTTATAACCTGAGCTTTGGTCCTAGGGGGCCGATCTTAGATGATAATATTTCACGGTTCTCATATTCGCTGGATAATCTAGCGCACATGCATAATGTGTTATTTGTTGTGGCTTGTGGAAATGATGGGGATTGTGCTTCCCCAAATGATAGAATTCAGTCGCCAGCAGATATGGTGAATGGGCTGGGCGTTGGCGCACACGCAGATAATGAAAAAGCTCCGTATTCATGCTGTGGCCCGGGGCGTGAAGGAGCAAAGACCAAACCTGATGTTTTAGCCTTCGGAGGTACTGATAATAATCCGATACACTTATTGTCGGTTGATCAAAACAGACGGTTGCTTTCCCAGGGCACCAGCTTTTCAGCACCTATAGTTTCGGGAATTGCGGCTCAGCTAATTGGAATGGCTGATAGAGTTAGTCCGCTACTTGCCAGGTCGTTAATCATTCATAATGCAAATCATCCAGATGGACTCCGATGTTTTGATTATGGGTATGGTTGCATATGTGATGATGTTGATACGTACTTAAACTGCTCCGAAAAGACGGCTACAATCCTTTATCAAGGGGCAATAGATCCGACGAGAAACATTAAGCTGCCAATACCTATACCGGAGGCAGTCGAATTGTCGGGGCTTGTGACTCTGCAGTGGACGATAGCTATCGAGAGTGCGGTCAATGATCTCGATACGTTGGAGTACACATCTCATTGCATAGAGGAAAGTTTCCACCCGAACAGTGACGTATACCGTTTTACTGACCCAATTTCCCAAAAAGGGAGATATGTAAACATTGTTGAGGATCAAGAGTTGGCCCGAAAACTAGCCGATGAAGGCTGGGGAATAAGTTCATTGCCTAAGTCAGACTCAGGCGGTCATAAAGGTACGGAAGAAACCTTGCGGAAGAAAAACCTCAAGTGGGATACAATAATAAGAAACAGCGTCCGAAAACAGGCTAAATCATTACATAACCCAATGCTTGTACTGCATGCAATGTCCCGAAATGGAGTTATGGATCAAGTTCGTTTTGGAGCGGTGGTTTCTATTTCCGCACCATCATATAGTGGTGATATCTATAATGATATCGCAACGCATATTCCGCAGTTGGTACCTGTTCGTGTTCGTTCTGAAAATGAAATTCGAATTCGAAATTAATATTGTGTGCGTTAAATCTAAAGGAAAGGTATGGAGATGAAATCTGGATCAATGGTTCAGCGTCCGCTTAGAGGTGTCGGCGGTACTGTCTTTAAGCATGTGGGAATCTACGTTGGAAACAATCAGGTTGTTCATTACATTGCTAACGAGAAAAAAGACAAATCTGCGGTGATAGTAAAAACATCACTTCGTAAATTTGCAGATGGGAAGCGTGTTTCGGTGCGGGCAGAGCCGAAGAACCGGGCGCACCAAATTGCAGTAAAGAAAGAAGCCCTTAAGGTTTTGGGTGCTACGAAAAATGAATTCAACAAGCAGTATGATTTCCTACTCAAAAATTGTGAGGATTTCTCCAGGCACTGCTATCAAGTGAGGTATTAATATGAGGGGTACAAGAATGGAATTCGCACCTATTACGATGCGGACTAAAGCTTTTTTTGGGATAGCGATTGCTGCTGTTCTGGGAATCTTTATCAAGAAAGAGTTCGATAAGGACAAGGTTGCCAGATCCGAGATAGAGGACTCTACTCGGAGTGATGGAATGGCATAAATTTAGGGCACAATCTCTAGATCTATTGTAAACCGTATTTTTGAAGGGGCGGCTTAAGTGGGTTTAGGAACTGGAAAAAATAGTATTTCACGGGGCTGACTCTTTCGGCGCATCGAGTTCGTCACCATCGCCTCCATCTGGTATGTCGATGTGAAAGAGGTAAAAATGAGTCTATTGAATAGCTATCGAAGAACGGCACAGCGAAAGCGAGAGGACATTGCTAAGTTGCAAAGCGATAAGGCTCGGGTAATGAGCCGAATCGCGCAGCTTTCGAACCGCATCAACTCGGCTTCACAGTCGGCCTCGCGCACAACTAATTCTTCCATACTTAATAGCAAGATGCGTGAGATCGAGCGATTGCAAAAAGATGGTGCGCGCGAGGAAAAAAAGGTTGCGGATATCGAAAAGCGGATAGGTCAGAGGCAAAAGGAGCTGTCTCAGGAAGAGTCGAAAATTGCCCGTGAAGAAAAACGGGAGATGGGCAAGCTTAAGCGTGAAGCCGACAAACAGGCGAATGAACATGCCCGGCGCATGAAAGATATCTCCAGCACGTTACAGGAACATGGAGAGATTCATAGTGCCACCTACACGATATTGCAGGAGCTTCAACAACTTCCGGATAAGATAAAGGTACTTTTCCTTGCCTCCAATCCGCTGGATCAGAATCACCTGCGACTGGACGAAGAGGTGCGGGAAATAACCACCCAGATCCGTGCGTCGCGCCACCGGGACTCGGTCGAACTGGTCTCCTATTGGGCGGCACGCCCTCTTGATATCTTGCAGGCTCTTAACGAACACGAACCCGCTATTATCCATTTTAGCGGACATGGGTCGGATGCCGAGGAACTCGTATTTCAAGACGCACAGGGTTGCACCAAGCTGGTCAGTAAGGATGCCATCGTACAGACCATGATGGCTGCGTCCGGTTCCATTCGTTTGGTCTTCTTCAACGCCTGTTATTCCCGTCCTCAGGCCGAAGCCGTCGTACAACATGTGGACGCCGCTATCGGCATGAATACCGGGATTGGCGATGAGGCCGCGCGCGTCTTCTCTGCCGCCTTCTACTCAGCTATTGGTTTCGGTCTTTCGGTTAATACAGCCTTTGAACAGGCCAAGGCGGCACTGATGCTGGAAGACATCCCAGAGGAAGAAACGCCGGAGCTATTTGTTAATCCGGACCGCCTGATTGATGAACTTGTGATAGTAAAACCAAAGGAATCCAACCTCCAGGCTCTGAAAACCGAAGAAGGAGAACTCGGCTAGATGAGCATGGAATCTAATCAGTTTCAGATACTATTTCTGGATGTCCGCGATGACTGAAGATCTAAAGAAAGTCAGATATAGAAATGACGGCGATGACTTTCACGTGTTATGGGCAGCACGGCGTTGTTTACGAATTCTAGATTGCCGAAACGATCTCGTCGCAGTCTCCATTGAGGGAATTTCCGAAAGAGAACGCGCTCTATCAACCAAAGGTCTGCTCGTTGTTGATATGGCTGAGTACTTTGGCGGTGAGCAAATAGATCAAGCTCGACAGGTTGTATACAGCCAGCTGAAACATTCAACGACATCTCCTAATGCGATGTGGACTGCTGGTGAAATAAAAGATGTTATTGTCGGTTTTTCTGAACGGTTTAGGGTTTTGGTTGGGCAATATGGAGCAACAGAGATACTGGCAAAGGTCAGGTTTCAGTTTTTTACGAATCGTCCAATCTCTGAAAATATATTTAAGGCCATTAATGCTACTTTTGCGGGGTCTGAAGCTCGGCTAAAAGGGCATGCTCGAAACGCTTATCTAACCATTAAGAAGTCATATGGCTCTGATGATGGCTTGTTCTCTGAATTTTTAACCACTCTTGATTTTTCTGGAGAACAGAAGAACCGTGTTGAACAGGAGGCAGCTCTTGCCGGTGATGTTCATAGCTTCGCAGCAAGCAGGGACTTAAATGTGCAGATGTGTCTTACAAAGCTCGTATACCAAAATACGCTCTCAGACTCTGTTGCGGATCCAACAATTAGAAAAGAAAATCTACTGGTAGCCCTGAATATTTCGGAGGATGAACTATATCCTGCACCTCCCCGTTTTGAAGAGTGTGAAGAAGTTTTTTCCCGGACGCAGGAGAGTGAAATCGCCGAACAGATATACAACGCCCAAACAACGATTGTTATTCATGCGTCTGGTGGTGTTGGGAAATCAGTCATGGCAAACCGTCTGCCTGAATTAATGCCAGCGGGCTCTGTTTCGGTTATATTTGATGGATTTGCCGGAGGTGAGTACAGGAGGGATAGGATCCCCCGTCATGAGCATCGTTATGGCATTGTTCAAATAATTAATGAGCTTTCCGGTAAAGGGCTATGTGATCCCCTCCTTCCCGTTGTCGGCACGCAACCTTCTCAATATTTCAATGTATTCAGGCAACGTGTACAGCAAGCTGTTGAGTCAGTGCGGAGAAGCAGGCCGGGTAGCATAGTTCTGATCATCCTAGATGCAGCGGATAATTCTGTGATGGCAGCAAATGACCGTCAGGAGCGAGCATTTGTTTTAGGACTTCTACAGGAAAATCCCCCTGAAGGGTGCCGGATCGTCGCCATGGCACGAACTGAACGGCTGGAATTGTTAGCACTCCGGCAGGACTGTTGTAAGATCCTTTTAAATGCTTTCTGTAGAGACGAGTCACGTAAGCACCTTCATAAGAAATATCCAGACGCAAATGATAATGCCGTTGATATATTTCACCGATTAACCAGTCAGAACCCAAGAACCCAGTCTTATGTGCTTCAGTTATCTAAAAATCTTAATGAGTTAATGGAGATATTGGGTCCGTCTGCAAGGTCTGTTGATGATGTAATTTGTAATCAGGTAGAGACATCATTGGAGAAGGCTCGAGTTCATGCGACGAATCCCTGCGACATAGATCAATTGTGTTTTGCTTTGGCTTTTCTTCCACCTATGGTGCCCATAGCTGTTCTTGCACATGCCGCCAATATACCTGATGCCGCCGTAATTAGTTTTGCATCTGATATGGGGCATCCATTTCTAGTTAAGGACGGCGCACTTCAGTTTCGTGATGAACCTGTGGAAACATGGTTCCGCGAGACCTATGACCGTGATGCAACCGGTTACAAGGACTTAGCCGTTCGGCTGCGTCCTCTGGCAGAGACCGATCCCTATGTGGCCGCAGTCTTGCCTAGAATACTTTACTGTGCCGGAGAGTTCGCGGAACTACTTCAACTGGCTTTGGAGCATAATGCCCCTGATAACGAAGGAGTAATCGCTCGTAGGGACATAATTCTCCGGCGAGTGCAGTATGCAATGAAGGCGATGCTTTCAGAAAACCGTGTTCGAGACGTGATGTGCCTTTTGCTACGAGCATCTGAAGAACTGGCATCAAAGGATAGACAGGGAGAGTTCTTGCTGAACCATGCAACGTTGGTTAGCGCACTCAACGATACTCAGTTCTTAGTAGACATGGTTTTCAGAAAACACGTAAACCAGTGGCGCGGTTCGAACCTTGTCCACCGAGCGCTCATGCTTTCAGTCAATGAGGACTGCAGGCCAGAGGCATTTGGTTTTTTGCGCCAAGCAAATGTGTGGTTACGTGAATGGTCCCGGACATCTGTAGATGAGGATGATCATGAACGAGAAGGGATAAATAACAAAGATATTATCGCATTCATACTTACAGCTCATCACTTACGCGGTGAAAATTCGGCAATAAGAGAGCTAAGACGCTGGTTGCCATTAGATAATCGTTTCGATCATGGAGCGCTCCTAATACACGAGTTAATCGATTTATATGGAAAAAACTGTGCTCTGAAGCTGGTTAACAACTCTCGTTTTCCAGCAAACTCCCTTCTAGGAGCTACGGTTGAACTCAATGCCGTAGGAGTGTTATTGCCAACGAAAGTTGCAAAACATCTGGCGCTGATTCTCCTTCGCCATGGCCGGTTGGTTCGTCATGATGGCGAGCCGAAGCAACACGTAAATGTACTCAGTGTTATTTGTCTTGCAGAAGCATTGGCAAACCAAGGCCAAAAGCGGTTAGCCATAAATTGCCTTGAACAGCATCGCCCCGGACTTATTGATTATCTATCGATATCAGACGATAAACCGGAAGTTATACTGAGGTGGCATAGTCTATATGTAGCCCTAAAACGTAAGGATCTTACTACAGATGATCTTTTACCTAAAAAAGATGAAATTGATCATTCTCGGTCAGATTCAAGAAGGGATCTTGAGGAATATTATCAGCCATTATTGCCATGGTATTTATTGCAGGCTCGCTTGCTTTCCGGAAGGTTGAGTGCTTGTAAAGTTGAAATGGTTATAGCGGATTTATCTGCGAAACGCCGTAGTTCGTATGAAAATCGGCGACCAGGTTTTACTCGAATTGAACAGAATATCGGCATGATCTGGTTCTCGTGTCTTACCCATGCAGGGATTTTAAATGAAGATCGTATTCAGGTTATCCGGCAATGGTTACTTGCCAGCGAATGCATGGTGTTCATTCCCACTTGGACCTCCTTGGCGCGAATGGCAACCCATCAAAAAATTTCATCTGAACAGGTCATTAGTTTTGCGCATGAAGCTATTATCCTAATTGAACGGGAGCATATGACAGCATCAGACACGGCAGACGCGTATGCGAAACTGTCCGCAGCTATGCTGTGTTGTGATAAGGTTGAAGCTGGATTATTACTTGAACGCGGGTTTGAGGTTCTAGACAAGATTGATATGGAGGCTCGTGCCAGGCTTGATCTCGCCTGTGAACTGGCATGGAAAACAGGAAAAAATATTCAGGGAACTGCAGAAGATGCCTACAATCTTTCCCGCGTAGCGGAACTTATTCATAAGTATGACGATCACAAGTTCCCGTGGACTAACATGGCCTCAGCCATTGCGGAACTTCATCCACCATCTGTATTCACCATCCTTGGTCGGTGGCAGGACAGGAATGTCGGGTGGTTCGATGAGAATCTGCCGGTAGCCCTCAAGACTCTGTTATACAAAGGTGTTATAAATTCAGAGGTGTTGATTGCTTTTAATTCGGTTGGGATGTATTGGCGATATGAGAATGTCATTCAGTTTCTTCTTCAGAAGAATCCTCATGTTTTCGATGACGGAGCTTTCAGGGAGTTGCTCTTGCGTGACATTGAAATTAATCAGGACACGATACACGTATCCCCTGACGTTCGAGGTCAGTTGGCTCAGCATGGCATTGAGTCCCGGTGGATAAGAGAAAAAGAGCCTGAAGAGGAATATGTACCCTCAGTAAGGGTAAGTAGAGTGGCTCCGGATAACAAAGACTCGGAGCCGGTTATTCCTGACGGTGCTGACCTTACTTCTCCGGCAGTTATTGATCAGATAATGTCTAGGAATCATCGCCGCCGGAATTTTACAAGCTGGGGTCAGTTATTTTCCATAATAAGGTCTAAGGTTCCGCTGGAACAGCGAGATGCACATATCACAAGTTTGGCTTATCTTAAGGAGCCACATGAAGATGCGGTTGTTGATGCACTGAAAGCGGCCTTTGTGGACTGGGGAAAGTCGTTGCGTACTCAAAAGGCGGTGAAGTCTGCAACTAGAACCTTGCTGGATGTAAGGATTATTGATCTTGCCACTCCACGATACCGTATGCATGAACGCATTGGATTATTAGCAGAACTTACTGGTATGGAGGAGCCGGATGTTATTACGCACTTGCTAACCGGCATAATTGACCATCTGGAAGAGTTTTCCACAAGCGATGTGATCCGGTTTGTTGAGAAGTACCTCCGATATTTAGATTCTTCTGATGCACTGGAGATTCTCCGGTATGTCACCAAGCAGTTTGATACGCAGGTAAGAGATGATGATGGTGACGGCAACTGGGAACTGCAGTTTGCTCCACCGGAATCGTTGCCAAAGAGTATGGCAGGTCTCTTATGGAGCTTGCTTGGTTCTCCTCAATCAGAACTACGGTGGAAAACTGCGCACACTTTACGTCGCCTCGCATTTCTTGGTCAATGCAGCATTGTTGATGCAGTCATAGGTTTCTTCGAAAACGATAACCCTCAAAAGTATACTGATAGCCGACTACCTTTCTTCTACATGCATGCACAACTATATCTGCTGATTGCATTGGCGCGCATTGCCGAGGAAACTCCAGATGTACTTCTTAAACATTCTGGGTGGCTGTCTGAAGTCGCATTGAAGCAGAGTCATATTCAGATACGTCACTTTGCCAGACAGGCAGCTCTATCCCTTGAAAAGTATCAAAGTGGCACTTATGAGGCACAGGTGCTGAGAGACCTAACCAATGTAAACATGAGTCAACATGCTCCTGTTGAAGATCCCGAAGAAAGAACCCACGGAAGAGGGAAATGGCGAAGTCGAAAGGACTCGCGGTATCTATTTCATATGGATTTATCTGATGGGTGGTTTAGTTCGTTGGCGCGTACTTTCGCTGATACGACGGTAGATGATATTGAAACTATGGCGGCATCCACCATCCTGGATGAGTGGGAAATAACCGACTCAACTGGAGCATGGACTGAAGACCCTCGAAATAGTTTGGGCATACATAATAGTAGCTATGGGTCTGTCTCAAAATACAGCTATCCAGCATATGACGATTACAGTTTTTATCTCAGTTTGCATGCTATGATGGTCGTTGCGGGTAAACTTTTAGCGACCAAGCCTATAGCTGTCGATCGGTGGAGCGACGTAAACTGGCCTGACTGGATGAAAGATCACATTCTGACATGCGACGACGGTACTTGGATAGCTGATTACCGCGATCCGAACCCTTTAAACACTCCTGATATAACTAAAGCTGAGTATAGCAAGAACTGGGAGTGGTCAGTAACACAGGACGATATTGATGGTTCTCTCTTCTCATCTGCCGATAAGCAGATAGTAGTCGGCTGGGGAAATTGGACGACCCACAATAATGGACAAGAGGAGGATGTACGTATCAACAGCGCGCTGGTATCTCCTGAGAATTCATTATCCTTGTTGAGTGCTCTTCAGACATGTGAGCGATTTTCGGACTATTGTATTCCTTGGGCTGGCTCTGATATGAGCATCATAAGGAACCCATTTTTTATGAAGGGCTGGATTACTCTTCATGATAGAGAGAAACATCTTGATGGATTAGATCCTCTATCAGGTGCGATATACTATCCTCCTAACGCGCCCCGCCCTGGTATAATGAGGATGTTTGAGCTGGAGGAATCTAAGGATAAACGAACATGGAAAACTTCCGATGGCATGACGGTGATGAATTCCGAGGTTTGGGGAGAGTGGCGAGATGAGCACAGGGGAAGTCACTCTCAGTATGGAGAGCGAATAACAATGTCTATGAACTTCATGCTACGTATGCTTTCTAGATTAAATAAAGATATGATTGTTGAAGTACAGATCCGTCGGAAACAGGAACGCTATAGTCGAGACAGTTACGGATATCTTGAACCCTATTGTAAACTGTATGTACTGAAGAAAGATGGGATGTTATATGATTTCTATGGAAGTAGTAAAATTGGGTGAGAAGCTTGTTGAAGAACTGGAGCTGTCGTCATCAAATGACACGCTTGGCAAGTGGATGTCGCATCATTTAGCAGAGCTCCTTACCCGAGTCGAACATGCGGACAACGCAGAGGAAAAGAAAACTGCGGAGAAAGAGTGTACAGAGCTGATCCTTCAGGTCTGGTCACATCGTGCGGCGTTGCCATTGGGAAGAATTCCTCTGGAAAGTTTTAACGCCATAGCCTCCTCCATTCATAAGCTTCATAAAGATACAAAATGTTATTATCATGATCCGTTGTCTACAAGGGGTGAAATATCTGGTGCAGTACAGGAATGGTTGTCGCTTGTGGATGAATTTGAAGCGTTGGCTCACAAAGTCATTAACGAGTGTTTCCGCAAAGCAATTGAGGCTGCTGAGGGAGAGGAAGAAGAATGGCTGAGACAGGGTGTTGCAACCTCGAATTATAAAGACTACCCGGCTGAAATCCTTAAAAAGCTACAGGAATTTTCGAGTTTGGGTTCAGAAACTAAGGTCAATGAATCTACTGCTTCAAGAAGTGGTGATTTAGTTGGTGTAACCCAGAAAATGAAAGAGAAAATCGAATGCGACAATACATAACAGGAATACAGTACACTGATGCAAAAGAGGCTATTATCGGATGGGGCGCTGTGCTTGAAGATGATAGTGGAGGGTTTAGCGCATCTATAGATAGCTGGGGATATGTGATTTCCGAAAACCTTAGAAAAAAACTTGATAATCAGCACTTCTTTGTGGCCATCGGGACAACCAAGCAGGATGCAATCGATAAGCTTCGAGTAATCCTTAGCAATATATTCGAAACTGAGGCGCGAGTTGATGAAATCCCTTTAGGAGTCTAGACGTAACGTCAGGATATCCAAAACACTCAAAAACAGACAATGAGTATGACGCCCAAGTTCAGAGTTTTTAAGTGATGCTGTTGCTTGGCTATCTGTTAGACGTTATCTCCAACTAATTCCATCCTGGAATGTCGCTGTCCAATTTTCTTGAGAATAAACGAGAAATCGTCCTTTAAAAGTTCGGGAATATTTGTGTTTTTTAATGCCAAGAGGCCGTGTTCCACGTATTCGGCAGCTAATTTAAGACTAAAATCTAAAGTCTGTTTTTTCGTCGTAGAAGGGGTTTCCGATGCCAGAAACCAGTGAAGATGACTTTTTGGTAGTGAAATATCTTCGATTATATCGTCGATGTCATCTTGGATCTGATGCGCAATTCCTAGACAGGAGGCCCATTCACAAAGGCTTTTTAAGGTGTCTCTGGGTAACTGATGGCCTCCAACTTCTATGGAAAAATTTAATAGAACTCCTGTTTTACCTCGGATAATTCGCAGATATTCTGGAAGTCCCCCAGAGTAAAACTGTTCTGCCTGTAAATCTCTGGCCTGTCCATCAAGCATTTCCATCAAGATGTTCGCAAGTGAATGGCCAGTCCTTATTCCAAGCTCATCCAAGGTCGATTGTGCTAGTGCCAGAATGGAGAAGGCCATATTAATGGCCAGAGGTGTTCCTGCAGACGTCCATACCGCAGGGCGGTTCCATCTTAGCTGATGTCCATCCTGTATATCATCAACGATTAAGGATGCTGCGTGAATTAACTCGGGAACTGCAGGAAAAATCTCCCAGTTGGTTTGATTATTTGATGCTGAACACGCAAGTGTTGCGATGACGCCCCGAAGACGTTTGCTTGTTATTCCTGGAATGGAGGGAACCCCTAGCCCCAATCCCTGTGTAAGCAGGTTTTTTTGAAATGTTTCTGATCGGGAAATGGATTGTTCTAATGCTTTTTCAACTGCGTCGATCCTTTTCTCGAATCTTTGGTGGTAGGTGGAGTTCATGATAGAGAGATGTCGCTCTGGTTGTTGGCGATATTTTTATTTGTTTTTAAAATAATTCCTGCTAAGAGGAAGAATAACATCATACAGAGCATCGCAGGTCGCTGGCTACCAGTCATAGATGAAATTATCGCAAACAGAATTGGCCCAGCAACACTTGAAGCTCGGCTTGCGAATGAATTAAATCCATAGATTTCTGCCGCTTTGTCAATGTCTACGAATTCAGCTAAATAGGAGCGATAAATCGAAGGAGTTGTTCCAATAACCAGGCCGGTTCCTATCGCCAGTATATAAAATGCTGTAATGCTACTGCAAAGAGCAAAGCCCACGCATAAAATAATCCATATTCCAAGTGTCAGATAGATAACCTTCTTGTGACCGATCTTATCTGCAAGTATTCCCCCAATGATGGATGAAGGAATTCCTACTAGCTGGACAATTATAAAAAGAACAAGAATCTGCTTGTTGTCAAAATGAAGAGTTGTTGCCGCATAAATGGAAGTGAAGTAAACCAATGTTGATAAGCCATCATTTGCAAGATAGTAGCTGAAGAGGGTTTTAAATAGGTTTTTATTTTGCCTCCAACCCTTCAATGTGCCTGCAATTCTCGCCAGCCCAAATCGTTCAGCCAGAGTATTGGAAGTCTGGGAGACACCCAAAGAGGTTCGTTCTTTCATTAACAGAAATGAAGGGATTGAGAATGCTGCAAAAACGAGGCAGGTAATCCATATAGCCCATCTGAATTGAACGATGCCTTCAGGTAGCTGAGCACTGCTGAGCAGAGGATAAATTAGACACAATGATACAATGCCACCCAGATAACCCAGTCCCCAAGCCATTCCAGAGAGCTTACCCCTATTCTTTCGGGCAAAAATTGGAAGAAAGGCATCGTATATACCCAGCGACAAAGTAAAAAAGAAATACGAAATTCCGAATGCGAAAGCTCCGATCACCCAACTCTCTGGGTTAGCCATTGGAATCAATGCAGCAAAGATCATTGCGAGGACTGCTGTTATGATAAGAGTGCGCAGACGGCACTTCTTTTCATCGGAAAATGCACCAATAAAAGGGCTAAATATCCCCGCAAATACGACGGGGATAGCAATCAATAAAGCCCATTGAAAGTCTATGTTTAAACTATCTGCCATAAGGTATTGCCGGAAAAAAAGCGGCATGAGTACGCTAGGTATCAGCAAATGGTACGAAGAATTAGCAAAATCGTATAAAGTCCACCCTATGATTTTTCGACGTTGAGTATTCATCTTTTTATAAACTAACTTTTACTAACCTTCTTGTCTTATAAGGATTTCCATTTTTGTGTTGACCATACTGAGAAGTATGAGTAGGAAAGCTACCATGCTAATTTCGAAAATAACGTAAACTAAATAGTTGTTATTATGAAAAGTAGTCCAAGCAACCCATTGGGTCGGGGGCTTGTATGTAGCAATGTAGCTACCGAGTACTCCTAAACTAGTCAGATATTCTACCCATTTTCGTCTTTGGGCAACCATGAAAACAACAGCAGGCATGTATAAATACAGATGTTGGAATGGACTGCTATGACCAGATGTAATACACATTAGTAATGCTAGATAGACAATTGTCAGAATCAAACTTATCGATAGAAGGGTTATCGCGATAGGTTGTGATCTTTTAACTTTCTTTGTAATAGCAGCTTGAGAGGTAAGCAAGGAAAGTGTAGCGGTGAAATAGACGCCAATCTGCCACCATGAGTCTAAGGTATTATAGAACCCGTCAATTATTAGTATCGTGCCAAAAGACAAAGCAATCACGGGCAATTGTCCATAATAAAATAGTATCGAGATACTATCTTCAAAAAAATCCTGAGGCGTGGTTTTCTTTTCATCAGGTTTTATGGGCATTCCTCAACTCCTGTTCACATAGATACATAAAAATAATACAAATTTGGAGTGTATCACCCTGAATCTAGAATAAAATCAGAATCTCTGAAGGATTTTGACAGGCGGATGAATCTGTTTTCTGTCTTTTTTTGCTCTACATTAATTTTCGTGGCTAGCTGATTGACTCAAGCGGGCTTAATTCGACACCACCTATGGACAAATTTGGCGCCGTTTCGCCCTAAAACACAACATGTAGAGAGCAAGGGATTAAATCAGCCAGCCACGGTAATTTTTGTGGAAATCATCGGAAGATAGTTTTGTTATAATGCCCAAGTGCGGCCTTCGCCCGTTGATCCAAAGGTCGAAATCATTGGAGTCTCCTTTCGCTAGACTGTCGCAGAGGGTTGTGGGCAGTGTGCGTGGCATGGAAAAGAAACCACTGAAAACAACCGAAATCCGCGATCAGATTGATGCTCATGTGACACATATTACAGCTTGGACTACGTTACTTGGAGCATTGGAACAGAAGACCCCGGAAATACTTGAGATTCCCAATTCCACCATGGGCGAAGTTGCCCGCTCGATTCAGAAATCCGCATTGATGATTCGGGAGCTGGTGGATTCCATGGCGAATTCTATCCCACCGAAGGATCGGTGATTTTCTGAATGGTAAGCAGAAAAAAGCTCCGGAGGCGTATCCCGTCCGGAGCTTGTTGTTTTTTGGATCGATTCTATTGTGCTATATTTTCATGATGTCTCCCATGGACAGTTGTTGCAGTTTACGTTATCGGCCCCGTGTTCCCCCATGCAGGCATTGCACGGAAGGAGTTGCCGCTCACAACCCGAACAAATCAAGGGCCGTAATTCGTTGTAGTCCGTCAACGCTCCGCAGTCAGGGCACTCTTCTTCGTAGCAAGACATTTGAGTCTCCATTTATGGATAGACCAGCAGTTCATTTACCCCCGCCTTGATCACCAGACCGGGAACCAACGGGATGGATAGATTGGGAATCACATCAGCTTTCTGGTCTCCCAGAGTGGCTTTCCATGTTTCCTTGGATTTGTTCCGGAGCATCACAAACGACTGATCCTGCAGGTTTTCTTCCATTTCCCCGACGGCATGGTAGCCGGATTTATCTCCGAAGTGCAGGGTGGAAACCCGCCGTCCGGATATAACCAGCATCGCCTGAACCGATTTGCCCTTGGCGTAGAGCTTCGGGGGATACTTGACTTCCCGGCTGCAATGCCAGCAATTGCTTTGCTGGTGAAGCAAAGGATCCCAGAAGTTTTCTGCGCCACATGCGCACACATGGTGAAGATCCTGCATTTGAGTCAACGCATTCTTCCATTCGATATCGGTAACCCGTTCCGACGGATTCTTGAGTCCCGACGTAAACGCTTTAAGAAACAGGTTCCGGATATGGACGGGAAGAACTTTCCACTGCTTGGCTACATGGCGATATCCTTTTTCGTCCGGCAATCGATTGCTTCGGTTTTTCGGATCGAAAATAAATACGGGGTCAAGGCCGTACAGTTTTCGTGAGGAGATAACGTCCAGCACCTTGGTTTCCCTCTCTTTTTTTCCGTGAAGCGGATGCCCGCCGCACAGCAGGTGGAAAAACAGCACCGCAAGCGAATGCAGGTCGGTGACCGTCGAGGGCTTGGCGGTGTTCAGGATCACTTCGGGAGCAACAAACGATGTTGTCCCTTTGATATTTCCGATGTCCTGCCGGTCGATAATGATGTTGTCATTATCGCAGATCATGACATCGCCGCTGTCCGGATTGAGCAAGAAATTCTTTTTTGAGATATCGCGGTAGCAGTAACCGCCGATATGCAGTTCCCTTAAGCATTCGGCCAATTGCCGACAGGCTTCGACCATGATTCCGTAGCCGGGATGGGCAATTCTTTTTGACTCGATCTCGGCCATGGAGACATATCGTTTGGTATCGATAAGCGGCATAAAGTAGCCGAATGTTTTTCCGTCCGGCCAGTCGACGAACTCTTCCAGCCATGCGAACCGATGGGGACACCCTTTTGCCGGATTCCCCGCCTTTACGAGGGAGTGGATGATCTTGCGCTGTTCCGGCGTTGCGCTCTGTTCATTGTACATCTTCAGGGCATGTCTCTTCCCGTTCTTCAGGGCAATGTACACCGTCCCCTGACCGCCCTCGGCCAATTTCTTCTCGATGATTAGTCCTGGTATTTTTGGTAGTTGTCTCATTTTCTTTTCCTTTTTCTTTTGTTTGTTTATTTATTGATGTCATGGCGATTGCCACAAGGGATATGTCGTCTCCCGATCCGGCCTCCGAATATTCGGCCAGCCACTGCGGCAGGGCTTGCTGGATATCCGGGGTCGGCAGGTTGAGGAGGTGGTTCTGGAACTGCTTTACCAGTTTGACGTGTGCCTTCGGGCCGGTCAGCGAGTTGATCAGACCGTCGGTCGACATCATCAAAAAGGCCACATCCTTCATCGGCAGGCAGGCAAACGCCCAGCGTTCGTTAGCATTCGACGAACACAATGAGGCGGTGCCTGGACTGACCGGTCCGGTTTCCGGTTCGACCAGAAACGATGCCTTTCCACCGTGATCCACAATCACAATATCCCCGTCGCCGAGCTGGGCGAGATAGAGGGTATCGCGGTAGATCATGGCGATCAGCAGGGTCGAGCCGTATGTGCTGATTTCCTCGTCCGTCATTCGGTAGGCCTGCCGGGATTGCCGGATATTTCTGATCCATTCTTCTTTCAAATGGTTTCGGAAAAATTCGGCGAAGTGCTCGTCCCGATCATCCTCGTTGTGCAGTCCCGACAGGAGAAACTGGACCGCCGTCTGCTCGGCGGACAGGTTGGCCAGAACGGATCCCTGGTCACTATGCACATAGGCCGGATGGCCATGTCCATCACCGGAGCTGAAGATCCAGTAGGGTTCGGCCCGGAAATAGCCGGTTCGAACAGCGACCGCGTCCTGGCAACAGGTACCGTTCCGCGCGTGTGAGAATCCTCTGGAGGAGGCCGACACGAAGGTCGGCCATACAGGTTTAATGTTTTTGCTCATACCATTACCTCGCTGAAAGCATGATGTTGCTTGCACTCGCTTCGACCTGTTTCGGCGGAGGCGGCAGGGTTACATTGGTCGATACGTTGCCCGGATCGGACTGGTTCTGGGAGGCGGCTATGGAGGCCGTGACGGTCGCATAGCGGATATAATTCGCCAGATCGACCGCGCTTTTGGCCTCAAGTACGCCGACTTCCGGGTGGTTCGTAAACTTTTCCAACTGGGCACGGTTGAAATAGTTGCCTACTCCGATAGAAAGCCGAATTGCCTTGGCTCCCCACAGCAGTTTGTCGAGTTTGTCAATGGCTCGATCATAGGCTTGTCCATCGGTATTACCGCCGTCGGACAGCAGGACCATCACCGGCGCGAGACCCTGCTCGGGCATTTTGTCTTCCGTCACGGCTTCGGCCAGTTTTTCTATTGCCGCACCGGTGGATGTGCCTCCGTTGGCCGGCAGTTCCTTCCAGATAACATTTTCAATGCTGACGGGATCGGGGCCGATCAGCCACCATGCATTGCTTGCAAACGCGATGCAGCGGAACCGGAACTCCACTTCGGGATGTTGTTTTGCCTCTGTTTTTATTTCATTGAGGCATTCCCGGGTGGCTTGGTTAAGTATGGCGTTGGGTGGGCCTGTCATTGATGAGGAACCATCCCCCAGAAAGAAAATGTCCAGGATTCGTTTTGCTGTTTCAGCCTCCGGTCGTACCAATGGAAGGTTTGAGTGTGTTGTCATTGTATTTCTCCTTGTTGTTTTTTGTTAATGCGCCTTCGGCAAAGCCGATGCCTCCGGCGCGGAAGTTGGATAAAGGTTTGGAATCAGGTGGCGAAGTTGCTCGCATTGTTTTTCCCAGGAGGGCGTGGCGGAGATGGAGCGCAGTTCAATCATCCCAATTGGGTCTTTGCTCTTTTCGGTTTCTGGAAGATTCAAAAGCCACTCCTGAATATCGGGAGCGAGGAGCCGGAACCGCAGAATGGTCGAGATCTGGCTTCGTTCCACTCCGGCGAGATCGGCGAGTTCCTGATGGTTTTTTACGAGACCTTGCTCAAGCAACCTTTCATATCGCAAAGCTAAAGCCATCAGCCGGGTGACGCGCGGAAGTCGGGTGGATTTTGAGTGTTTGGGTTGCTTGCCTTTGCGCAGGACACGGTGGTTATGGTTCCCCGGTGCAAAGTGAACCTTCATTTTGATAGAGACGCTCATGCTTCACCTCCTTCATGAGCGGAAGGAATGAATCCTTCGTCGTTGAAATGGAGCGTGATGCTGCCCTCGACCGCGTCGTATTCGACCTGTCGGATCAGGGTTTTTACAAAGGCGCATTTTTCACCCGTGTTGAACATTGGCCACAACCCTGCCATGTCGCGAACCACCGCGATGACGTCCTCTTTCGAGGGTTGGTGCCATGTGGCATCCTTTTCGGCATTTTCGAGGGCGTTCTCGGCCTCTTGGCGCTTTTGTTCGAGGTGGAGGATTAACGATTCAGATGCACCAAACTCCCGTGATGAAGCCAACTCCTTGGTAATGCGGTTTAATTGCTGTGTTGCGGTTTTTTTTGCCCGGGCGGAAGTGGCCTGTTTGGCATCCATGGCCTCAGCCAACTGACGGTGCACCATCTCCTGCAATTCAGGATTGGTGCCGATGGACATCAGCTGTTCAGTCACGAGATTTTCGATTTCACCAGCGGGGATCGATGGAGAAGGACAGGCATGCGCTCCGTTGAGCCGTTTGTTTGAGCAGGTATAATATCGATAGTATTTTGACTTCTTTTTAGTCCCGGCGTGTACAAAGGCCGTCCCGCAGGATTTGCACTTCAATAATCCTTTGAGCAATGCATCGTGGCTATTGCGGTTCCGATTACCTTTCTGGACATCGTTGTTCGCCAACATGGATTGGACCCGTGCAAAAATATCGGGATCAACGATGCCATTATGTTGCCCTTCGTAGATCTCGCCCTTGAGCGTGACCTTTCCGGTATAAATTTGGTTTTTCAGCAGGTTGTGGAGGGTGCTGGCTGTAAAATCTGTCCCGCCTATTACCTTGCCTTCGCGGG
The DNA here is from genome assembly GCA_016744085.1 of Kiritimatiellales bacterium. Taxonomy (GTDB): domain Bacteria; phylum Verrucomicrobiota; class Kiritimatiellia; order Kiritimatiellales; family Pontiellaceae; genus Pontiella. Next base: position 27,808 of record JADGFE010000001.1, on the reverse strand, counting down.
TGACCCATTGCTTATTTTTCCAACCCCGTTTTTTGAGCTCAAGCACAACGGCTTTTATGGAGCGGAGTTCCAGATAGAGTTCGAAGATTTCCCGAACCCGAATCGCTTCAATTTCATCGATCTCCAAGGCACGGCCTTCGGGCTTGATGTTATAGCCAAGGACTGGCCGCCCTCCGAGGAACTGGCCATTCTTTCGGGCGGCATACATCCGCTCGGTGACCCTCTCGCAGATAAGCTCTCTTTCAAACTCTGAAAAAGACATAATAATGGACAGCATCAATCTGCCCATTGGGGTGCTGGTATTAATGTTCTGTGTAACGCTTACCAACGCGACACCGTGTTCCTCGAAAAAGGTCATCAGTTCGAGAAACTGCGATAGGCTGCGGGAAATGCGGTCGAGTCGGTTGACAACAACAACCTTGACCTTTCCCTTTTTGATGAGTTGCATCAGGCGGCGCAGGGCGGGACGTTTTAGGGTCGCTCCGCTTTGGTTGTTGTCGGATAATTCTTCGTCGATGCAATACCAACCTTGATGCTTCTGGGATTCGATAAAACTTCGTGCGGCAGCGCATTGGACGGATATGGAGTTCACCTGTTGCTCCAATTTTGCGTCAGTGGATTTTCGGGCGTAAATTGCGGCGGGGATCTGCACGGCCTGAGTATTGGGAACAACCATTATTTTTCTCCTTTCTTGAGACCAAAGAACAATTTGCCATTCCAGCGGGTACCTGTGATGGCTCGTGCTGTAGCGGAGAGGGATTTGTAAAACTCACCGTTCCATTCAAAACCGTTTTCTAGCACCAGAACTCGGATATTTTCACCCCTGTATTTCCGATGGAGAATCGATCCAGGCAATAGGTTTGGCACCGGTTGGTAGGCAACCACTTTCGTTGTGTCAGGCTTGATCTCGGAGTCGGGGCGTTGCACTGCTGGGAAACGCGCTTTCACATCGCGGTCGGCGGCGATGGCAAGAGCCTTCCGACGCGCGGCCTCGCTGATGTCTCCAAAGGCATCTCTTTGGGTTGCCCACAAAATCTTTTTGATTAGATGGGCACGATTTCGTGTCGTCGGGGTATGGCCGTAGCACTGCGCAAAACGCTCCCGCAATTTTTGCATAGAGAGTTTGTTCAGCACCTTTTCTAGTTTATTTATTTCCATGATATTCTCCGTTTTTATGGTGCTGCTGTTGGGCCATAACGTACCGCCAAACCTCAAGTCCTTTCGTCCCCGGTCTCCGCTCTATCTTCAGAAAAACGCCGGAGTAGGACATTAGTTAGAATTTGGGCGATGGGCAGAAGAGCCGGGCTGGGAGCCGGTACCGTTTTTTGTTCAGGTTGTTTCATCGTTTTCTCCATTTTTCCGGTCAGCCCGGCTTTTGCCCAAACGCCTAGAAGTTTCTGATCAATACTTCATTCCGCTCGGTGGAACGGGTTGTGGTGGATGTGCGCGAATTGCCGCACGAATATTTGAGGGAGAGGGATTTGAAATTGAATTCATCAAAGATCTCCCGAACGGCTTCGTGTTCGTTGAGGCTGAGTACAAAACGCCCCTTGATCCCTTTCAGGGTGTCGGATAAATCCAGAAAATCCTGATGCTTGAACGGCACGGAATACCCGGCGGTCGCATAGTACGGCGGATCCAGATAGAACAGGGTATCTTTGCGGTCATAGCGGCGGACACATTCGAGGGCATCAAGATGCTCAATGGTGAGCCGCTGGAAACGCCAGTGCACCTCAAGCAGGTGATCCTCCATATTCAACAGGTTCAGGCGAGATGGCCCCGTTGCGGACGTTCCAAATGCCCGGTTGGAGGTGCGGCCGCCAAACGAAAGTTTCTGGAGATAGAAATAACGGACAGCTCGCTGGATATCCGTCAGGGTTGCGGGATCTTTTTTCTTCTCCAGCTCGAATACATACCGGCTGGTAATTGCGTATTTATAGTAGCGTAGAAACTCTTCAAGATGGTTTTGGATAACGCGCCAGAAGGTGACCAGTTCGAGATCCCGGTCGTTGATGATCTCCGCCTTGCTCGGCTCCTTATTGAACAAGACCCAGCATGCTCCGCAGAACGGTTCGACATAGCAGGTGTGATCTTTCGGGAACGCTTCCACGATCTGTGGAGCCAGTCGGCTTTTTCCTCCAAGGTATGACAGTGGGCTTCTCATTGGTTTTTCTCCTTTGGTTTATGGTTATTTAAGAAATGGTTTGGGTGGGAGGTATGCTGGCGTTCCTTGGCCGCAGCTCGCTCATTCAGCCATTCACGGAGTTCGAGATACCCACGTTGGTTGTAGCGGAATACTTGGATAGAGTTCCGGCTGTCCGGGAAACGCCGTTCCACCTTGTTGATGATCTGGTTGTGAAATCGCCAATCAAGTGTGACAACGGCTACGGCTTCGCAGCCATTATCTAAGTTGCGCTTGATGTTATTCAGCACATGCTTCGGAGTGGATTCCGCTTCAATGGCTGCCAGCAGTTTAGATTTCAAGTGCAGGACAACCACGTCGGCGTTGCCGCATTCGGGCCAAGCTGACCACTCATCGTTGCTGTATGCAAACACTAGGCCCATTTTCGCCCAGAAATGGGCATCACCTTCGTTTCTTGATCGTGCACTCATTTTAACATTTTCCTTCCGCGTTTTGTGGGTTTCAGCAATTCGGCGGGGCGTCCAGATTTTCCGGTACTCGCGCGCACGGCTTCGACCCAGCCTAGTTCGATGATTTTTGCTTTGATTCGGTTGCCGCGCCGGGCGGATAATCCGAGGGATTTGTAGTGGGCGGTGGCGGAATAATCGGGATTTTCGGAAGAGGACTGAAGCAGCGCGAAATATTCCTTAAGGATAGGTGGTGTGTATTGCGGTTGAGGTATCTCAGGAATTTCGGGAGAAGACGTATCGGCTTGGTTTTCATTTTCAGGCACTACGATATTGGTTTGGCTATCTGATATCTTCGGCTCGATTTCTCCGAGAAGTTCCCGGAAATCGATGGCGGTATTTTGATCGGATTTTTCAGGAGCGAAGACTGCTTCGGTATCCCATTTTACCCAGCTCGGTTCCATCCGTCTGGCAATATCCGCGTCACTTGGATAGTCGCCGAGGTCTACAAACGGCACTTTAATCTTTATAGGTTGATGGCATTGTGATGTGATCCACGCCGTTCCCGTTTCAAGATTCAAGATCTCCGGATAGCGAGATTCATCGAACCCCATACGCTTGCAGCAAATTTTCGCCTCTTGAACACTGTTTGCGCGAAAAGCAATGAAGATGCCTGCGTTATCAATGACGGAATCCTGGATTTTTGAAAGGGACTGGACGGCTGCAATAATGGAGATACCGTACGAGCGGGAGGTTCGCATCATCTCGGCGACTTGGTTGGTTCGTCCGCTACCGGCGGCAGGCTCCATTTCCTTGCCCATATAGGTGAGAGCTTCATCGAAGAATAAAATGTGTCGAAGGGCGGTCGAGTGCCCCTGTACCGAGGCTTGATCGGTCATGTGCTTGAGCAAAAGCGAAATATAGAAATGTTCAAACGCAGCAGGCATGTCCTTCAATGGGATGACATTCAGCATGTGCTCGCCAAAAGGCCATTGGCCCGTACGGACATCTGCCCAGCGCCCCATAGAAACCGCCAGATCCCCAAAACATCGGGAAGCCGTATGGAGGCTGGAACGCATTTCCTGCTGAGCCAGTTTTTGAAAAACACCTGCGAGGTCGGAGATGGCGGGAAGATTGTTTTGGTCGGAACAAAGATTTAATAACTGTGCCCTGACCGCGTTGGCCGTGACGGGAAGAAGAGCCATCATCCTCGTAAGCAGTGAAGAAAAATAACGAATATAGTCGGTTTGGTTTCCGACACCTTTCAGAGGGTTCCACCGCTGTTTATCAAGCGGATAGTATGCGGAGTTTGGTACTTCGTTGATGAACCGAAGTCCCTCATCTTTATGATCGATCAACGTGCAGGCAATGAAATTTCGGACCGCCCGTTCAAGAACGCAAATAAGGTTGGTTTTACCCGAGCCAGAAGCTCCCGAAATCAACCAATGCATCACCTTAGCAATTGAAACCCGGAACGGCAATCCTTTGCCGACGGTCTTCCCAATCTCAATTGAGGTATCTGGGGATAAGTTGGGTACAGATTCGTTGCCAAAGATGCTTTTTCTGAACTCCTCCTCTGAAAGTCGCTTGGAAAGAAGGCTATAGAATTTCGAGGCTGTTCTTTCGATGGGCGAAAGGCATTGCTCCAAATAGAATTGAAGAAGCGGGTCGCCTTGAAGTCCAAGCCGATAGAGTTGCTCCTTCAGAGCAACAAGCCTTTCGCGATGATTGGTTGGTGTTTTGCGTGGAGTCATCGACGAGGCACCTTTACGTTGTTGTCGTAGGCTTCCCACGCATCGAATTCATCGGCGATCTTTTGATATTCGTCAGCACTGACAAACCCCGTTTGTCCGTCCGACAGAGTGATCTCCTTGCGGCACACCCTGCACAAAGCGCGGGAGGAGGCGATGGAACGAACCAAATCCGATTCGTAACGCTGGCAGCAAAAACACTCGGCCTTGATCTCAGATGCATCAACCACTTCGCCGCTAGCCGTGACATATTTATTCTGGGTGGAAATGCCTTCCTGTACATCGTTATGGCGACACCATTGCTCATCACTTTCAAGCATGGGTTCCCCGGGTGTAATCGGTTGGATGATCACCTGTTTCCGCTCCGTGTGGCCGGATTCAGGCTTGGTGTCCGGTGTTGAAGATGCACCAGTTCCTGTTTTATTTTCCGGCACGGCAATTGGATGGATCTGTTCGGGCTTGCTTATGACCGGATCAGCAAACAAAAAATTCATGCAGTGCTTGAAGAGGCTCATGACTGGCCCCCAAATAGGTTAAGTATAAATAGAAAAAACAAAGTAATTGTGATTCTTTGCCTTAGCTTCAGCTGAGAACCAAGCCTCGGCTCCAAAAGGAAGGCCACTTTGCCGGGGAGGACATAGAAGGCACCCGCCGCCAACGCCAAAATGAACCAAGGTTTAATCGTCCTGAAAACGCGGGTGTAGAGAATGGGTTCAAGCGGAAGGCTTATTCCGACGACCAAACCGAGCGCGACCAAAAACAGCTGGGCTTTTTTTGAACGGTAGCCTTTATTGAATCCAACCTCGGCAAAGAGTGCCGCGAGAAGAAGCATAATATTGCTTCGTAGCAGAAAGCTTGAAATCGACAAAGGCATGGCGTCGATAACTGCCGCACAGGTGTTCCATGTATTGCTGATGATATCCATCGCTCTTTCCTTTCGTTTTTCGGACGGGGGAATTCCCGTTCCGACGAAAAGAAATAGACAGGATTTTTTGCGAAAAATATGTAGGAGCGTTAGTCCACAGTTAACTATGGAACAAAGCGCCGGTTGACCCGAAATTCTGGGTCTGGGCATGGTGTCCAGGATCTCAGTTAAGTGCTGAAAACCAGAGCTTTTGCTCTAGTTTGGCCAGCGTGTTGCTGATTACTGAGGCATAGGGGAACCTTCCTGTCCCGTTAGCCATATCGAATGGTTCACAGTGGTAATTGTTGGCTCCGTTGCCTGCACCGTCTTGAATGTCGGCCACTGCAATATAGGCTTCAATATCCGCTTGCGGCTTGAAGTGTCCGGCCACATTTTGTAATAGGGGATGTTCTCGGTATTCTATCAGAAAATCCTTCGGAAGAACGAGGCAGTCATCGATGCTTTTTCTGCGCATGAAACGGGCGAAATTTGCTTTGCTCATGGCAATTTCGCATGGCTCCATACGCTCTGCGTAGTTGCCAAGGTCATATATTGCCAAAAACGGATAGGCGGAAAGGTCTTCTTGGTTCAGGGCGTTCAGCCGTTCCTCAGTATTGCATAGCATGGTTTGGTTAGCGGTGTTTTCCAAGTCTTTGACTTGTCACCAACCAATGGTAAAACTAGCTGGTTTATAAAGGTGTCGGTTCTTCACCAGTGGCTAGCGGTTTCGGGGAAGTCAGTTTGACTCTTCGTAATTGATTAGATTTTCCGGCTGAATGTCTTTAACCGGGTTGTCCATCAGGCATTTTTTGAAGCAGTAGTAGAGAAATTTGGCTAGGCTCTCCGGGATATGGTCGGAGAGCTTGATCTGTTCAAACAGGAAGTTAGAGAACGGGCCGAACCACTTGGCCGTCTCCTTATCACCGTTTTTTACAATAGCCTGACGCATGACAGGAACCATGCCCTGGTTTATAACGATCTGGGAAAGCACAAGGTCGGGTGCCGAAGCCTCCAAGCAATAGGCGATATGCTGAATCGTATCAGGATGTACCAGCGTACCCTTCCTTGCCTTCATGATTGATTTTCTATCAGCCGTTGAGGTCTTTTCTGTCCCGGGAATCTGAACGGATTCCATGCCCCGCAACGTAAGATTCTTATCCGTCTGGCGTTGGAGTATCTGAGACTTGTTTGGGAAAACCAGCGGTTGGACTCCCGGAGGAAGTGGAGGCGTTGGAAACTGATCGAGTGTGGTATCCGTCAGCCGAACCCGCAGCTTTAACAGGATTCGGTTTGCTGCCTGTGCAAATGGATATTTTCCCGATTTCTCATTTTCCCATGCAATCTTTTCACAGATGGGATTTGAATAAAGAATTTCATCTACTTCCGAAAAGATGGTTCCAATACAGATCCCGGCCTCACCTGAGAGATTCTGGCGGGCTTCGTCGAATATACCTATAATTGTTTTTAAATAGGTGTCATCAGGAATGTCTGCGAGTTCTGATGCCAGTACGATAAGGCATTCCTTTTTCATAAACCGTGTCAGTTCTGCCCGGAGAATAGATTCTTCCACACCAATGAGATGATCGGCATAGGTTCCCGTTTGGAACAGGGCAATATAGCGATACTCTGCAATATTGTCCTCATTGAGCGTCTCGAGTTCGCGTTTTTTCGCCAGATAGGTGTAGTTGAGCATGATTTAGTTTCCAGATTTTATAAAGAATGCGAAATACCGATTAAACTCCGAAATATTTTTCCAATGGGACAGTGCTGAATTCCATTTATTCATGAAGGATGCTTTGTCCATGAGCAATGTGTCCTCTGAAAATTCCAGAAGAGATGCCTGTTCTTGAATGGGAATCCCCGCCCATTGCATGATAAATTGAGCATTTGGGAAGAAAATATCATCTAGAAATTGTTGTCGTTCCATTCCATATAATTTCTGGAGCGTCTGGAATTGGCAGCGCTGTCCTATCCAATACCATTCGAAGTTTAGATCGAAATAGTCGCGATGAGATGAAAATATCGACTTAATTGAGGCTATTGTGTCTATTACATGATCCATCCATTTATTTAGTTCTCCACGCAGAGATTGCCAGCGGATCTCCTCGTTATCCAGTTTAGTGCATCTGCTCGTGAAGAGCTCATGTTTCAGATTACCCTGCTCATCTAGATAGGTAAATTCATTATCAAAATATCTATGTGCCCTATAGCCTAGTAGAATAAGCAATGGTCTCGCGACCAGAGCAGGTAAAATATCATGTACAACCCATTTGGACTTAATGCATTTTTCACACTCAGAAATAATTCTCTTGTATGTTTTCTGGTATGCATTTTCAAAAACCTCTTCAGGGGATTGTTTTTTGAGTGAAAGCTCTGATTGGATCGTGTGCGCGAAAGACTCTTGGTATGCGTAGCTTTCCATAAAGTATATTGTTCGCATACTATAGTACGCTTCAATGAGTTTTTTAGATTTTGCGCGCAGAAAGATGAAGCGTGCTGTTTGGTTGAATCCGCTTAAGATTAATCCGTACCTTGAGAGGGCATATACCAGCTTGTGGCTATATTCATGTGCGGAAATTCGAATGGCCCTATTTGAGCAAGGCTTTTGTCCCAAAGCCCATAGCTCATCGACATAATGGTTGTTTTGGAACTCGACGAGGTCATTAAATTCCTTCGTTTTTGGAAAGTAAAGAAATGCAGTCTGCCCATTATAGACCGCTTCTACCTGTCCTTCTGGGTTGCTAGATCTATAGAAAAGCATCGGAGTGGTTGTCTGTCGGGAGCCGCTCTATTTCTCAGAGGATGCGATAATGAGGCTCAGACCTTCGTGGGGATCGATTTCGAGGGCGGCGCAATATTTGATATATTCGATCAAATCCAATCGTCGTTCTCCGTGTTCAATCTTCCCGACAAAAGAGTGCATGACATCCATGCGTTCCCCCAATTCCCGCATAGTGATTCCCTTCTCGTTTCGTTGATCCCGTAACCATTTCCGCAACTGGGCATATTCATCGCTGTAGATTGTCTTTTCCATGTCCCGAAGATAGGGACGATTCTTGTTTTACCCAAAATAGGTAAAATATTCTTGTACCTATTTCGGGTACGGCGTATATCTCGTGCGTGTTTATAAAATGGAGAAATGACGATGAATAAACGTAGATGGAGAAGTTATCCTTGGTTGATTTTGGTCGGTCTATTCCTCGGCGGGGGATCAGTTTTTTCTGACCAGTGGGATCCCGGTGATGACGATACGCCGACTTATGTTGGTGTAATTTCAACGACTGAAAATACTCATGGTCCTCATACTATTGATGGCGGAAATGGTGACCGGAACGACCGTTTTAAATTTGGAGTTTCGCCCGGGGATCAGGTTCAAATTTGGAGTACTGGAGGGGTCTCTCCAACAAAATTGGTTTCAGGAATTGGCTATATCAAACCGGGAGACACGTTTGTTACCTATTTTGCGGCAGGACAATATTCCGATGGTATAAATTTTGCGTATGACTATACGGTGCCAAGCGGAGTGAGTGAAATATACCTTGCACTTAGTGTTGCAGGGTCAAATCAGTATACGGTGCATTATAAGAAATCTGGCTCCACCACGCCAATACTAGACTACATTCGCATCTCCGGCGTCACTTCGATTAATGAAGGCGGTAGCTTTACCTATAATTGCTGGGCGCATTACAGCGATGGCTCGTCAAAAACCATTACTCCTTCCTGGAGTGAGGATTCAGGCTACGCGACAATCAACTCAAGCGGATACCTGAGTACATCGTCGGTTTCCTCCGACCAGTCCTGCACCATCACAGCAAGCTATGGCGGCAAATCCGACACGCATAACGTAACCATCAAAAATGTTGCCGCAACGGTCGCTTCCATTTCAGTTACTGGCCCCGATTCAGTTCTGGAAAACAATTCAGCGCAATATACCTGCACCGCGACCTATAGCGATGGGTCGACGCAGAATGTGTCCAGCCCTGCAAGTTGGAGCGTTGACCTGACACAATACGCATCGATTAGTTCAATTGGACGTTTGACGGGCAAGAGCGTGGATTCAAATAAGAGGGTGGTCGTTTCCGCAAGCTATGGGGGAAAGAGCGATACCCATTCGCTGATAGTCAGAAACGAAGTAATTGCCCCTACATTGTCGTATATTGAAGTTTCGGGATCTCCGATTGTCGGGGAGGATGAGCAAGCATGGTATACTTGTACCGCTCACTATAGCGACGGATCGAGCACTGATATTTCCAGTTCCACAAGCTGGGAAACAGATTCAAGCAATGCACTTTTTCCTTACGACAACAACCTGCTGGTTGTTAGCCCGTATTTGGAGGTGAATGTTCAGGGCTGTACGATTACGGCACATTATGGCGGCAAAACGGACACACTCAGTATTTATCTCGAAGATGATATCGTTTCCATCTCAATCGCGGGTCCTTCTGTGGTTAACGAAAATGGCTCGGCGCAGTTCATCTGTAATGTTCAATACGAAAATGGCGGAGTTCTTGGGTTTACAGATAGAGCAAACTGGCAAAGCAGTAACACAAGCTATGCCCCAATCAGCTCGAGTGGTTTACTGTCCGCGAAAACCGTATCGCTGGACATTCCGGTTACGGTTACGGCGACCTACCAAGGGAAAACGGCCACGAAGAGCGTCCTGATTGAAAACGATCTGCCAGTCACTCTTGATTCGGTTTCTATATCCGGCTCGTCAACCGTCAATGAAAACACCACGGTGCAATATGCCAGCACCGCCCACTACAGCGATGGATCGACGAACGATGTAACAAGCGCGACAGACTGGAACAGTAGCAATTCAAGCTATGCGCCCATCTCGGACAGCGGAGTGTTATCCGCCAAGGAGGTTTCCTTCGATTTACCTGTGACGGTCACAGCATCGTATGGAGGGAAGTCGGCCACCAAGTCGATTACGGTCAAAAATATTCCAGCCAGCTTGAACTCAATATCCATTTCGGGACCAACATCCTTGGATGAAAACAGCAATGCCCAATACCATTGCATCGCCCATTACAGCGATGGGTCGACAAATGATGTTACGACCTCGGCTTCCTGGAGTGAGGATGCACTGCATGTAAACATTACCAACCCCGGCGGAAAGTTGATTGCCAACTATGTCGATGGAAATCAAACCTGCACGGTCACCGCCACCTATGATGGAAAAACCGCGACTCAGGTTGTGAGTATCGTAGATATTCCCGAGGTCTATTCTCTATCTGCCGACTACGATGCGGTTTCCTATCCGTTAGGTAATGGATGGGTTCAGGTTGAATTCAGTGGCACTGTACTCAACGGAAGCGGAAATCCAGCTAGCGGCATTGATATTGCGGTGGAAGATCCGGTGGCTCGCGCATCCGTGGCCATTGCGGCGACAACCGATGCACAGGGTCGGTTCTCCTACACGACCGATGGCGTAAATCCCGGAACGGCATCGCTGTTCCGTTTTGTGGCAGAGGGCGATGAGGCACTTTGCATGGTGCCGTTTGAAGACCTCCATAACTACCAGTATCTAGGAATCCCGAACGGTACGATTACCATTGGTCAAGTGGAGCTGGACGATGACCTTACCCATCGACTAAATTTTGTAAACTTCATGTCGGATCGACTCGATCAGGTCATGGATTTTGGGCAGGAAGTGCAGGATGCGGCATTAGAATCTTTGGATCTTCTTTCAACTGTTGCGGAAAATGAACCGGTGCTAACAGGGGCATCAGGCGTTGCGCTGGTTTCTTGCGGGATTACTGCTCTTGCTCCCAACCCAATTAGTGGGGGTGTTTGTGCTGCAAGCGTTGTCTATCTGAAGGTTGCAGTTCCGGTGACAGCCATCAAGTATGTGAGTCTGGACGCTATTGGAAACAGTAGTCTTGGTGTTGCAGAACAAGACCGTTTAAACGCTTCGGTCAACAGCGGGGCATTTATCGCTTCCGTTATGACGGGGAGCGGGTGGTTCGATGTTGCGGGAATTGCATGGGAAACCTATTCCTTCAAGCGGAGCATTGATTCGGGCACGGATGCCGATGGCCGGGTCTACACGGAATTCGAAGCCGAAGATCCCGATGGAAAGCAGGTGGTTGTCCGCATGATGTCTGCGGCACCTCCCTCTGTACCAACGAACCCCGTTCCCGTTGACGGAGCAACCGGTATTAACCGAAACGTTGTCCTGCAATGGGACGAGGCTGACTACGCAACCGGATACGAGGTTTGGTTTGGAACGGCGCCAGATAATATGACGCTGGTGGCCACCTTGTCTGGAACACAGTACGATACCGGACTACGCGCGGGTAATGCTCAATTCTACTGGAAGGTAGTTGCGACGAATTCAGCGGGAGCGGCTATAGGCAACGCCTGGTCGTTTACTACGGCATCGGCGGATACGATGCAGGAAGCGTTGGGTGCTCATAATATCCCAAACATCTGGACACCGCAGGGCAGTGTTTCCTGGTTTTCACAAGATGCAGTCAGTCATGGGGGTGGTAGCGCACTGCAAAGCGGTGCGGTTGGCGACAACGAGGGTTCTCGGCTTGATGCCTATGTAGTCGGTCCCGGAAAATTGTCGTTTTGGTGGCGTACTTCCTGTGAACAATATGACGGACTTCAATTTTACAGTGACTACAAGCTCATGGAAACCCTTTCGGGCGAATTGGCTGATTGGCAGCAGTATTCGATTAATATTCCTTCCGGATACAACCGGCTCCAGTGGTCTTTTCACAAAGACAATTCACATTCAGCGGGACAGGATTGCGGGTGGCTCGACGACCTCACATGGGAGCCTGTGCGCACCGTAACGTATCCTCTTTCCGGTTTTGATGGCAAGTGGACGGCCTCATTCATTTGGGATTATGAGGATGAAAAATGGATCAGGCTTGGTCAGAAGCTTTCACCGACCGAATTGGTTGTTGGCGATCTAAAGAACAGGCAGTGGTATTGGCTCTGCATCATGGAAAAAAATGGTGATGACTGGGTATTTGCCGATGGGCGTTTTATCCGCCGCGAAATAACTCTGCCCTAACTTTTAATGGAGGAATGAAAATGAAGAAATGGATCACAGGAATAATTCTGATGACGGCCATGGTATCGCTGGCCGGATCGTTTGGCTTGCCGACGGAACGGATCGCTCTGGGCAACGTTCACAATGACAACCCCAGTGTAAAACATTTGGTCTGCATCTGGGATGCCTATTCTGAATCTTGGATTCAGGAACATCAAACCTACGACAATAGCGGCATCTATCTGTTTCAGATTCCAGAGTGGGATACATGGTACTGGATCGGTTTGTGGGATACGACGCGAGGGGAATATGCGTTTGGCGAATGGGTATGCCATTTCAAATAGCCGGAGAAACGGAGAGCAAGGGATATGAATTTGATAAAGATTAGTAGTTCTGTGCTGGCACTTACTCTGTTTAGTGGATGTGCGACAACTCAGCCATCTGGCTCAAAGGGTCCAGAGCTGGTGGGGTCGGGCTGTACAACCGAGAGTGGGCAATATGCGGAGGTCGGTGTAAAGTTCACTTCGACGGGCGATTTCTTTGCGCTCTTTTCCCCTAAACGATGGGGCTCTCCAGTAGCAATGGGCGGTAGTCTTTCGTGGCTCAATCCCAGCGCGTGGAGCGAAGATGCCGGACGAACAGGTCGAATCCTAATCGGGGAAGCCGTGGTCGTTGGAGGCATTGCGGCCGCCGCTTCTGGTGGAGGTGGAGGCGGAGGAGACAGCGGTTCAACTTCCAGTGGGCCAACTCCGCCCGGCGGAGGAACCGGAGGCGGAACGCCAAATCCACCACCGCCACCAGCCCCGTAAAACCACCTGTTACAGGGATTGATTCCGGGCGGAATAGAACGAAATCAATCGGAAACAATATTGTTTCCGGTTTAATTCCGAGATGTTGCAGAAGGAAGATAAAAGAGAAAACGGGGATGAGAACGACTCCTTTTCCCGTCCACTTATCCGCAAGTGAAGCCGTAGGTCGACTTCCACATGAGAAATTGATTTCGCCAAAAATAACCCCATTTTCTCAAAGATAAAATTTGATATTTCACTACCAAATTCTGATTTGCGAAACATCAGGCAGAGCTAGAAAATCCAGGCAGGGTTTTTTAGTCGGCCTTTTGATCCACGTTATTTCCAGACTGTGGCTTTATAAAAGTTTGGCCGACTGTACAGCTTTCGCATTTGTCACAATGCGACGAAGTAAACTCAATCGGTTCTTTGTTTATTTGAACCTAGGAAAGCAGAACCGGATTCGGGCGAAGAGTTCAGGGAGTCGGGTTGCCCGAATGACCGGTTCATGTGGAAGAAACAATTCTGTGCCAGCTCATCAAAATCAGGCAGATCATCCCTGATCAATACGTCGAGTTTTCCACCGTCTCCAATCAGGTTGATCGCTCGAGTTGTTTCATTTCGCTCCAGTCGCATCTCGTCAAATTGGCTCCAGTCATAGGAACGGGTTCCGATGATCAGCTTTTCCTCATCCAAAATAACGACATGTTTCCATCGAGGGCGGACGCTGAAAACCCAGCGAAGCAAACCATAGCTTGCAGGGAGCAATCCGAGCCATCGAACGTGTCCAACGGGAGTGAAAAGAATGCCCGCTCCAACCATCAACCAAAATACGCACGCCATAGTATGTTTCACTAATGACCAGCGCGAGTGGTGGTAGTGATTAGAACGGGACAAGCTCATCCTCCTTTTCCTCTCGTTTTGCTGGGAGAATAATTTGCGGAATTTCCCGACCCGCCAAATCTGCCATGGTTTGAAAATTCACATTAAGCGTACCGACAGGAGGCAGGTTCCACATGTAGTCGCGGATTGTGTGATAATTGGGATGGAAAATCTGCATGTGCGGTTTTACATTCATGGGGACAACCTGATTGGGCTGGGGTAGCAATTCCGATGCAACCATTCCATAGTAGCCAGAAATCAGCCCGTAATAGACAAAAGCGTTTGCCAACTGGGTCATGGGAACCTCCAAATTCCTCGCGGCGTGGTAGAGGCAGGGAATCTGGTTTTCGTAAATCCGAGGGGAATACATGGGAATTATTTCCCCCGTTGCTTGATCAATAATCCGTTTGGATTCACGACCACTTCGGTGTTGTAGATATTCTGTCCTTTTTCATTTTCATAGACTGAAATAACCAAGCGGCCTGACAGTTCCACTACGAAATCTTGGAAGTTTTTCCCGAGAAGAATATCGCTTTGTTCCTTACTTGCATCGAATGCGCTACAGGGAATATAGGTAATACCTGTTCGGTTGCTTCCATCTTTGGATGGATAACGAGCCTTAAGAATAAATCGGATTCCTTTTCCATGCTCAAGAGCACTCGGAGGCGTTGTGATGATTCCGCTTAATTGAACAGAGTTCATGGCGAGTCCTCCCTGTTGCTGTCCTCAAGATTCATGCGATGAAGCGAGTCCTTGATGGTTTCGATAATGTGATCGAGTTTTAACTCGATATCAGCCAGTTGGCCGGAAATCTCATTCACGGTTTGTACTGGGATCACAGGGAAGTTATCTGCTTCCTGTTCAGGGGGGGTGGTTTGTTCCGATTCCATAGGAGTAACAAAACCCTTGCTTCTTTAATCGCTTGCCTCGGATTGGTGGGATTGGCGGGAGAAATTCGCCTAAGGGTCAACCCTTTGTTTCATGCTGGCATCTGATAAGGTGTTAGAAAATGGAGATTTCCAATGTGCCATACTTTCACATGCCATGCAGTCGAGAATCCGTTATCCTTTCAGATGGAGGTGCAGCCTCGGGCAACGGACTTCTTCGTAAGGTTGCTGTCCATTTTTTCGAAAGCGCATGAAAATGAATTGCACCTTATCCCCGTCCATAAAATCAGCCTCGAGCACAAAAAACGGATACATGAGTTAATAGTTCAATACGAAGAAATGTGCATCAAACTCAAGGGTGTCGACTCATATTTTGAGAAACTTCCCGAGGGGGAGCATGTATACATTTCGGTTGATTCGCCCAATGTTGCTTCCCCAGATCAGTCTGTGCGTATTTATGAGTTGTTGAGACTACTTAACTCCGGAGCAGACTGCGATCAGGCTCAAACCGAGTTAGAGATAAAGATGAGGCAGTACACGGAATTATTCCAAACGCTCCAGGAAAACTATGAGTTTATTCCGATTAACCCACCGAAAAGAACCTTGTATGGCGAAGCCGACAAACAAAAACGAACCTGTAGGTATTGCGGTAAATCAAACGGAACGGTTTCATTTAGACATGTTGCGCATGCCTTTCCTGAATCGCTGGGAAACAAGACAATTATTTCGGCAGAAGAGTGCGACGGATGCAACTCGTCGTTTGCCTCCACCGTCGATCAGGATGCATTTGAATACTTTAAGATATTTAGAGCACTGTACGGCAAGAAGGGGAAAGGCGGAATCCCCACGCTGAAATTCAAGAACGGCGAGATTCGCCATGTGGACGGGATCCCCTGCGTTAAATTCTTTTCTGAGGAGGAATGTTTCAAAGAAGGCGCGGTTAGCATTCCTCTTGAGTATATCAAGCCCCTTAATCTGATGAATGTTTACAGGTGTTTGGTAAAATTCGTTGTCGGGGTAATCAAGCCAAACGAGTTGAAACATTTCACGAGAACTATAGCGTGGATCAACGAGCCCCACAATACAGGGGAAACACTGGAACTGCCGAAGGTCGCAATGCGCTTAGACACCAGAGATTATCATGACCAACCCTCCTTGGTTATCTACAGGCGGAAAGTAGACAATTTGAATCTACCCTACATGCATGCGGAACTTAGGCTCGCCTGTTTCATTTATATTTTTGTGATTCCTTTCTGCTCTACAGATCAAAAGGATTTTTCCAGAGAGGAAAACTATGCAGACTTTTGGAAGGCCAACACTCATTATGCGAAGTTGGATCAGTGGGTTTATGAAACATGGAGCATTGATAGCGCTGTTGATTTCACATACCGCATAAATATCACGCAAGCAGTGCAATAATTTGGACTAACCAAAGGATTTAAGACCTCTCTGCAAGTGATGAACGGATCTGTTGAACCTGTTGCAACAAGAGCATCTGTTCTTCTCTGAACGATTTTTCCCGCTCGCGTGAGGCCACCAGTTCTGCCTTCATTTGCGCCAGTTCGGTTTGTGCGGTGCTTTGACTTTCTAAATCCAAAAGCCCCTGTTTTTGAGCCGATTCCATCGCTCCCTTGGCATTCAGTGGAGTGCCGCAGGATGAGCACCAGTCTTGCTTGTCGCTGTTGAGCGTTTGGCATGTAGGACAGGTTAGGTGTTCAACCGTTTTGACGGTTTCCTGTTCTCCGATCCCGTAGTGCGAATTAAACCGCCGCATGACATCCTGAACACTCAGTCTTCCGTAGGTTCCCACAAAATGCTTCACGCTGTGACCGTGACGTTCGGCAGCCAGATCAACAGGCAGGTTGTCCATTTTATCGAGTACACAACTCGAGTGCCGCAGGTTGTAGAAGTCGAAGGGTTTGTCGATACCTGCTTTGCGTCCCGCGTTTCTCACTCGCTTGGCCATTGCGGGGTAGCGGTAGCGGCTTGCCCGAAGCTGGCCATTATCAGCTTTTCGGATACTGCTCTCAAAAATCCATAACGGGTCGCTTGGCCGTTTGGTTGGATGGGTATCCATCCATTTTAACAGAGCCGGAATGCACCGGTGTGCGACAACACTACGGCTTCCTGTTTTTCCGTTTCGCACATGGAAAACAGCCAGGCCAGTATGAACCTCCACATCCTGATAGTTTAGATCGATGAATTCAGATGGACGGAACCCGCAGTCGAGTTGGATTTGAACAGCGGCTTGCATTTGAATGTTGCACAGGGTATCCGAGATCAACAGTCCATCCTCCCACGTGAGCATATCTTCCGGTTTTAGGTTTCTTCGCATTTTAGACGCTTTGCTTGGGCGAATATCCCGCATGCCGACAGGACGGTCGCCATCGTTGAGCCAACTTAGAAATCGGCGGATAACATTGATGTACGTGGCATAGGTTGCTGGGCTGTAACGCTGTCGAAGTTTTGCAAAGAACTGGTTGATATGATCTCGTTCCGTCAGCGCGGATTCGATGGGATCGAATTCAATAAGCAATGGTTTAACCTTGCTCAGAAAAATGGTTTTTCGCGCGGGGCTGACATCGTAGGCCGTCAGGAACCGTCGCAGTATTTGCTTGGTGTGTTCCGGGATCTCCGGCTCTTCAAAGATTTTGGTTTCGGCTCTCAAAGCCATTCGTTCATAGTTTGCTATCGGCACAGTACATTCTTCCTCTCTTCTCCTTATTAAATGTTGTCCTCGAAGAGTGGGAACGCGCGTGCATCGTACTTTGAGTAAAATGCCCAGGCCGGGGGAGGCTCCGTACGAGCGACGCATACCCACCTTTCAAGGTTACTGTTGTAAAGAGGTTGAGCTATTTAAACCTTTCGATTTTCTGGAATAATTTGGGGCAATTTTTCCTCTGTCCCATTACACGGTATACGTGTAGGGGTACAAACCGATGAAGAGTTGTTTTGTGTCATATGGGTTAGGATGGTTTTACCCCGATTGGTGATCCGGAAGATTTTCAGATCCCGCTTGTTGGTATATCCAGAGATTTCAACCAGCTGGTGTTTCTCCAGAAATTTTAATGCCGCACTCACATGATTGAGTCCGAGCGGGTAGGTTTCGCGCATATACTTTTTGATCTGGGTTGCGGTCAATGGATGGGATTCGAAGAAGCGATCCTTTGCGACCTCTTTTAATACAGCCAGCCGAGTTTTGGCTCGGCCTACCTTGGCGCAGAGTTCCATCTCGTTAGACGTTTGGGATATTGTCCCTACATAATTGACCCGTACATAAAACCGCCCAGTCTGACATTCTGGATTGAGGCATGTGATAATTCCTTCTTCTTGAAAGTTTCGCAAAATATGCCGCAGATCCTGATAGCTCATAGACGGTGCCACCTGTCTCGCAGCTTCAAGAATCCGTTTTCCGGTCACCGGTTGCTTTAACATGTTGTAAACCGCTTTTCGTTGTTTCCCTCGGATGATTATTCCGGAGTTGGTAATAATTGATGCCATTAAATCCCTTCAGTGGCGCGAAAGGAAATGGTTGGCCTCGAATCAGTGGGGAATTAGCAGTAGTGCCAAGGTTCTTCCTATGAATCCGGCACGAGCCTTTTAAAGAAAATCGAGTACTCTAAAATGATAAAGCATGTTGCTACATTTAAAGAGTAACAGGAGGCCACGAGACATACGATCAAACCCGGATCAACCACTGGATCTTACACAAGATGCCGCCATGAAATCCCTGCTTGAGGGACGGACGGAACTTACTGAAACCCGCCTTGCCGTGACGGCGACACAGATTATCGAGCGGCTTCGCATCCGTGCTAGTCACTTAAAGCAGCTGATGTCAGAAGAGTTGGATATCGATACAAAATTTCTCCAGCTTAGCAACGCGTCGATGGGAAACAATATCGACATGATGGGGCTGGAATCCAAACTCGATCAAAGCGCATCCATGATCCGAAGTGCTCAGCGACGTGAAGACACTGAGTGCTGGCGGGATCTCACAAATATAATGCGGGATTTCCTGAATGCGTGGGAGGGGTTTTCTCGAAACGAAGCCAAAACCCGGTTTCTCGCGGCCTTGCCTCAATCCACTGTTGCTCCTTCGAAAAACAGAAAAATGCCTGAGCCGCACGGCTCCTATCATAATGACTACCCAAACAACCATTACCCCAACCACTAAAGATAAAACCAATGCCAAACCATTAAGAAGCCCGCTCGGCTATCTCGGCGGAAAATCGCGGCTGGCCAAACGGATCGTTGAAAAGATTCCGTCGCATACCACCTACGTCGAACCCTTTTGCGGTGGAGCGTGGGTGTATTTCACAAAGCCACCGAGCCGAGTTGAAATTTTGAATGACCGGGACGGTGAGCTGGTACGATTTTGGAATGTGATTCGACATCACCTGCCGGAATTTTTGCGATGCCTTGATTTTTCGTTGGTATCAAGAGAGCAGTTTGAAAAGGAATCCCGGCAAGACCCCGAGCTTCTGACTGATGTGCAACGGGCGGTTAGATACTATCGGCTACAGCGAATGGGTTACGGCGGAAAGACCGTCAACAGAACATTCGGTACAGGTATCGCAAGGCCAAGTTCTCTCAACCTTCAATCCGTTGAAGACAAACTGAAGGAAACCCACGAACGAATGGCCAGAACCACCATAGAAAACCTCGATGCCTGCGACTGCATTAAAAAATATGATTCGCCGGAAACGTTTTTCTATATCGACCCACCCTACTGGGAAGCGGATTTTTATGCGGTCTCATTCAAGGATGGTGATTTCAGGCGACTCGCCAAAACGCTCAGAACCATAAATGGTCGTTTCATCCTCTCGCTCAACGATACCCCGCAGGTACGGCAGATTTTTAATGATTTCCGGATCGAATCTATCGAAACCAAATATTCGCTAGGTAATTCGAAGAAATCTTCTGGAACCAGAGCCGTGGAGCGAAAAGAGGTGCTGATCCATAATCTGGACGGAGCATTGCGTGACTGAAGAGCTGCGCCGTTTGTGCCAGCAACTGCGTCCTTTGATCCATGGTTCAGCAGATTCGCTTTGGTCGCACTACCAAATCGCCGAAAGTCCCGCCGCCCGGGCCGAAGCTGAGAATATGATTCGCATGATGGCGGTCTCGTACCTTGGAAATCAGATTGATGATCGCGAAGTGCGCTTGCCTCCATCCGATCAGATTGAAACAGCAGGCGATCTTTATCTTGGCGATATCCGCTATCCCGGCAGGTCGCCGCAACGCATGTTTCTCAATAGCCGCGATCTGGTAAAGCACACCGGAATCTTTGCCACCACCGGTTCCGGAAAAACCCATGTTGCCTATAATCTGCTCCGGCAGTTCGTTAAAAGAAAAATTCAGTTTCTCGTCATTGACTGGAAGCGAAGCTATCGAAACCTTCGGAGCTTGTCCGATATGAAAGGCCTCATGGTTTATACCGTGGGGCGAGACGCATCTCCTTTTTTGTGGAACCCATTGCGGCCACCACCCAATGTCCATCCGCAAACATGGATTCAGATTTTATCGGATGTGTTGGAAAAGACCCATGTCTCAGGTCAGGGTGTAGCCGATGTGCTGGCCGAACTTGCTGATGCGGAATTCGATGCCAAGGGATTCTATTCCGATCCTGACAAGGCGAAGGAATATCCCAACTTCTTCGACCTCAAAGGTCGATTGGATCGCCAGCGATTCAGCGGACGTCGTGCCCTTTGGCGGGATAGTTGCTTACGTATCCTTCGAACCTTTACGTTCGGCCCGGCAGCAAAAGCATTCAATGCCCGTGTCCCAATCAAACTCGAAGAGTTCCTTAATTATCCGGTGATTCTGGAACTGGATCTTGAGCTGCCCAAAACCGTGCGGGCATTTTTTACCGAAGTTATTTTAAGATGGATACATTTGCATCGGTTGGGACAAGGGGAGACGGATAAACTTCGACATGTGCTGGTACTCGAAGAAGCCCATAATATTTTTCCCGCTTCAGCCTATGGAGAATCTCCAAATGGAGGGCTTGAAAATGTGTACAGGGAGATTCGTTCCTTCGGTCAGGCGTTGATTGCAATCACCCAGCATCCATCCATGCTCCCTATCTATGTGCTTGGAAATACGCACACCCTCATCTTTCTTTCGCTCACACACGAAGCCGATATCATTGCCGCACGGCAATCGTTGTTTTTGGAACGAAATCAGGACGTGTTTCTTGATCGACTGAAGGTCGGTGAAGGTATTGTAAAAATCAAAGGCCGTTTGCCGCCCACACACGTTCAATTTAAACACCTTAATGTTAAGGCGGGTGCAATCAAAGATGGAGATTTAAAGTCATGAACCGCCGAAAATGGCTCGGTACCGGCATGGCTGAATCCTTCGATATTCGGCAACAACGCTTACTCGATCTCGTGCTTAAAACCGTACGCTATTATTATGCAGAACTCCATGGAACCCGCGACTGTTACCGTTATCCGCTGACTCTTTCGAGGTTAATGAAGCTCTGCAATCGCAGTGGTCTTCGAACCTTGATGGCCGTTCGGATACTCAGCCACTCGGTGGATGTCGAAACGGAATCCGAGCCACCACTGGCGTACGAACGCGACCCATCGCAAAATAATGCCATGCGCCGCCCGTACCGGATCTATTTGCGCTCAACTCACACTCACAAAACGAGGTAATACAAAAATGAATTTAGAAGAACAAATCGAAGCACTAAACGAAGTGGCCGACATGATCGGCGGGGAAATCAGAGACGACTATTCAGGACGAGGCATGTACGGTGCCCGGTGCTACGGCATTGAGTGTGATGAGCCAATACGCTGCGTTGAACAAGCCGCCATGCAAGGAATTGCCGGAGCCAATTACGACCAGATGGGATTGCAATACATCGTTTACTGGCCGCGAATAAGAAATGAAGATTAAATTTATTTCGGGACATTCGACAGAGTTGAATATCCCGACTTTGGCGGCGGTATCCTTTTCCCACCTATTCGGGCGGTAGGTTTATATAGAACGATAATGGCTGTTTGATATGGCGCGAAAGGAAGAGTTGGAACTGTTGCTCGATTGCAGGACGTTAGAACTTTTGATGTGCAATCCAGAATCATGGATGTACGGAGAGATTCAAAAGGAGATCAAACACCTAACGAATAAATTGGCCAAGCTGAATAAACAGCCTGACTAGCGGTTTTAGCGGTCAGTGCCATTCAAATCCCGAAAGAAAAAATAATCCGATAGATAGCGGCCTGGTTCTGGCAGGTCTTCGAGTTCATAGGCTTTGACCTTTTGGCAGGGGAAATACCCCATTCTATCCTCTTCCTCGCCATATCTATTATCTGGGTCTGGCTTGGTCTGCCCACCTTTCCATACTTCAAACTTCCAATCATCAAGATTGACGACGTACGCCCATTCGCAATGCAGGCTGTTCCTGATGAAGTCTGACGCATCCGGCATAAATGAGAGTTTTCCATCAAGGTACGGTTTTAGCGATCCCTGTAACGGCTGGTAGAGATCGTAGAAATTCCGTGGAGAAAATCTTTGCTCCTGTTCCGGGAAGTGCCGTCTAATTTCAGACTCCGCCATGCTGGTGTTATCGCCAATCATTCTTGTTTCAGGAATTGAGACCAGCGATTCAACGCGGTCGCATACTGTGTCCCAATTGCTCACTTCTCTAAAATCCCTCAATACCTTTAACCCCAGCGTGTCCGGATGGGAGTCGGAATGGTTGTAGATGAGTTTGTCGGTGTCATTGCACCTGAATCCTATAAGTCCTCTTGTTGACATTTTTCTTTCACCACTAAAGAGGGAGTGCTGAGGCTTTAAAGGCTTGGCGTCACTTCGGTGGGGCGTTGTCCGTTTGTACATAAAAATAGGAGAAACGCCCTATACTGAAAAAACAACCTCCGGCACCCAGGGGAGAGTGGCCGGAGGTCTAGGCTGAACCGGCAGGGATTGTCGGGGTGACTCCGAATCAGCTTGCCGAGAAAATACTTGTTCGAACGGCCATGTCAATTCTGCTCATAAGAACCGGAGACTAGTATTTTGTACTACGCCTAAATTCTCCACCAAAGAAGCGTTGACACCGATTTGGGTAAATACGTACTCTCTGGGCACAATATGGAATATTCGCGTTTCAATGGGTGCGCGTTTGAGGTCTCAGTTTTTAAGGGCATTATTAAGCGAAGGGGAAAGAGTGAAAAAATTATTAACAGGGCTACTATGGTTTGTTGTTCTGGCGGCGGTCAGTAGTGTCTGGGCGAAGAAGCCAGCAAATGAGCCACCGGAACCGGTTGTTGCAGCGGATGTAACATCGCCAGTGCAACTGGAAGATGCTTTTAATGCGGTGCATGAACTATTTTTACCTCCGCTTCCGGGGGATGCGGTTTATATCCATCCAGAAAACCAGATTTATTTTGTGAACTGGGATTCGGGCGAATGGCCGAAGGAGCTATTGTCGCAGGCGGTCGGGGAACTAAAAACGCTCGGCGGTCTGATGTATCCCGAATACACATTTTATGTATTGCTGGACTACAGTGGCGATCTGGTTATCTACAACGTAGAGGGTACGCCTGTTTTCCGCCGTACGGTGGAGTATGATCCGTATTTCTGGGTACTTAATCATTTTGGTTTAAGCGATGCGTCGGAGCTGACCCTCTCCCAGCGGGAGCTGTATCATGCTGCAAAATTTGGCTCCGAAATACGAGTTGTACCAGTCTCGTTTGCAGAGAATTACTTGGAAGAGGAAGCCGGGGTTGCCGAACAAGAGGCGTTGGAAATGTCCGCACCCATGGCGATGGCAGCTTCATCACCTCTGACAGTAACGAACCTTATGCTTGCCATAGGCGTGGAAAGTAACGAGGTCGAGGTTGGAGTATATTTCCCCATCGACTACACGAATTCAGTAGACGTGTTTGTCTCAACGAGCCTGATTGATTGGGATTGGTCTCTCTTTACCAATATTTCCTCGGTTGGAATCTCCGAATTTACATGGATTGATGAAACCGCCACCAACTCGCCCACGCATTTCTGGGTGGCGGCACGATCCGATGCCCATTCTGATTCAGACACTATCCCGGACAGCCTCGAAATCTACTTGCACAAGACCAATCCCAATCTTGCCGATACGGACGGTGATGGAATAAACGATGACGTAGAACTTGCCAACGGAACAAATCCTCTTGTTCCCGACAGTGATGGAGATGGCCTTCACGATGGCATCGAGGATGCCCTTGCCACTTCTGTTCAAGCAAATGGTTCCGGCGGTGTGCTAGTGGTTGTTCCTGGAACGGGGTGGTATCACGCCATTGATCCCGTGCATAACCTGATTTATCTAGGAGGCGAATAGATGAAGCGATTGATTGAATACCTTCCTTTTATTGTACTGGGCGTAGCTGCTTGCATTGTCGCTGCAGCCATCCTCGAATTCCGCGAAAAGAAGAAGGAAGATTCGACGAATATTGAACAGGCGAAGCCCATGATCGCAACCGCGCCCGAAGGCGAGAACCATGCACCGGTGGATCAGGCGCTGACTCGCGAAGTATTCAACGATCCCTCCACCTTGGATTCCGTGCCTGTTTCAACAACCGAAGCTGTCGTTGTCCACAATACAAGAGAATCGCCCGCTCTATTGACGGAAGGAAAGGTTGGTGGCGGCGACCTCCCTGCTGCGCAAATCGAGCGAATCGCGGTTGAGGGCAACGAACTGGAGGCGTACGCCTCATTGCGGTCGGATGCTGTGCGTGTTCCAGAGTCGGAGCAGAATCGTGCGACGGTGGCAAGCATTATGCGGAAACGGCAACGCCGAGTGGAACAGTTGGAACTAGATTGATTTTTTAATGGGGTAACGGGATGTTTAGAATGAAGATATTGATTGGTTTTTTTGTTTTTCTTGGAGTTCTTGGTGCGGCGGGACAAGGGATTCCGCCGGTAGACCCGCCTTATGAACCGCAGGTTTTGGTGGGTGCGCTTTCGGGCGATGCCAGCGTGAACAATACCGGAGCGGCTTCCTACAGCATTCCTTTGGCTGTGCCACCGGGAACAGCGGGTGTTCAGCCAACGCTGGGTGTTTCCTACAGTAGCCGCGCGGGCAACGGTGCGATGGGCATCGGGTTTTCACTCAGCGGTGTTTCCTCCATTGCCCGAATGGCACCCGTCCGCCAGTACGAAGGATTCTTAGGTGGTGTGGAGTTCAATACGGACGACCGGCTGGTGCTCGACGGCCAGCGGTTGCTGTTGGTTTCAACAAATTCGGCGCTCTACGGGACGGACGGCACAGAATACCGCACGGAAATCGAAGGTTTCAGCAAGGTTGTGCTGAACGGCGATCTGGCTTCAACGAACTGCTGGTTCGAGGTGCGCACAAAATCCGGACTGATCTATGAATACGGGAAAACTCCGGCCTCGTTTGTGGAACCGCCGAACCGGTCAGAAGCAATCACGTGGGCGGTGAACCGCATTTCGGACACGGCAGGCAATTTCATGGATTTCGTTTATGACGAGGACTCGGTAAACGGCGAGCATTTACTTGATCGCATCGAGTATACCGGCAACGAGGGCAAGGGGATTTCTGCCTACAATACGGTCGAGTTCATTTACACCAACCGCACCGACATCAGCTTCCGCTACCATGAAGGGGCACGGTATCATACCTCCAAGCGGCTGGCGCGTATCGAATTCCATGTCGATGGGGTCAAGGCTCATGAGTATCGATTTACTTACGACTACGGAACCACTGACTTCAGCCAACTTTCTTCCATCCAGCAGTTTTTCGCCAACGGGGATTCGCTCCCGGCGACTCTGTTTGATTGGACGGATGCAGATGGTGCCGCTGGATATTCATCCGAGCCGTCGCTTGCGCCCCCTGTGGAAATTACTGGAACCGATGGCAAGGACAAAGGCGTTCGATTCCTGGATCTTAATGGCGACGGGTTCACCGATCTGGTTCATCACGACGGTACCACGGGCGGTGCCTACCTTAACACGGGAACCAACTGGGTGTCCGCTACGGGATATGCTCCGCCTTTCGCGTTTGTGGATGAAGGCAACAAGGACCGTATTACCTTCGCCGACATCAATGGCGATGGCTTGCCGGACATGTTCTACAACCATCTGGATGGATCGACCACGCAGAGTGGCGCCTACCTCAATACGGGAACCGGCTGGGCCACGACTTCCTCCTCCGCGTTCGTGCCGCCGATGCACATCTCTTTTGAAGGCGAGGAATACACCGGAGTGGAATTGGTGGACTTTAATGCGGATGGTATTCCGGATATGCATTATCACCGATATAGAAATCAGCTACGTGAGACGGGGAAATGGTTAGGGTCAACAAATGGCTGGGTGCAGACAGGGTTGTATTCCCAAATGCACTCCGGCAACGATGGCGGTACAGATGGAGGATCTCGCTTTTTGGATATCGACGGAAATCAGAGTCTAGATGAACTTTATGCTGGAACCCAGCACTTCTCTTTCACATTTCCGGCCAATCCGTTTGTACCATCAAGCATTGTAATCGGCCCCTATAACACGCCCTACAAGTTTATAGACGATAACCAGAAAAGCACAGGGGTGCAATTGAAGGATGTGAACGGCGACGGGTTGCCCGATTTTCTGTTCCACCACAAGCTGGCTGGAGGAACCGTAACCAACGGAGCCTATCTCAACACAGGAACGGGCTGGGCAACGAACTCTGATACTAATTTTATCCCCCCAATCGTGTTGAAGGAGGACAATGCGATTTCGAAAGGCGTGATGTTCGTTGATGCCAACGGCGACGGTCGGGTGGATATCGTCCAGAACAATACCACAACCTCCAATGCCTGGATCAATACCGCCGGTGGATGGGTTCAGGACAACCGGTACGTACCGCCGCAACCGTTGGTGGCCACCGACGGGAAGGACAAGGGGGCACGGTTCGTCGATGTCAACGGCGACGGCTTGCTGGATATGGTGGCCTATTGCGGGACAACCCAAAGCGCATGGATCAATCAATCCAAAACACCCATGCTCAAAAAGATAACCACCGGGGTTCGCGAAGGCGGCCACTACGCGGCCACGACCGAGTTTTTCTACCGACCGCTGACCGATAATGATGTCTACACCAAGGGTTCCGAGGCGCAGTTCCCTGCCTATGATATTCAGGGTCCCATGCAGGTGGTTTCCGAAATGTTGAAGAGCAACGGATTAGGCGGGAAATATTGGTCGATGTACACCTACGCTAACGGGCGCAGCCATCGCGACCGTGGATTCCTCGGATTCCAGATTTTCGAGTCGTACGACCCGCAAACCAAGATTTCAAAGGTCGATTATCTCGCTCAGGAATTCCCTCTGACGGGGGCGCGGCTCAAGACCGAGACCCGTTACATCCCAGATCCGGACACCGGCCCGGACGGGCAGCTGCTCAAGGAAGTGGTAAACACTTGCCTCTATCATCCTGTCTGGACTGGCCAGCCCTCGAATGCCTATTCCTGGTTCCACTACTTCCCTCGTTCCATCGAGCGCACATGGGAGCTGGGCGACACCAACAATGTGGTTTCCGAAGTCACCACCTACAACTGGTTCGACCATCAGGACACAGATACGGAAGTGCCCAACCTCATCCAACCCACTAGTTTCCTTTCCGAAATCTGGTACGGCGATATTTCCAAAACCGTCATGGACTACGGTGACGGAACCCACCTGCAAACCGTTAACTCCTTCTTCGCGTGGCACGACGACTGGATAATCGGTCGCCTAGGCCGCTCAACGGCCACCCACAGCCGCAGCAACAAGTCCGATGTCGTGCGGGTCGCCGATTTCTACTACTACAATACCACTGGCTTGTTGGCTCTGGAGGTTGTCGAACCCGACCGTACCGACAAATGGCTCCAGACCTACTACGAATACGATTCGTTCGGTAACATCACCAACCAAACCGTCTCCGGTGCGGACATCGCCACACGCAGTCCCCAACAGAGCGAATACGACCCCAAGGGGCGCTTCGTCACCGAATCCCGTAACGCACTCGGCCACTCCGA
>JADGFE010000282.1 GCA_016744085.1 Kiritimatiellales bacterium | reverse complement strand
CATATTACTTGTATGCCATCCTGATTTCAGGCCATTTCAAACTTTCAGGCAAAGCGAAAACCTCACGTGCACCCACTGATTTGGCGGAAGACCCTTTTATTCTTGTTCTTTTCCTTCTTCAGCTTCGCGTAATAATCTGTCAGTTACAGACTCTTCTTGTTCTTGATTTTCCGTGGCTGGTTTTGGGGACGCTGGTTTCCGAGGTTTGGAAGCTGTGCTTTTTTTATAAAATTTTGTAACCCGTTTAGATGCTGCTTCTGCATCATCGCCTTCAATAATTTCTCTTTTTAGAACCTCAGTTCTGATGATGCGCTCAACTTCTACCGCATCAACTTTGAGTCCATCTGCTAGTTTTCTTAATTCTCGTCGGACAACCGAAACAACTGGTTCTGACAGAATTAAATTTCCAATAACATATCGGTTTACACTCTGAACTTTGTCGAAATAATCTTCCCGTGCATTTTTCGTAAGACCCTCTTTGCAGAGCAGGAATAGTTTCTCTTGGGTGTTTTCATCTTTATGGTTCAGCTCCGTAAAATAGAAGGAGCAGACAAGATCATAATTGATCGGCTTTTCAAATCTTATTCGATAAACTC
The DNA here is from genome assembly GCA_016744085.1 of Kiritimatiellales bacterium. GTDB lineage: Bacteria > Verrucomicrobiota > Kiritimatiellia > Kiritimatiellales > Pontiellaceae > Pontiella. Next base: position 1,465 of record JADGFE010000282.1, on the reverse strand, counting down.
TCCATTCAATTCCATTGGTTAAAATGACCCACTGAACTCCATGGTTTGCTCCATAATCGATGGCTTGTTTAACGTGTTGTTCTTTCAGTTCAATTCCAATTGCTTTTGCTTCGATTAGGAATTCAACCTTTTCACCAATTTTGATGGCAAGGTCGCAATAGGTTCCGCGGATTGCAAATTCACTCGTAACTTCGATGTATTTGTCGTACCCAAAAATTTCACCCAAAATGTCGTTGAGAATGGCAACCGTATCCGATTCGTTAACATCGCGGTCTTTGGCAATTTGAAGAACCTTCTGGAAGCGGGGAATGCTCTTTTGGAATCGTTCAGTGATTTTCTTCGGTAATTTTGCCATTGGTATTTTCTCCTATCTGTTGTTTCAGTTCGTAAATTTCTTGGGTGAGTTTGCTGACTTCAGTCAGTATTTCAGTATCTCGTCGCTCATCTTCCTTTTGTTCTTCCTCAAGAAAAAATGACGCAACTGATGCTGTGAATGTACCAAATATTGCAACGCCAGCCGTCATCAGAAGTGCAGTAATAACTCTTCCTTCGGTGGAAGCGGGATAGAAATCTCCATATTCACCTGTGATTAAAGTAAAGAGGCACCACCAAAACGCATCACGTGGCGAAAGCGATGGTTCAACGTTTACAATAGCGATTGCTGAAAAGAGCAGTAGAATGAAGGAGCCGAAAACGACAGCACCAAAAGTGCTGCGTGCACGATGTAACAATATTAAACCGAGCATGTGACGACTTGCGCGGGCACCGCGCAAGACTCGGATGATGCGAGCAACACGGGCAAGTCGAGCAAGGCGTAACGCCGGAAACATCGGTATACTTGAGATAAGGTCAAGCCATCCCCATTTCAAATAAGCTATGCGTGGGCGAGTACGGAATAATTGCCAGACGAAATCAGCGAAAAAAATGATGCAGACGAAAATGTCCACAGTTTGAAATACACTGATTGTGTTTTCGTCGAGAGGAAAGAAGCTTTGCACTGTGAGCATAGTCAGGGCGACAATGCTCAAAATGAGCATGAAATATTGCCATACACCTAAGGGTTGCTCTTTTTGTTTCATATTTTATTTAGCCAATAGTCACTCGATCATCAACCTCGACCTTTGAAATATCTAACTCAGGATAATCGGGAAATTTATTGGGATAAAACCCACCAATTATTGCATTTTCTCGACTGAATATATGGAATCCATCTTCTGTCAGATCATTGAAAAAATCTGTGTGATCATCTTTGCTGAAAGGCATTAACTGTTCCTTAATTTACTCTTCGCTAACGTCACGAGTGACCCGCTTGGGAATCGGACTCCGCCTTCAAAATCGGGCGTTGTCCAAGTAGGGTCTACTCGCTTGGGTACGCCCGTCATGGGCGCAAACTAATGGGGTTAAAGTCCCCTGCGCGTAGTCCTGCTTATGTGTAACTTCTTTCATGAAGTGAAACGTTAGCTAA
>JADGFE010000281.1 GCA_016744085.1 Kiritimatiellales bacterium | reverse complement strand
CCTGCCGAACTCAGCACGCTGTGGAAAGCGGTCACGCTTCAGGATTATAAATCATTGGCAGAGGGCTTTTCCGGGGTAGCCAAGGCCAAGGTGCTCGATACCAATGATTGCCAGAACATCCGGTATTACACCGTTCATTTGGCTATAGCACCCAATGGTGGCGGCCTGCCGTCCGGACTGTTGAAGCGCGATTTGGCTGATTTTCTGGAGCAACGGAAAGTGGCGACGGTTGAAGTAAAGTTGTTTGATCCGGTCTATCTGCCCATTCCTATCGAGTGCACCATTTATGTGTGGCCGGGCGAAGACCTCGCAGTTATTCAACGCCGGATCGAAACCGCGCTGTCCGATTTCTTTGCCTTTGATCGAGTTGATTTTGAGCAGACTATTCATACCTCGGATATCGTTGCCCTGATCGATGGCATTTCTGGAGTCAGCCATCTTCATCTACACACGCCATCGACCGATAGAGAACTGAAACGCGGTGAAATCCCTATACTTGGAACCGTTACTCTTGATGTGCGGAGGGCAACGTCATGACGGACTGGTTCCAGCAAAACCTAATAAATCTGTTGCCACCGATGTACGTAGATAAAGCTGAAGGCAGTGATCTTCGCACCTTTCTTGCATTACCGGCTGAAACGCTTGATGAGCTAAAGGCTTCCATTGATCGGTTACCCGGCATCTTTGATGTAGATCATTGCGATGAACGGTTCCTGCCGCTACTGGCCACACTGGTCGGCCACACTTTCGATGGAACCGATACGCCGAGCAATCAGCGACGTCTAATTCGGGAATCCATCGAAATTTATCGCCGAAAAGGAACCCTCCCAGCGATGAACCTGAGCCTTGGCTCCATCGGATGGGAAGGCCATATTGAAGAAACCTTTAGGCGGGCGTTACGCCTGAATGCCCGTTCGCGACTAAACGCAGCCCGACTCCCCGGTCAAGTGTTCAGCTTGGGCGCATACCGAGTTCACAGCTTTAATCTGGCAGAAAGTGTTCGCGAGGCGCTGAGCTTTCATCATCCGGCAGGGACGCGGGCCTTTTTTCTGCAATGGCTGGCAAGCTTCATTGAGCTGGCGACGGATTTGGAATTTCAGAATGCGGCTCATGTGCGCAGTGTCGTGCTGGCTTTTTTGGATTCCACCTTTGTATTGGGGCGAAGCCAGCTTGGATCCTGCCGCCACCTGACCAATAAGCAGCAAGCGTTTAATGTGCTCCAGCTGACCAGCACGGTTGAAATGGTTCCCGAGATCGACCGAGCCGCCAATAAAGTATCTCGCTTCCATGGCCGCCAGAACAGACTGCGTCTGAATTCCAAACAACTGAACCGTATAAAAACACCGAACCTTTCAATCCGTGAGGATCGGCTCTCGTTCTGCAATCCCATCTACACCGGGCGCGACTACCAGACCGACATCGCCGAGGCGGGATTCCTTCTTTCTGGCAATCATTTGAACAAACGGAAAATTCCCTTTGCAGAGGCAGAGGTACATTATTGCTTCCGACAGAAGGATATCTTCTCCATTTTGCTGGCCGAATCCTCGCTGGCATTACCAAACCAACAGGTGCTCGGAATCCGTTGTGAAGCAAATGCTCAGCCCCGCTTCAAACTGGGGCAGTCGCCTCTAAATGGTGTAATCCTGATGAATGGAACGGTTCCCGGCAATGGAATCCGCCTCATTGCCGCCGTCGCTTGTCAGGCCGAAGTGACCGAAGCAACCGATCTCCTGAATCGGTGGTGCAGCCGAAAACCATTCTTCGGCCTCAACACAAACACACTGAATATCCGGCGGTTGAGCAATGTGAGCCTTACGGAAGAGCGGGCAACGTTAGAGGTTTATACCGCCACCGATTTCGACCGAACCCGGGTTTCTTCGATGAACCTGAATCAACGCGCCCTTAATACAACGGCCCTGCGCCTCTCCGTAGATCGATCCCGTCCGCTCAAGGTTGGTCGGGCCAAACTTAATCAATCGGGATTCCGCCGCACGGAACCTGGACATCGTTGGCTATTCCGTCAGCGGGATTTAAACGACGAGCAAACCGCCTCTGTAGAGAGCGCAACG
>JADGFE010000124.1 GCA_016744085.1 Kiritimatiellales bacterium | reverse complement strand
GATCACCATATAGATTGTTGAGTTTTTGTGGCTTTCCATAGCTAAATGCAGGAGCGCTATCAATCTGCTCTGGAGAAGAAAATGCTGCTTCTGCAATCTGCCTGTCCGTATCTTCCGGATCAGATGAAGCACTCGGCAACACCTCGGTCTTTCCCGCAATACTGGATTTTTCATGAGCTATACGGTCTTTTTCTATATTCCGCTGCTCAAAAAAATAGAAAACAAAGATTCCAATTCCTGCGAGTATGACAAGAGGTGGTAGAAGAGAAATTAACCGCCGTGACATATTACTCATCTCCTAAATAAACTAGGTTTAAATCTGGATCGGTGGCGTGGTACCAGCCTTCATTGGGCACAACAATCAACACACCTCCGTTGCCATTCGTCTGCACGGAAGTGGCTAACGCATCCTCAATACCGTCGTGCAGGCCATCGCCATCCGTATCCGCCTTCAGTGGGTCGGTGCCGTTTGAAATTTCATCGCCATCGTTGATCCCATCACCATCGGTATCCGCGAGATTGGGGTTGGTTTTGAAGATATATTTTTCACGGGCATCGGGGATGCCGTCGCCATCGGAGTCAATATCCATATTGCCTGCGGCATACATGCGTTGAGTCTGGTTGGTATCCGTGTCTTCCCAAATATAGCTGGAAGAACCCAGTGTGCTGATGTTGGTTACCGCAAGTAGCCAGTCTGCTTCAACCAAATCGGTGGCGGCATAGATCTCCAGTCGGTTGGTAAAATCCACCGGCCAACCAATTTCAATTTCAACAGTTCCATTGCTTGTGCTTCCGATGGCCATCTGGAGGTTGGTTACAACAGCAGGCAACGACATCATCATGCTCATAGGAGCCATCATCGACTCCATCGCCGCGAGTTCCTGCCGGGAGGACTCATAGTCGGCATAAAAAGTCTCCGGAATCAGCATGAATTCTGACGCGATATGGGCGGGATCGAAAATCCAGCTGGTCCACTCACTTAATTCAGAAACATCGCTCACCTGAAACGTCGTTTTTTGCCAGGCATAGGGATCGTATCCCTGCTTGGACTCCAAGCGATAAATCTCGGTTCCGTACGAATTCAGAAAAACAGTTTCTCGTGTTATCGGATCTTCATAGATTAATATTCGGTAGATCGGATAACCGTTCGCATCCATCTCCGCATACATTTGCTGGGTGAACTCTCTTGGGAATTTTTTCCAGTCCACGGGAATAACGGGATCATGAGCATGAACATAGACGTCCTCAGAAGGCGGACTAATTGGAAGAAATGCATTCTGCTGTTCCTCAAATAACGTTTCCAACTCGTAAACTGATCGGATGGTCGTAGCCGTCGTCGTAGATTCCTCAACGGGCTTACCACCTAACGCAGAAACAACCACCGCAAGACATACTGCAACAACCCCGACAATTGGCTTCATCTTTTTCCCTTGTATTATACGCCAGTAAAAACGGCGTGGTAAGATATTGATATTCATGATTCCCCTTAGGTTGAACACGCAAAAACATGCCTTATATTCGTCTATCTGACCGGAACACCGCAACCCCATTTTCATTAAAAAAATATGTGTAGGGGATTCCCCCACATAAAGTAGTAAATATTACTAGCCGCCATTAAATTTGGCTTTCAAGTGCCTTTTTTAAACCGCTAACGGGAGCGGAAGTGCTGGTGGAGTTCCGCCACCCGTTCCTGTGCCCGGAGGAGGAGCCCCCCTGATGTTCCTGTGCCACCTCCGCCGTCTGCTGCTTCGGAAACATCACCAACAATCACATAATCGTGACAGTGCTTTAAGTACTACTTCTTTGAGCTGCAATAAATACAATCACCAGTTCCCTTGCATTTAGAGCATTTCACTTCTTCTTTACCTTTGGCTATCTTCCCCGATCCTTGGCATGTGGCACAGGTTCGTATGCCGCCACCAAAGCCGTTGACTTTATATCTGCCCCTTCCTCGACAATATTTTCCATAGCATTTTATCCAGCGTGTTTCATATGAGCTGCCTTTCCCGTTGCAACTTATGCACCGCCTGCTTCCGTTGCATTTTTCACACGGGGTGTCGCCTCCTGAAAGTTTGTTTTTCACCAGTGCTGCATATTGATTGGCTCTCGGGATACTATTGTGCCCGTAAACTTTATCTTGGCGTGGCCAATCCGAGAGGATCATGGAGTCCGAGCGGTTATATTTTTTTCCATCCCATGAATATTGCAATTGGTTCAGTATTTTAGTGGTTCCCGGGTTGGAGTATCTTTCGGCCTTATAGTTGTTTCGAGGGGATGAAACCCGGCTTTTTACCTCATCGGCAGCAGGGTAGGATCGTGTGAGAGCTGGTCCAAAAAAATTCTTGGATACGTTGTATAATCCTTCTTTTTCACCATGGACCGACTGGAAGCTAATCTCCCAAAGCTTTTCACCCAGAAACCGAATTTTAATATTCTGGACACGAACCCTTCCATATATAATTTGTCCCCGAATTTCAGAGGTGTGAATGTGCCAGGCTCCACTCCAGTGATCATCAACTAGAGTCATGGTATACCCATTGTTGCTTAGAATGTTGTTAACTTCATCGCCGTGCATCCCCCACTGGAGACCTTTTAGGAAATCTTTTTGCCATCTGAAATCAGATCTTCCAGCTGAATATGCTTTCGGGGTGATAAGACCACTGAAAACAGCAAGGGTTAAACAGGTTACTCTTAATAGTTTACTCAACGGACAACCTCCTTTTATGCATTAATTAACGATTTGTATTTTGCTTGTTATCGGTTCGATCTCGATTCTCAAAAGGTATGCGAAGTATGGCCCGCAGAGTGATTGGGGATAATCGCCTTTGCTAAACCAATTTCTTGGTTCTTCATAAAGCGTGTCCCAATTCTTCGTCCTGATTTTCTCAAAGAAAGCAGGATGCTTGGATGCGAAGTTCTGGTAATCGGGAAAGTCGGTTCCTAGATCTAGAACAAAACATTTGAGAGTGGGACGTGAATATTCATTAATCCATGACTCCCTGAATATATCATGCTTTCGCTGGCCAGTAGAGGTGCTGAACAGAGAGATGAACGGCAACGTTTGTTGGTTGTATGCATAATTAGGATGCCGTATTTCAACACGTTTAACTTTCTCTGCTTCGTCAATCCCGTTGTCCCACGGATAATCTTTCGCCCAACCGAAAGCTCCTACAGCGATTCCATCCGACGGAGTGATTGCAGTACGTTCAAACTCTTTGTGTTGTGAAGGTTTTGGGCCTCCAAAATCCCTGCTACTTCTCTGTTCGGTTCTATATGAGCCTTTGAAGGTAATCTGGCAGTGTGGTACCGGCAACCCGGTTACTTTGTCTACGACCTCAACCCGAACAGCTATGGTTTTAGGATGCTCATCAAGATTATTGATTGTTGAATTCCAATGTCCGCAGAACCCATTTCCAGAAAAGGACAGGCATGGGATAAACAGAAGGAGGCAGGCAATGTAGCGCTTTGTATTTTTCACGAAATCACCCTTGGTTATTTTCTAAATACGTCTTCTCTTGCATAGGCAAAATCGCCCTCTAAGTGACATCCATTTTTCTTGCAATATGAGCATGCAGAACCATTCAGTTCACAGGTAGCCCTGTTGATTTTATACTGATAAAGTTTGGCAATCCAAATAGGACTTCCTCCTCCGGCCTTAGCAAGTTGTGTTGCGCTGATGGTGTAGTTTGCTTTGAATTTTCCATTTACTTCTCTTGGGGGGAAATCAATTTCTGTCCCATTAACAATAGTTGTGACTCCAAGCCAGGCTCCCTTTATTTTCCGAGAAGGATTTCGTCCTCCATTGAATTCGGCTCCCATAACACCATCCATGGCTTTGTAGTTTCCATAGACTGTTGCAAAAACTCCCTCGTGTTTTATTGCGAGTTCCTCTCGGGCTCTTCCGGCAAAAGCTGCCGTTGTGATTGCAAGTAAAACTGCAAGTGTTAGTTTTTTCATGGCACCCCCTTTGTTCTCTTCTGATTAGTCTCTAATGCTCATCTTCCCTTAAAAAATGTGAAGCCGATCCTTCCTCTGTATAGCTATTGAATACACACATACACCGTACCCGTATTGGGAACAAGTTATATTTACCTATTTTGGGTACAGACCTGTTCTTACCTATCATCGGTACATGGAAAAAACAATTCACAGTAGGGACTACGACCGCTTAAGGCAGTGGCTGCGGGAACAGCGGACGGAGAAAGAGCTCACCATGCGGGAGGTGGCCGCAAAAATCGGAGTTATCCATTCGTGGGTCGGCAAAGTGGAACAGGGAGAGCGGCGCTTGGATGTTGTTGAGTTCGTCCGCTACTGTGATGCACTCGGTGTAGATCCGCATGAAGGGTTGAACCTGCTGATGAAATAAATCGGAACAATGCCGAATTAACCTTTATTCAGGTTGTTTCGGGTCTATTCTCTTTCTGAAACAACTTCTGGGGAGAGTTTTGTTGTTAGGAGCCGGATCCCGGATGTTTGGCCAGCTCACCCGCCAGATTCTGAATGTCCACTACAGAAGCCCGGATCGAACGGGCGACTTCCCCAAGAGTGGAAACGGGTATCTCAATCAGGCCAGCCTCCTTTCGCTCCAATGCTTCCAGCAGCGTCGTCCATGCCGTAATATGGGATACACGTTCATCAATGCGGTCCCGAATCTCTGTTTTTGTCCGTGTTTTATTCTCCATGCCGCAGACACTGCCCACAACTATTCGTGACAGTCCAGCGAAAGCAGAGCGGAAACGACCGCTCTCGAAATTCCGGAATTTAACGCTGCTGAGGGGACGTTTGCCCGATCTCCCCACGAATCAGAAGCCAAGTCTATAAATCACCTTGGTGTCGCAATAAGATAACGACTCAAGGATGAATTGGGCGGAGTTGAACTCGATGAGAGGAGGGTTGAAAATCAACTAAATGACAGGGAGGTTAATCATGGCAGATAAATATTTTCGCACATTCAGAAAAGCCATCAAGGATGCGAAGACAGACACTGAAATAGATACGGTATTAAACCGTGTTTATGAGGATGGATTTAATGATGGTTGTAATGAGAGTTAATTACGCAAAGCATACGCAATGATACATTATGCTTAATGGCTCTATTCCCTCATGAATCAACTTCTGAATTTAAGAAGCAATCGTTATGTCTGATATTGGGTACGTCGGGTGATCTCAAAAAACAGATCATCTCTTCGTCCGACCCACTCATCTTTATAGTCATCCAGGTAAAATAGGAACTTAAACACAGAGAAACTGATGACACCACGGCATGTCATCTCCCAGAAAATCAACTTCGACATCTTTACCCACTCCACTAACAATAGAAACTCAGCGTTCTTAAACTTTTCGGTCAGTAGCCGAACCGTTTGAAGTTAGATGTGGCAGTGGTTTATTCCGAAGGAAGATCCGGTAAGGACGATGCGTGGCGTTACTCTGCGATGAAGTGCGTTCATAAACCAGGGGCGGCTGTGATTCTGATTCCACATCAACTGAATAGCTGAGGATACGCACGGCCATAAGGGTGCGAAGGCCGCTTCGATTGCAGAGTTTCATCAACCGGGAAAGCGTTAATGGATAGCGGTAGCAGTAGCGGGTTTCGTACAGTTCAGCATAATAGATTCGCACGTTTTCAAGCACGAGGTCTAGCAACCGCTGTTGCCGGATATCGAAGGATTCAACGTATCCGGTCCCAAGCCATTTACGCTGTTTCATGACGTTAAATCCTCATCTTTAACTGCACCCGGTTTGACATTAATCTCCTTGAACTGGACGTGTGTGGGCGGCAGGCGGCCTTTGATTTTAACAATGCCTTCCCCGACCCTCAACCGATCAAGGAATACATCCTGATTACGTTCCAGAAACAACGCCTGCCGGGCGGAGATGATATCGGCTTCATGCGTCAGCGACATGAAGATCAGGGTATGCGTATTACCCAGCACATAAATGGGCAGCATGGAGGGATGTTGGGTAATCGCAATTAATGCCTGTCCGAACGACCGGATTTCTCGGTAGACATTTTCAAGGCCGCCGTTGGAGGATGCACCAAAAGCCGGTGCAGGAAAAATATTGTGCGCCTCTTCAAGTACGAGTACATGGCGCAGTTTATCCGTCTCCCCCTGGCCCAGCCGGTACAGATGAATCCATCGCAAAATCGTTTCCGTAAAAAACGCCCTGACGGTTTTGGGCAGCTCAAGGTCGAGTTCAAGGATAACCGGTTTGTTTAGCAGGTCTTCAAGATGTACGGGTTGTCTGGCGTTGAATGCTGCTGATGCTGGACCGAATACGAAGGTCCGCAGAATACGAAGACAGCTGTCCCGCCAAAGGCCTTTTCTCCCGCTGTATTTTCGACGGTCGAGCCGTCCTTTAAGGTCAAAGAAGTTGGGATATTCAAGGGCGTCACTGCTCTCCGTATAAAATCCTTTGGCCTCAAATTCCTCATCAGCAAGTTCGGCCAGCACATCGGCAACACCCTGCCCGGACACATGGGTTTTCTCCAGCACATCGGCCAATATCTGGATCCATGTCTGAGGGTGGATATTTGGCGGGGGCCGCAGCGGATTCCACAGAAAGGGACACGCATTCCGGCCCACGGTATAGACCTCCAGGTGGGCCAATCCCGGAAGGCTTTTCAAGTTCCGGTAGCTTCGCTTCCAGTCGATCACCAGAAATGGAATCCCGTTCTTCTGAAACTGCCCAAGCAGGTTGTAGGCAACATGGGTCTTGCCGGAACCGGTGGTGGCAAAGATGCCCGTATGCTTGACCAGATCGAGGCTATTGAGAGAAAGCGATTGAGAGGGTCGACCGGGATAGCGGATATCTCCGAGAAAGAGGTCACCTCCGGTATCCAATGCATCCGACGGAGGCAGACGGACGGCCCGGTCATCGACCTGTTTGTCGAGGTAGGATACCGCCATCATTCGGATCATGTTTTCGGCTTCCGCACGGGCGGCGACATTTTCAGCTAGCTGGTAGTGCGTCCAGAGCGAATCCGCCGAAGGGCCAATCAGCGGTTTGAGTTGTTGGCACAGGCTGTGAAGCTCATCACTCATCCGTTTCTTCCCCGAAATTGTAAATTAGGATCTCTTTGCGATCTTTACCTCTCGTGGCCTTGGCAACCTTGGAATTACCCAGCGTATATTTAGTTTCAATGGATTCGATTTGGAAATCTTTGAAAATCTCCCGTACCTCGGGGGTATCATTGAGCGACAGGATAAATGTTCCCTGAATGCTTTTAAGGGTGTCGCGCAACCGCGTAAAATCCTCCCCCTTGAATGAAACCGCATAAAAATCAGCCTCCCAATAAGGCGGGTCAATATAGAAGAAACTCTCCGCTGAATCATACCGCCGAATGCAGTCACAGGCATCGAGGTTTTCAATGGTGGTTCTCGCCATCCGTTTGTGCGTGGTTCGCAACCGCTCTTGAACCGTTAACAGGTTCAGGGAGCTTGGCCGCATCGAGCTGGTGCCGAAGGTTCGGTTTGTGGTCTTTCCCCCGTAGCCCATCCGCTGCAGACGGTAGTAGCGTACCGCCCGTTGTACATCGGTCAACAGACCGGGGTTTTGATTCTTTTCCCGCTCAAATTCCGCACGGGATACGATGGAAAAATCCAGATAGCGTAGGAACTCCGGCAGGTGGTGGCGGATCACGCTCCAAAAGTTGGCCAGTTCTCCATCCCTATCGTTAAGGATCTCAACGCGACTCGGCGGCTTGGTGAAGTAGACCCATGCGCCACCGCAGAACGGTTCGACATAGCAGGTATGAGCCGGGATTTTCTCGGCAATACGTTTGGCGAGTCGGGACTTGCCGCCGAGATAGCCCAGCGGACTCTTCAGAGGCTTGCTCGTGCTTGTATTTTCAGTATGGGGTGTAGGGGATGATTGGGTTGTCATTATAAATGGTTGAATAAGCGGTCGGTCTATTTTCGGCAGGAGCGGGACTGAAATCGAGTCTTGCCTGTTGCTTTGCATTGGATGCAGGAAGGGCGGAGAGGAACCGGTTCTTAGCCGCGTTCCTTGAAAATCCCTCCCATGCGTTCAGGAAGTCACGCATTACATGTGTCAGGTCCCGCCAGCACTCGACGTCTTCTCCCCGTTGTGCACGTTGGATTTGGGAGTTTCGCTGTTCCAGCTGCGCTTCAAGACCCATAAGGTCATGGTTGTGTCCGATGGAATACTGCCGGGTCGAAAACTGTCCCTGAACCTGAAGCAGTTTGTTATCGACGAACAGCTCTTCGTCCATCAGTTGTCTCAGGTTTTTTGCGCGGATCCTCATCCGTTCAACAATCTGTACCGCCGTCACCGCCAGCCGGGTCTCTGCGAGTTCGGTTCTTCCAGTGAGGAGAGACTCAAGTGCTGATTGTTGTGCCGATTCATTGATGGTATTTCGTTGGAGTTCCATGGGTTTTGATGTGTTGCCTTTTTAGCCTCTTCCGCAGAATCGGTGGGTAGTATGCTGCCCTTTTATGCCCCTAACCCCTGAAAACAGGAGATTTTCCTTTAAAATAGACCCTTTCTTT
>JADGFE010000123.1 GCA_016744085.1 Kiritimatiellales bacterium | reverse complement strand
TGAATTGCTAGGTAATATTGCAGTGGATAATACTGGAGCGGCATCTTATTCAATTCCGATTGATGTATCGCCAGGAACGGCAGGAATGGAACCCAAGCTGGCCATTAGTTATAACAGTCAACGAGGTAATGGTCTTCTGGGTGTCGGTTTTTCAGTTGATGGCCTATCTGGAATTGTACGCACTCCTTGCACTATTTTGCACGATGGGTTTATTGATGGAGTGGACTTCGATAGCAATGATCGATTTATGTTAGACGGACAACGTTTGATAAAAATTTCAGGGACTTATGGCTTAAGTGGCTCTCAATACCGCACTGAAATTGATAATTTCAGCCGTGTTACATTATATGGAAATGTTAATGATTCTTCTTCCTATTTTAAGGTAGAAACGAAGGCTGGTCTCATTATGGAGTATGGCCATTCCTCAGGAGCGATGAAACCGGATGGCAGAACCGAGAACATAAGCTGGTTGGTGGATAAGGTCAGCGATACGGCAGGGAACTACATGCAGTATATCTATGTTTCGGACTATGATGGTGTGGCAGGGGAACATCTGCTGGATCGCATCGAATACACAATGAATGATGCCATGTCGTTGACGACATTCTCCTCTGTTGAATTTGTGTATGAACCCCGTCCTGACACACTCTCAGGCTTTAGGGCTGGATCTGAATTCAATCGGACAAAACGGCTGGAACGCGTCAGGGTCATGTATGGTGCTGACGAAGTATTTAATTATCAACTGGAGTATATCCAGAACAACAGCAATGTCAGTCTATTGAAATCCGTTCAGAAATTTATGGGAATAAACAGCATCCCAAAAACAGTTTTTGATTGGAATAGCGAAGGTGCCGTTGAGGGCTGGGGGGCCAATGAAAGTGCCTATGCCCCTCCTTATCCTTTGGCTAAAACCGGGCATAAAGAAATTAGCGGGGATGATCCTTTGTTACACATTCGAGGATGTAATCTGGTCACGGATGCAAATGGTGATGGTTATCCCGATATTTTTTACAGTGAATACTATAACAGCGGAGGACTTGTACCTGATGTAGATGTTACATACTTGAATACAGGAGCAGGTTATAATTCTTCAATTCCCAATGATACCACTAGCGGTTTTCATCTGGATTTATACAATAATTATTTTTTCAATGAATTCATGGTGCATGATGAGTCCGATATCTATGACGATGGCTACCGTTTTGCTGACCTGAATGGTGATGGACTGGTTGATATTCTCTCCGCTTGGCAGCTATTTCTAAAAGTCAGCCCTTATGCTTCATACACTCGCCAAGCTGCGTGGATGAGTGCAGGTACCGGTTGGGATGGAAGCAGTGCTGCTAATTATATTCCAGGCGGATATTTCAGCACCCATAATAGCTCAAAAACATATGCAACGCTTTCATCGGATTTCCGCCACATAGATAGCGGATATAGATACGTCGACCTTGATGGCGATGGATTGTCTGATTTAATACGCTCCTTTACTGAGTATAATGCGAGCTATGGAGCAACAGTTCTTTCGTCATGGGCTCTAATGAATAATGGCAATGAACTGGACTCATCCCCTAATTCAGCCTATCAGCCCCCACATCCATTTGTTTATACGAGCGGAGATGGTTTCAACTATGGTACCCGCTTGATGGATATCAACGCAGATGGGCTAATTGATATGGTGCTTGCTGGGCCATCAGGAAGCGGTGTCAGGCTTAATGCTGGTACTGGGTGGGAAACCTCAGATTCATCCGCATATGCGCTCCCCTATAATCTAGTGGATTCAGACGGATACGACATCGGAACCCGTTTTGTGGATGTTAATGGTGATGGATTGATTGATATCGTCAATAAACAAAATGCATTTTATCTGAATACGGGAAATGGATGGATCATTGACAGTGCCGGAACGTACACGCTTCCGGTTCCGGTAATCTCCGGTAATCAAAAACATTTGATTCAGTTTGTTGACTTGAATGGTGACGGTCTTGACGATTTGGTTAGCAATTACTCAGGACAAACTATCTATCTGAATAATGGACATGGCTGGATGTTGCAGGGGGCAACTACTCCAAACTACAAGCTTCCGTATCAGTTCGCCCGACAGCACGACGGCCAGACAGTTCCTCTTGGGCAATGTTTTAATGATCTGAATGGGGATGGGCTGGTAGACTATTTTTACAATCACTCTTGGTACCAAATCTATGCAAATACGAGTCCGTCATACAAAGGAAACGTAAAGGGAGCTGTTCTGAATCAAGGGACTTTTGGAAACCTGCTCATTCGGGTAACCAAAGGTTGGCGTTCGGAAACGGTGCATGGTCTCGTGACAGAAATTGACTACAAGCCCATTACGGATTCCGATGTTTACATCAAAGGCTCCAGTCAATCATTTCCGTGGCGTGATGTGCAAGGGGCATTGTATGTCGTCTCTGAACAGCGACGTGATAATGGAATAAGCGGTATGAACCGGACGATCTATGCTTACTCGGAGGCAATAAGTCATCGGGATAGAGGGTTTTTGGGGTTTAAAACTTTCGAGTCCTATGATGATGCCCGCCAGTTGTCAAAAATAGATACGCTTAAACAAAAATATCCTCACACGGGAAGCCCGGAACTATCGCAAACTTACTACATCCCGAATCCTAACGACTTTTCAACCAAGCAGCTCATCAAGCAGGTGCAGAATACCTACTTGTATGATAATGTAACAGGAGGGACAGTATTTCCTTATGTGGGCAAATCAGTCGAAATCCAATGGGATTATACTACGGCGGGGATTCGCAAGCAGATATCAAATACGACTACCTATAACTGGTTTGACAACCAGCCACAGGGAACTTTTCCGCCTTCCAGTCAGCCCTCCGCTCTCCCGGGACAAATTACCCATGGAAATATTACTAAAATCCAAGTAGAATATGGTGATGGGTCTTCCGAGGTTTCAATCAATAACTATACATCCAATACATCCGGCGGAAACTGGTATCTCGGGCGGTTGCAAAACGCTTCTGTAACACACGACCTTAACGTTGCAGGGAAAAACCCAATAACAAAAAGTTCCTCATTTATTTATGATCCGAATACCGGCTTGCTAAAGAAAGAGATATCGGAACCGGGTGACCCAGTGTTAGAGATGACAACCGAATACATGTATGACGGTTATGGTAATGTAACGGATAAAAAAATGACCGGACCAACTATTCCAGTATATCCGCGTCCGGTACAACATACCGTGTTTGATTCGAAGGGCCGTTTTGTCGATGAAACCTACAACGTTTTGAATCATAAGGAAACAATTGAGGAATACGACCAACAACTAGGATTGGTCAAACGACAGCGAGGGCCAAACGGACTGCCGACCTCTTGGGAACACGACGATTTAGGTCGTACGGTACTGGAAACGCGTGCCGATAACACAAGCACATCCACCTCCTTTGAATGGACTGATGTCGATGCCTATGAGAGTCTGATTTTTACCGATCCTGATAATGCAGCTCAAACTCTTCAGGTGGATTCTCCATACAAAATCACAACCAGTGCAAGCGGGGCTCCTACTGCTACCGTATGGTTTGATCGAAAAGGCCGGGGAGTTAGAAGCCAGACAACCGGGCCGGATGGGCGCGTCATAATCAAGGATACAATCTATAATATCCTTGGCCAGACCGTGGCCGTTTCGGAACCATATTTCCAAGGAGACCTAATTTACTATACTCGGACAATCTACGGGCCGCTGGAACGCCCAAGTTCAGTTACATTGCCTGATGGAACCATCAATCAGTATGTATACGATGGGTTGGTTGGCAAGGTGATCATTGACAGTAATCTGCGCATCACCGGGCCGACAGCAAAACATCAGATAATGACAACAGAAAAGAATGAGCGCGGGCAAGTGGTCAGGGTAACCGATGCGCTCAGTAAGACCTTGGCATATGAATACCACGCCGATGGGAATCTCCATAAAACGATCGCTCAGGGCAATATCACCACAACAATGACCTACGACCTTCGTGATAATAAAGTCGGGCAGGTTGATCCTGATATGGGCACATGGAGCTATGTGTACAACGCGCTGGGGCAATTGGTCAGTCAGACCGATGCAAAAAGCCAAACAACTACCATGTTGTACGATTTTCTCGGTCGCATGTATCAACGCACGGCCACCGATGAGGTTGCTAAATGGTATTATGATAATCCCGGGGAAGGCGGGAAGTTGGGTGCGTTGCATCGGGAGGAACTCTTCGATGGTACAGGAGTTAATCTGATTTATCGAAAGACCTATGCCTACGATTCTTTAAAGCGGCCTTTGTTTGATCTGATGAACTACGACAGCAAGTGGTATTATAACTATGCTCGCTATGATGAGTTCAGCCGGGTTAAGGAAGCGCACCGTTTCTGGCGACCGCAGTCGGTTATTCAATCCGGCGACCAGCTCGACCATCATTGGAATTCATTCGGAACCATTAATACGTTCGACTCCATTGGTACGGTCTTGGAAGTCCGTGATACCAAGGATCATATCTGGTGGAGCCGGAAAACTGACGAGTACGATGCCCGAGGTAATTTGACAGAATTTACGTTGGGCAATGGAATTACCACCGTATCAGTGCATGATCCGCTGACCGGTCGCCTCCAATCTGTACTGAGTCATCATGGTGAAAACACAGCCAATATTGCGCTCTACAATACCTATGGATTTGATCGTATCGGCAATCTGACCTCCCGCCAGAATGCATCATTACTGTTGACGGAAACCTTCACGTACGACGAAGTAAACCGGTTGCGTGAAACAAGGCTGGGTGGATCGCTGGAAAGCGAGGTGACCTATGATAACACCCAGCTCGGAAACCGCATCGCATCCAAAACGGGTATAGGAACCTATACATATGGGCAGAATGGAGCCGGACCACATGCGGTCACGTCGGCGTCAGGTATATCGTATGATTATGATGCTAATGGAAATCTGGAAACCCGTACGCTAGGAGCGAATAATACAACGGACATATCCTGGACAACATTCAACAAGCCATTGCGGATTGATACCGATGCCGCCAACCTGCTCGGTAGCGAAAAATATTCCGAGTTTACTTACGATATCAATCACAGCCGTATTACGCAGATCATTCGTAAGGGCTCGAGCCTTAAGAAAAAAATCTATATCGGTGGTATGGAGCAAGAAGAGGTTTCCTCCGACCTCCAAACCCCGGTCTGGGTCAATACCGAAACCCGTATCTTTATTTCTACTCCTTCCGGTGTGATCGGGGTGCATGTACAGGATGCCAGCGAGCAGATTACCCGCAAATATTTCCATAATGACCATTTGGGGTCCATCATAGCCGTCAGCGTGGATCAGGTTGGCGTAGCTGATGCCGTGATCGAAGAACAATACAGCTATGATCCATGGGGTAACCGGCGTGATCACTCCAACTGGACACCATTTGTTGATCTAGAAACGGCAACGGCAAATCTTGAAACTGACCGTGGTTTTACCGGCCACGAAATGCTCGATAATGTCGAACTTGTCCATATGAACGGTCGCATCTACGATCCCGTAATCGGAGTCTTCCTGTCAGCCGACTCATTTGTTCAATCGCCGTATAATTTACAAAGCCATAATCGCTATTCCTATGTTGTGAATAATCCGCTGACACTTACGGATCCCAGTGGGCATTTCTGGGGGGTTCTATTCGCATTTATAGGTATGGCCGCAGGTTCTGTCGGCGGTGCTATTGTCGCCATCGCCGGAGCCGTGATGGAGATTGGAACCTTCCTGTTGGGGACGCCGCTGTACGCCGGAATGACGCTGGGGGCAATCTCCGGCGGATTGGGTGGAGGTGGCTGGAACAGTGTGTTCTGGGGAGGCTTCATGGGCGCTGTTGGAGCAAATTTGGCAGCTGGAGTGGGAGCAGGATTTAGTGGAGCTCCCATCTTTGGTTCTGAACTGTTTACTGGGGTGTGCCATACAATGGCGCAAGGAGTCGCTCAGGGCGGTTTGGCCGAAGCGACCGGTGGCGAATTCGAGGCGGGTTTTCTTTCGGCTATTTCTGGTGCGGCCATGGGTATGGTTCCGTGGCCATTCCCGGGCAACTCGGTGACTCGCTTAGCTGCGAGTGCTGCCATAGGAGGGACTGTCTCAGAAATTGGTGGAGGAAAGTTTGCGAATGGAGCCATTACAGCATCATTTGTATTTCTTTTTAGCTCAGGAATGAGTCCTAAGAAACTAGGAACGGATGCTCTAAGTTTAGGAAGAATATTAATCACTGATGTGCGTGATGGTTTTAGAGGAATCTTATGGGATAAACCTCAAGCTCTAAGTCTAGGAATGAATGATCTATGGGGTGGAAATAGAGGTCTAATGATGAAGACAGTTCTTAGTGCAGGAAAGATTATTCAGCATAGCATTATTCCTATTCTCGGAGATTGGTTGGGAGCCGATCATGGTTCAAGTAATCTTTCTCGGGCGGAACAAATAGCTGGAGGTAAAAAAATACCTGGAAGTAATAAAATGGGGTATGAAATATATATATCAGAGAGTTTAACAAAATTAGACAATGGATCCATTGTTCATGATTTTGGTAAGGGTGCATGGAGGCATGCAATATGGGTTAAGAATGTGTGGTTTGGACCGGGGACTCAGCCGGGCGTATTTGGTCAGGTATATCGAGCTGCAGGAACTATTGTTTTTCCTGTAGTTTCTGTAGTTGAATACTCAGGACTTTCGATAGCCAATGCTTTATAAGGGAGAATTTCGCGATGATTATAAAGTTATTATTATTATCTGCGGTATCAGTGATACTCTGTTCATGTTCATATAATAGATATATTGATATCAAGGATGGTGGAGTGACGTCATATGCCAATGATAAAGAATTGTCCAAGATAATAAAAAGTGAATTTCCATTTCTAACGCAGAGTGATATGGGGAAGTATCATATTTATCTTTCGGGAGAGGATGAATCACTTTTTATCATTCTGACCATTAGAAAAGGTGTAGTCACGGTGACTGATTCTTTTTTTCGAGAATCAGGGCATGAATCAGATAATCCTAAATTCCATGAGTTTATTAAAAGATTGCAATGTATAATGAAAGAAAACGGGACAAGCGTCGAGATTGGCGAACCATATAGTACTTTAGATCTTTTGCAGTAGCTCTGAGGACTTTCCAAAAGTAATCACAGCGAATTTTGGCAATGAAGCCACCTTTTTTCAGGACTTGGCGACATTACAATAATTGTAAATTATTAAGGTATCAGGGAGAGATGAATACTATGAAACTTGCAGTGTTTTTATGGATGATTTTGGTGACAATTACTTGGGAGGCTCGAGGAGGTCTCATCCTTCAACCAATGAATGCATCAACAGACATGGGAGAATATTACCCACTTGCCAACACGATTAATCAAAGTGGTCTTTCGCTAGGTTACACTAGTTTAGTTGACGACTATGATAACTACTTAGCTACAGATCCTTATGCTGATCATGGAGTAGGTTCAAATATTTGGGGAGCATCTGAAGGAATTAGGTCTGGTCATATCATTTTTGAACTTGGTGGTGATTATTATATTGAATCGATGGCACTTTGGAATCAGGTATTAGACCCTTCTGCTATACAAATGTTTAGTTTGTCGGTTGATGACAATCCAGGTTTTACTAGCCCAACTATAATCGGGACATTCGTGGCTTCAAATAGCTTGGGATATTGGCCTAATACTCCGGCACAACAGTTTTCATTTGATACTACTGCGGCATCATTTGTTCGGATGGATATTTTGAGCACATGGAGTCCGACATCATGGGCAGCATCTTTTAATGAAGTAGCGTTTGAAACAACATCTATCCCGGAACCATCAAGTCTCGTGCTACTTGTAATTGGATCAGCTGGTGGATGGTTTATTCGCAGGCGTTTGAAACGTTAGCTTTTCGTATGCTTGGAGGGGACGAAAATTAATCCGCGCCGAAAATATCCGGAAAATAAGAATGAAATGAACTACTTTTCCTTTGCTCTCTGACGTGAGATCAGGAAGCGAATTTTGTTGCCGATGTCTTTGCCCTGATGCGTGGAATATTCGGACGGGGGTTGAGAAACTTTCAGATGGATAGCAAAATGGTGTGTACAACCCGTCCGAAAAAACGGAGAAAGGAAATCCCGTTAAATCGCTTCCTTTTTTGCGTTTTGAGAAGACCGAAAAATGTGCCGCAAATAACTTTAAATCAATGAGATACAAGGACAGTCAAAAGCGGAGAACGGTTGTGTTTGGACTCCGCCCCCTCCACCATTTTGGTGGAAAGCCCTGTATCTGTTGTTTAATACAATGATACAGGGCTTCTTTATTTCCTGAAGCCTCAGGCTGGTGTAGAGATCGCTTACCCAGAGGGAAGCAATGATTGAATTCTACAGAACGAGAGTTCGCTAAGTTTTAATTACGAGAACGCTTAATTTTGGGTCTTCCGCCAAATCAGTGGGTAAATGAATGATTAACACACCGAGCAACTTATCTGTAATGTGTTGTCGACGAAAACGACACTACACAGAAGGAGT
>JADGFE010000122.1 GCA_016744085.1 Kiritimatiellales bacterium | reverse complement strand
CATCGAGAGTACAAAAACAAACCGAGAGGGAATTGTCTACGAAAATCGGTTTTTCATACCCGCATTGCCTAAAGGGCCTGTAGATGAAAAGACCATGTACATCATGGGGAACGCCGTAGGATAAACTTGATTCTTCGGTCTAATTTAGAGATATTTCGCACTTTCCACTTTAGGAGCATAATATGATCAAGGCATGTGAACTTAAGAAATCGTCCGTTATTGATATCGACGGAACCCCGCACGTTATTCAGAATATTACCCAGCAATCTCCAACCGCGCGCGGCGGCGGCACGATTTATAAAGTACGCTTCCGCAATGTTTCCACCAACCAAAAGGTCGATCAAACCTACCGTAGCGAAGACGCGCTGCAGGAAGCCGCCTATGATCAGGCTCAGGTTCAATATCTCTACAAGGACGGCGATCGTTTTGCCTTTATGGACTTGGAAAGCTACGAGCAGTTTGAACTGACCGAAGAGGATATCGAGGATTGCATCCCCTTCCTGCTTGAAGATATGGAGGGCATCATTGCTCTGATTTCCGAAGGTAAAGTGCTCTCCCTTAAAATGCCGGACACCATTGAACTTGAAATCGTCGAATGTCCACCTGCCATGAAAGGGGCATCTGCCACCTCACGCACCAAGCCAGCCACATTAACGACTGGCCTGATTGTTCAGGTTCCTGAGTATATCGAATCCGGTGAAACCATTAAGGTGGATACGCGCGATCGCAAGTACCTGTCTCGCGCTTAAGCCTAGTGTTCGAACACCATCGTCTGAGCATCGATGCCTTCAAGCTTTGGGAGTGCATCGATCATCTGACAGGTTTCCTTTGCATCTAACATTTCCAGAACGATTTAACCCGTTCGGAGAACCAAAATATTCGTGCACATCGTGCAGACCAATACTGATTTTAATCTGGCAACCGTATTCCGTGAGAATATTCTGAACGGTTCCGGCATTTGCATTCCGATCTACCACCGTGCACGCCGACTATAATATGTTTGTCCATCTGATTCTCCTGTTTCTAAACAATATATCTTCCTCGTGGCACATACCTCGTATGCAGCAACTCATGACTTAGATGGCCGCATGGTTCATCCATGCTGATCTTTATGTCTGTATCCAGCAGCGGTTTCATGAACTTGGGGCTGGTGAATTTGCCCCCCCCCCCTGATCCGTAGTGAATTTTTCCGGGCATCCGTGCTCCACACCGGATCAACGCGCTCGATCTCACCCCCGCGCAACACGCTTTTTATTAAACTCATGCTTGCGATCACATAACTCAAGAATCACCCACGGACTCTCGAACTCTGGGTGTTCGGTATAAATATTTTCAATTTCACGTTCAATCATTAGGTCAAATTCCGGTAGCGGTTTTGGGATGTAATATAAAAAAGGGTCTTCCGCCAAATCAGTGGTCAAATGAATGATTAACACACCGAGGGCACACAAAAGTCCTGCTGGCCAGCGAATCCATTCCAGATAGCGCCCGCCAACCTCCTCGGATTGGAACCGATCCAAGAACTCCTCAAAAGACTTGGAGCATGGGTTTTCGGAGATCACCTTCAATGCTGCTGCGCAATTGTTCACGCTCGGATATCAACATGACCAGATCCTATTAACGCGTTGCAAATGAACTATATAACTACTCTCAAGCTGAATTCGATAAATTATAATCGATTGTTAAATCTATAACCCTAAAAGGATTTGTTCTTTATTTTATACCAAATCTAAATAGCCGTTCTTTTGCCTCTATGATTGCTGTTTACTTCGCTCCATGTAGATTAATCTCCTTTTGGTCCAAAACTATGAATACACCCTGCTTAATCCTTGCCCCGATGCGCGGCATAACAACCATGCACTACCGAAAGGCATTTGTTCGCCATTTCGAAGGATTAGATGTAGAGATGGCCCCGTTTATCTCTACCGTCAGCGCCGAACGGATTAATCCAAAGTTGCTGAAAGATGTGCTTCCAGAAAATGATTCCGGGCTTCCGCTGATTCCCCAGGTCATTGGAAATAAAGCCCATGATTTTGTGCAGATGAATATCGCGCTGCATGACCTCGGTTATAACGAAGTCAACTGGAACATGGGGTGCCCGCATAAGCCCATCCGCAAAAAGCGCCGGGGCTCCGGTCTATTGCCCCACCCCGAACTGGTTGATTCCATCCTCGATACCGTCTGCGGAAACAGCCCCTGTAAAATTTCCGTTAAAGTTCGTTTAGGCGTGGCCGATAAGTCGGAACTCATGAACCTTATTCCTGTACTGAATAAATATCCGCTCAGCGAAGTCGTTATTCATCCAAGAACCGCAGAACAAATGTACAATGGTGCGGTTGATCTTGATGCGTTTGATAAGGCTTTTCAACAATTGGAACGACCCGTCTGCTACAACGGCGACATAAACGACCTCGCCTTTTATCAAAAAGTTAAAACCCGTTTTCCAACGATTAACCGCTTCATGCTCGGACGGGGTCTGCTGGGAAATCCCTTTCTGTGCGAAATAATCAAGAATGGCAACTCAACCGTTCCCAATGCCATTACGCGTATTTCCGCATTCCATGAAGAGGTACTCGCCAGCTATGAAGCAGTCCTGCATGGCGACAATCCGGTACTGGGTAAAATGAAAGAATTCTGGACCTATCAGGCAACCCATCTATCCAATGGGCGGAAGCTGTTTAAAAAACTAAAGAAGAGCCAGCACCTATCCAGCTACAAAAATATTGTTTCCGAATTTCTAAATGAATCCGAATGGATCGCATAAAACCAAACGATTAAGTTTGCTTCAATCAGACAACTCTTCTGCAATAGGCGCATGAAAAAGAACGAATTGAAAGGAGCTCCTGATGCAACCTGAATGGCTGATTATTGATGGCTATAACGTGCTACATCAGGTTGATGAGCTTTCTGCCCTATTACAAACCGACATCCATCTGGCCCGACAACGGCTGGTACGGATGGCAGAAAATACAGCTCACCGAATGGCGCCTCAAACGACCATTGTGTTCGATGGACGCGAATCCGGCCAGGATAATTCTCTAACGGCAAAACATTTTGAAATATACTTTTCACCATCCAACTTATCCGCCGACACCATTATTGAACGACTCGTCTGCAAATATAGGAATCCAGAGAAAATTTTGGTAATCACATCCGACCATGCCGAGCACGAAACCGTCTCAAGTGCAGGAGCCCATGTCATGTCGTCTCAGGAATTTATGTCTCAGTGCGAGCGCGATGCTCGGAAAATCATCCCAAAACAAACACCACCGGGACAGGTTCCAAAACTCGGAGACCTTTTCCCGGACGGACTTTAGATTTTTTTAACAACAATATCGCCACGCAGACGCTGAACATCTTTGGGCTTTAGAAACCCTGACAATAGGTTGAGCGCATTAGCCGCACCGCACGCCATACCATTAATCACTGCTTCTGATATATCCTTACCACCATTCAGAGCCACCGCCATCCCCGCCGTAACGGCATCCCCGCTTCCAACCGGATTGATCGCGTCGATGGTTGGCGGAAAGATTTCCAATACCTGATCGGCATCAACAAAGAAGGACGTGCGGCTACCCCGCGTAATCAAGACCGACTGCGCCCCTTTATTCAGCAACTCCTTACAGGCCTCCATTAGGTCATCACCACCCATGGTTTGCAGTAGTTCAACATCATTGATCTTCACGATGAATGGATTGTGCTCCAGCGACAACAGTAACGGTTCGCCCGGCGCATCCAGAATCACGCGCCCTCCCTGCTTATCCACGATGCCGCAAAGCTGGGTATACGCATCAACAGGGGCCCCTGCTGGTAGTTTCCCCGAGATGGGGACAATAGAATCCGCAAGATCCATGGATTTAAACAACCCGATCATCTTATCCCATTCATCCGAACTAATCGGCGGCATTTCTTCCACCAACTCCGTCGTTTCCGGATTACCCGCCTCGATCAGAGTCTGACAAATTCGGGTTTCGCCGGAAACTTCCACATGCTGAAAACCGACTCCCTCCGATTCCAGCATCTGTTCCAGCAACCGACCGTTGGCTCCCCCGGAAAATTCTACCAAAACCGGCTTATCACCAAGCTGAGTAACCATCCGAGCCGTATTAGCACCCTTCCCACCTATGCCCACGGTTAATTTAACCGACCGATTGACCTTCCCTTTTTCAACTTTTTGGAACTCTAGAATTCGTTGTATACACGGTGTAAATCCGCAACAGACAATGGGTTTCGAAGATGCATTCATATAAAGAATATAAATACGGTATTTTTTAATAAAATGACAGTAGACAAACCGTAAATTTCGGGTATGTTATTCGCTCCTTCAACGGAATCGGTGGAGTAGCGAAGCGGTCAAACGCAGCAGACTGTAAATCTGCCCTCTTAGAGTTCGATGGTTCGAATCCATCCTCCACCACCATCTTGAAAACCCCAGCAAAACTTCGGTTCTGCTGGGGTTTTCTTTTGCCGACATACCTTTTCGAGGAATAATGAGGCAACCAACTGTCCCTAACAGATCACCCCAGATCGTTCTCCCAACGCGTAGTTTCAGGGAAGGATATTCAGGAGAAAAGAATTTCTGGAGCTTAACTTACACGACCAGCTAACTAGAGGGTGTTCGGAAAATTCATTATCGCAAAGTCTTTTGGCTGCGGTCTTGTCACGAGCATCGCACCTGTTAGCGGGATGCGATGCCCCCTGACGGAGGCTTATTTATGATCAACTTTTCACATCGTTGCGTTCAATCAAAACAATTCGGAGCAAAATGATTACCTATTTAACAGGTAAATCATTTTGCCTATCCGCATTCGGCTGCTTTAGCGAGGGCTTCCTTTACCTGCGTGGTGATGACATCCCACTGTTTATCGGCAATCTGCTGTTTTGTGGCGAGCCATGAACCGCCGATGGCACTCACGACCGATACGGAAAGCCACTCGTTCATATTGCCCAGATTCACGCCCCCTGTCGGACAGAACTGAACTCCCAGCGGAGCGTAAGGCGCAGCGAAATTTTTGAGCATATTCACGCCACCGGCTGCACCGGCCGGGAAAAACTTCAGCATCTTACAGTCCAGCGATAAGCCCTGTTCAATTTCCGATGGTGTCATAACCCCCGGAATAAAGAGCGTATCGTTATCCTGGAAATACTTGACCGTATCCGGATTCAATCCCGGAGCCAGGCCAAAGCTTACCCCGGTATCAATGCACATCTTCGCCTGATCCGGCGTTACCACCGTTCCGGCACCCAATAACATTTCCGGCAAGGCCTTTTTAATATTGGCCAATGCCTGCGGAGCAGCAGCCGTACGGCAGGTCACTTCAATCACATCCATGCCACCAGCCAGCAGCGCTTCTGCCAGTGGCACAGCATCATTGGCATCATCAATAACAATCACCGGAATCACCGGGCGCTTCAAAAGTTCATTCAGCATAATAAATCTCCTATTTCTATTTTCAAACACAAAGACACGAAGTACACCAAGAGGGTCTTATTTTAGAAACCTAGAGTCCTAGTGCCTTCGTATTTAATCCACTCTCTTAGCGGTCAACACGTGCGCCAGCGCCGGCGACGATTTTTTCAACTTCAGCGAGTGAGGCCATCGTGGTATCACCCGGCGTGGTCATGGCCAGTGCACCATGCGCTGCGCCATATTCAATCGCCTTTTCCGCATCCTGAAGAACCATCAAACCATAGATAAATCCGGACGCAAAGCTATCTCCCCCACCCACACGGTCCATAATTTCCAGTTCCGGACGATGGGCCGAAGTATAGAATTTCCCATCAACCCAGCACATGGCACCCCAATCATTAACGGTGGCGGTTTTCACACCACGCATCGTGGTGGCCGTTGCCTTAAAGTTTGGAAATTCCGCGACGGCTTTCTTGATCATCGTCTGGAATGATCCGACATCGAGATCAGTCAGATTTTCATCTGCGCCCTCAATTTCAAAACCGAGGCAGGCGGTAAAGTCCTCCTCGTTTCCGATCATGACATCGACATACTTGGCAATTTCGCGATTGATCTCCTGACATTTTTCAATGCCGCCAAAACCTTTCCAAAGTGACGGACGATAATTCAGATCATACGAAACCATGGTTCCATATTTCTTGGCAGTCTTGGCCGCTTCAATAACCACATCACCGGTCGATTCTGACAGAGCCGCAAAAATGCCACCCGTATGGAGCCAACGAACGCCGAGGGTTCCGAAAATATAATCCCAGTCAATATCGCCGGCCTTTAGCTGTGAAGCGGCTGTGTTGCCACGGTCGGAACATCCAACAGCACCACGAATGCCGAATCCACGTTCGGTAAAATTCATTCCGTTGCGGACGGTGCGGCCAATACCGTCGTAGTCCATCCATTTAATCAGCGATGTATCGACACCGCCCTGCAGGATAAAGTCTTCCATCAGCATGCCGACATCATTCTTGGCAAACGCAGTAACCACACCTGCACGCTGGCCGAAGCAACGACGCAAGCCACGGGCCACATTATATTCACCGCCGCCTTCCCACGCCTTAAAATTACGCGCCGTGCGGATGCGGCCTTCGCCGGGATCGAGGCGAAGCATAACCTCGCCCAGTGATAAGATATCGTATTTACAATCTGATGCAGGTTTCAGTTCAATTTTGCTCATAATGGTTCTCCTTATGTAAAATCAAGTATGAACCATAGCGAACTAAATCAAAATAGGAATACGTATATAACGCATAATATCGGCCATTATGCGCAATCCAACTTATTCAACAAATCGAAACTTACGGCGATATGCTGAAGGTGTTGCATCAGTCTCCCGCTTAAAGGCCTGATTGAATCGCTCCCGCGTAGCGTAGCCGCAAGCTATAGACAAATCCTCGACCAGCATGTCGGTTTCCTTCAACAAGCGGCAGGCGCGCTGAATCCGTTCACGGCGAATGGCATCGTGCACCGAACTCTGAAGCAATGAACGAAATCGATTTTCCAACGTGCGACGGCCCACATGCACTGCACGAGCAACATCATCGACCAAAACTGGGCGGTGTGCATTTTCGCGGATAAACCGAAGCGCATCAGCAACCGCCTTGTCAGCAACGGCCGTCATATCCGTTGAATGGCGCTCGACGATTCTATCCGGCGAAATCCGGATTGGTTCATTGAGTTCAACCTCTCCTTGCATAAGCTGTTCGAGCATCTGGGCAGCCTGCCAACCTACGCGGGAAGCCCCCAGCTCAATACTCGACATTTGAGGATGCAGCATCTCGCATGCAAAGGCTCCATTGTTCACGCCCAGCACCGAGACTTCTTCTGGCACGCGCAACCCGGCATCAATACAAGCGTCGATCACAACACGGCCAACCGGATCCTCTGTCGCTAGAATGCCTACGGGCCCGCTTCCTTCAAGCTGTTCGAGCTGGTTCCCAATATTCTTAATCGACTGCCTCGACTTGAGTTCTAGGCAACCAAATCCCTGTGCGGCCAACGTTGAAATAAAGGCCTCATACTTTAACGTGGCATCACCGAAAATCTTGCGGCCCGTAATGGCAAAACGGCGGAGGCCCTTTCGAATAAAATAGTCCGCAGCCATACAGCCGATTTCGTGATTATCCACCACGACTGAAGTTTTCGGCAGGTTTTCAAAGCGACCAAAAATATTAACCGCCGCAATCCCCCGCTTTCGAAGGTTGGCAACCGCATCCTGATTCAGCATACCGATAACGCCATCGCCCTTCCATTTACCCAGGTCGGACAGTGCCACCTCGGGAGCACCGTGAGGGGCATAGAAACGCCAGTTACCCCGTTGAAAACCATACCGGGCAACACCCTCCGCCACATCCCGCACAAAGGGGTTGGCATAGTCCATGGCTAAAGCAATATTGAAACGATCCATGCCCTCTTATCTCATAAATTCAGTATTCATTCCAACACCGGGATAATCCCAACTGTGATTGAATTACCGAATTCTGCAAGCTTTCATCATTCGAACTAAAGTAGATATCATGCATCTGTTTAAAATCGGACTTAGCACCCTCATTGCTTTTTCTACCCCGACAGCAACCGCAAATGAAGTGACAACAGGAGATGCCGCCCCGTTATTTAAAGCGATGGATCAGGATAATAACGCTTGGTCACCGGACAAACATACGGGAGAGGGATGTTCCGTACTCTATTTCTACCCTGCCGCTATAACCGGTGACCGCACCAAACAAGCCGGCAGTTATCGGGACTATGTTAAAGAAAATACCCCGCAGAGCCTTAAATATTTCCAAAAGGCGGAAAACCTGAATTTTACCCTATTATCAGATCCTGACGGAAAAATTGCCAAAGCCCATGGCGTGCCCGTTCGTACAGATGAAAAGACAATTAAGCACACGGTTGATGGAAAAGAGATCGATCTACTGCATAGCAGCACGGCATCCAGCCGGACCTTTATCATCAGCCAGCAAGGTAAAATCGTATATCGGTTGAACCCTTTCCAATCAAACTCCCTATTCCGGCTGTGCTATTGATTGAAATAAACTGCGTCCGATGGCCAGAGTAATCAACAGATGCACCGATCAGCATACCACCGACGTTTGCAAGTCCTCAATGCTCGGGAACCCGACCGGTGATGCCCCTACACGGCTCC
>JADGFE010000280.1 GCA_016744085.1 Kiritimatiellales bacterium | reverse complement strand
CGGGCTCTTATATGTGATACTTTCTTGATCTGCATTCCACCTTCCGGCGAAGCGCAGGAATTCTTCCTTTGGAAGAAATAAATTATTTATCCGTACTGACCAGATCGCACAGGTCGCACTTCCGTGAAGAACCGAAAAAAGCTAATTATTTTCACTGGAAATTTCGTAAGCCTGGCGTTTCTTTGCTGGGCTTTTTTGTGCCTTCCAGGTAGTAAATATTCTACATAAATAAGCTCATGGCAAAGATATAGAGGCCGATCATGCTGAGCGCTACCGGAATGGCGGTCTTTTTTGATGTGGTGCGTAGGAGGGCGCTGGCTAGCAGGGTGAGCGAAAAGATCAGGATAACGCTCATCCAATGTTTGGGAGAGGCGTGTTCAAGCAGATTGCCTTTTCGCATGGCGACATCGGCTACGAAGATGATGAGTAGATTGAACATATTGCTGCCGAGTACATTACCCACTGCCATATCCAGAAAGCCCATGCGGATGCTGGCAAAAGAAATAACCAGTTCGGGCAGGCTGGTTGAAATGGCGAGGAAGATCGTGCCGATCAGGCTGGCTTCCATCCCGAAGCCACCTTGTTCCGGCGGAAGTGCCATGCGGGCTCCAAGTATGGAAAGAATGATGCCGCCAAATATGATCAGAGCGCATAAGCCGAGTAGTGTGCCGTAAAAGCGAATGGCAGGTAGCTGGATCAGTTTTGTTTCTTCTGGCGATCGTGCTTCTTCAGCCTCCTGATGTTGACGGTGCTCACGTACTAAAATGAAGAGGTAGGCGATAGGGAGCAGGAGAACTAGCCATGAGCAATGTAGGCCGGGAACGGAATAGCCCAGGCTGCCGGAAAAAAGGTAAGCACCGGAAAATAGGATGAGCATCACTAGGCCATAGATGGTGGAATCGGTATGGGCATTTTCCATTTCCTGCGGCTTAAACTTATTACTGAAGAGCAGAGCCATGAAGGATAGGATGAGCAGATTAAACACATTCGACCCCAGCATATTTCCCGTGGCCAAATCAGCGCCTTGCTCAAGAGAGGGCGCGCTGATTACCGAGGTCAGGGATACCACCAGTTCCGGTAGGCTGGTTACGCCGGCAAGAAATACCAAACCGATCAGGCCATTGCCAACTCCGGTTCGATCTCCCAGTGCATCGCCATAAATGCTAAGCCGTATGCCGGCTAGCACCACGAGGGCGGCGGTTGCAATGAACGCTAAAACGAGTCCGGCTTGTGTTCCAATCAATTGTTCGAAAAAATGCATCGGGAACTTCTACACAATTTACTCTCTGTAGAACATATTTTTTTAAGCCATCCTGTTCGGGTTGAAACCGTCATGAGCATTTAAGTGCGCGAATTTTAAAAAGGATTTCCTACGCTCTATATTTAAAAATCAGATATTAGGGGATCAAAATATGATGTAATGATAACGAAAATATAGGGACCCTAGGCTCTAGTAAAAAATACTAGCGGAATCGTTGACAAATTTCCCTATATGCTTATTGTGAACGAGTTAGATTCGGTCAGCGTAGGAGAGTGCCTTATGTTACGAATGTTAAGAATCGTAGGAATTATTGTGTTTGCATTGCTGATGGGGATTTCATCCAACAGCCTATATAAAATGCATGAATCGGGACAACTGCTGGAAAGGTATAATAGTTCCCGAAAAGCCAGTATAACGCTTTTAGGGATTTCTGTCCTGGCACTGTCTGCATTGGGTTATTTTGAACTTACTCGGTTGCGTCGTCTGGAAGATAGACGCCGGGGATACGGGAGTGCTGAAAGCGAAAAAAATGAATCCCGTGTAGATGAGTATCTGGGTTCAACTAGTATTTACGCCGCTCCGAAAACAATGGATGTCTGGCAGGGGCGGCGCACGCACTCTCCGAAGTCGAGAAGTGGCAAGCAACCGCAGGAAATGATATCTGTTTGGATGGGACTGCTTACGATATGCTGCATGTTACTACCGGTTCTGTATGCTGGTTTGCTCGTATATAATCGCCTCATCCGCAGAATCGGTGGGCCGATTCCGGCTCGGGCAACCCTCCCATTGTGTGAAACAGGGCGATTTTCAGCACTTCGTAGCTTCGAAACCCGT
>JADGFE010000121.1 GCA_016744085.1 Kiritimatiellales bacterium | reverse complement strand
CTCTTCGGCACAAGTAATGGCCGATGAAATGAGGTGTAAAATCGAAAAATCGCTTCTCGGTCTAAAGGCCTGTTTCGGACGTTTTATTCCGGATGACATGTTGCAAAATAATGCGACGGGAAAGCATAGTCGTCATCGAGTTTTCAACGTCTACCGTTGGAAACCGTCAATGTCTTGACGATTTTTATTTTATCATGTATTTGCTTATAAGCATTTTACGATTTTTTATTACTGAGGGATTCCCTATGCTTGTTGCTGTTCCGCGAGAAATCATTCTCGGTGAAAATCGAGTGGCTCTGATTCCGGCATCCATTGCTTCACTCACGAAAGAGGGGTTGGAGGTGCTGGTGGAAAGTAGCGCTGGAGCGGGTGCCTTTATTTCTGATGAAGCCTATGCGCAGGCGGGTGCAAAAATTGCCGGTTCAGCCGATGAGCTTTATCAGGCTGCCGATATTATTTTCAAGGTACGTCCACCCGAAACAGCGGAAGTCGAGCAGATGAAAGAAGGTGTTACGTTGGTCTGCCTGATGGACGCCTTTTTCCGGATCGACCTCATGCAGCAACTGGCGGGGAAAAATATCAGCGGATTCGGGCTTGAATTTGTTCCCCGCATTTCCCGTGCGCAAAGTATGGATGTGCTCAGTTCTATGGCTGCTATTGCCGGGTACCGCGCGGTGATCGAAGGGGCAGAAATGCTGCCGAAATATTTTCCGATGCTGATGACCTCTGCCGGAACCATTACACCTGCCAAGGTTTTTGTGATTGGAGCAGGCGTTGCTGGTTTGATGGCCATTGCCACCGCAAAACGATTGGGTACGGTGGTGGAGGCCTACGATACCCGACCGGTTGTTAAGGAGCAGGTGGAAAGTGTGGGCGCCAAATTTGTGGAGTTTGATCTCGAAACTGAGGGCGCCGAAGACCAGGGCGGTTATGCGAAGGCGCAGTCGGATGATTTTTATAAAAAACAACAGGAGCAGATGAAGGCAAAAGTGGCTGCGGTGGATGTAGTAATCACCACGGCGGCAATTCCGGGAAAGAAGTCTCCGGTTCTCATTACCGACGATATGCTGCAGGCCATGCGGCCGGGTTCGGTCATTATCGATCTTGCGGCTGAACGCGGCGGGAATACAGAAGGCGCAGTGGCTGGCGAAGTGGTTGAAAAACACGGAATTAAAATTATTGGCTATACTGATTATCCATCACGCACGGCCGTTCACGCTTCTCAGCTCTTCTCAAAAAATATTACGACCTTCCTACTGAATATGGTGAAGGAGGAACAGTTTTCGATCGATCTGGAGGATGAGATCGTGAAGGGCGCGTTGCTGACGCATGAAGGCCGAGTCGTGCATGAAATGATTAAACCGTTAATGAATCAGGAAGGAGCATAGGCATGGAAGCATTGATAGGTGCGCTAACCATATTTGTTTTAGCTGTTTTCGTGGGCTACGAAATCATAACCAAGGTTCCTCCCACGTTGCATACCCCCTTGATGAGTGGATCAAATGCAATTTCGGGCATCGCCGTGATCGGGGCTATTCTATGTGCTGGTGCCGGAGATCAAGGTAACTTTATTTCAGCATTGCTTGGCTTTCTCGCGTTGGTATTGGCCATGATTAATATCGTTGGCGGATTCATGGTTACGGATCGTATGTTGCAAATGTTTAAAAAGAAGAAGTAGCGTATTTCTTATTGCGTACTGCGTATTGCTTGTCAGGGAAAGATGATGAATTTTTCAGAATGGGAAAAAAGTGTACCGGGGGTCATCCGGTCTGATGCGCTTTGGAAAATGAAGGTATACCGACTGGCACTATTCCTCTCCGACGTTTGTTGGAACGATGTGTCCTCTCTTGTGATTGATCAAAGAACAAAACCATTGTCGAACCAACTATATCGAGCCGTCGGCTCCATTGCCGCCAATGTTGAAGAGGGCTATTCAAAGCAAGGCGGAAAGGATCGCACTCGTTTTTATGAATATGCACTTGGATCGGCGCGGGAAAGTCGCGGTTGGTATTGTCGAGGGCGCCATGTGCTTGGCGAGAAAGTATTTGAGCATCGTGCATGGCTGTTGACCGAAATCATAAAGATGCTGTTATCCATCGTGCCAGTTGAGCGTACCAGCAAGCTGTGTGAGGAACCTGTGGCATATACATAGCCTCTTGGATGACGAGGTTCCGTTCAGCAATACGAAGTAAGTAGTAAGGACGACAAAACCATGACATATGATTTAGTCTTAAGCTTAGAGGATCAACCATGACGCTCAT
This sequence comes from Kiritimatiellales bacterium, assembly GCA_016744085.1. Lineage (GTDB taxonomy): Bacteria > Verrucomicrobiota > Kiritimatiellia > Kiritimatiellales > Pontiellaceae > Pontiella. The sequence continues at coordinate 6,440 of JADGFE010000121.1, read as the reverse complement.
CAATCTTGCCTATCTTGTCGCCGCCATTTTTTTTATTCTGGGTCTGAAAGGACTTAGTTCGCCTCGGAGTGCTCCGCGAGGAAACATGCTGGGCGCGGTGGGAATGCTGATTGCGATTATTGCGACGCTCGTAAACAAAGAGGTGCTTAGCTTTGGATGGATCATTGCTGGCATGGTGGTAGGCAGTGCCATCGGTGCTTATATTGCCCGTAAAGTACAAATGACTCAGATGCCGGAAATGGTGGCCCTTCTCAATGGGTTTGGCGGAGCGGCCTCTTTGCTGGTGGCTTTGTCGCAGTTTATTCTAACGCCGAATGTTTACCACACCACGTCATGGTTGGTGGCCTTGACGCTCAGTGCATTGATCGGTGCTGTTACCCTGACCGGAAGTTTGGTGGCCTGGGCCAAGTTGCAGGGTTATGCCGAAAAGGCGTTGAAGATCCCCAATCAAAATCTATTAAGAATGGTCCTGGGGCTTGGAGCATTGGTGCTTGCCGTGCTGTTTGTCTGGCAGGGCGGGGGTTTGATTTTATTCCTGCTAATGGTCGCTTCTTTAGCGCTGGGAATTTTACTGGTGGTGGCTATCGGTGGAGCGGATATGCCGGTGGTAATTGCTTTGCTGAATTCCTACTCAGGACTTGCGGCTGCTGCAACGGGATTTGTGCTGATGAACAATGGACTGATCATCTGTGGATCACTGGTTGGCGCGTCGGGCATTATTCTTTCAAAAATCATGTGCAAGGCGATGAATCGTTCACTGGGTTCGGTGCTGTTTGGCGGGGCCATGGTCAGCGACGAACAGATGGCCTCGATTCCGGGTAAGGAGTTTTACGAAGGAAAGGTTAAGAGTTGCGGTGCCGAAGAAGTTGCGATGATGCTCGAAAATGCTCAAAAGGTTGTTATTGCTCCGGGGTATGGGTTGGCCGTTGCTCAGGCGCAGCACGTAACGCAGGAGCTGGCGAATACGCTGGCGAAACGTGGCGTTGATGTGAAGTTTGCGATTCATCCGGTGGCCGGTCGTATGCCGGGGCACATGAACGTACTTTTGGCCGAAGCCGAAGTTCCGTACGATAAGTTGATTGAAATGGATAATATTAATCCGGAGTTTTCGCAAACAGATGTCACCATTGTCCTCGGGGCAAACGATGTAACCAACCCGGCAGCGCGGGACGATTCTGCCAGTCCGATCTATGGCATGCCGATTCTGGAAGTGGACAAGTCCCGGACGGTCATTGTTATTAAGCGGAGTCTGAGCCCCGGTTTTGCAGGCATTCCCAATCAACTCTTTATTAATGACAATTCGATGATGCTATTCGGCGATGCGAAGGCGGTTCTTCAGGATTTAGTCCGGGCGGTTAACGAACTGTAACGGCTTGTGTTGAACGTTTACTAAAGAACGCATCTCCAATGATGCTGATTTGTGCGCGTTAAGCTTCCAATTTCAGGAAACGGTGGTATTTTTTACTACTCGTTACCGAATAACTTTTAGAGGATTAAATAAATGACAACAACACACAGCTTAATCAACCAACTGATCCAGCTCCAGGAACTGGTTGTGGCTAATATGCAGAAGAAGGTTTCCATGCCGAACGCCCGACTGGAAGAGTTGGGGAAATCTATTTCCTCCCTGGGCGCAGATTTGCCGCAGGCCGTTAAATCGCATTTTAATCGTTTGATTCAAAAACATCCCGAAGCCATTGTTCCTGTAGCAAATGAACTTTGCTCAGGTTGCGGCATGGGGTTGACAAAAAGTATGGTGCAGGCCGTTCATAAGGCCGAAAGCCTGAATCGTTGCCCAAACTGTGCACGCTTTTTGTATTATCCGGAACAGCTGGTTGCTGCTGAGCGCAAGAGCCGAGCTTATGGAGAAGCCCGGAAGACCGGAATTTCCCGTTTTACCTCGCCAGAACTGATGATGGTTCCCTTGAAAGGCACAACGGCGGAAGAAGTGCTTGCCGAAATGTGTGGTCGTATGGCAAGTGAGGGTTTTGTGGAAGATGCAGATCATCTCCTGGATCTGGCGCTTCAACGCGAGGCGATCATTAGCACCGCAGTCGATAATGGTTTGGCCTTCCCTCATGTGCGCGGAGTTGAAGGCGGCGGACTTTCGATGGCAGTCGGTATTCACAAGAAAGGCGTTAAGTTTGGCGGCCCTGGCCGTACTTTGACCCGCATCTTTTTCTTTGTAGTCATCCCCACGGCCACGAGCGCATTCTATCTTCGATTGATCTCCGGTCTTTCGAAAACCTTCCGCGAAAAAGAAGTCAGCGATGCCTTGCTGGCTTGCACGAGCGAGGAAGAACTCTGGAAAGCGCTGATCAAAGCGACGAAAAAGACGTTCAAATAATCGAACGTTATCGTTGCGTAAAAAAGGTCGGCTAAGCCGACCTTTTTCTTTATATAGGTTGATATGTCCACGATTTACGACACAGATTATATTGAAGAGCTCCGTGTTCGGAATGCGATGCAACCGCATCGGATGAAGCTGTTTCGAAATGCGCTGTTTAAGAATTCAAATAGTTGGGGCGAGGCACTCGCAACCCTGCCGGAAACAGCTCGGGCAGATTTCGAGAGCAATCTGACATTTGAATCTCTGGAAATGTCGGAGCGTCATGATTCGGAAATCGACGGGGCCAGTAAGTTGATTTTCAAAACGCACGATCATCATCTGATTGAAAGCGTCGTGCTTCGGCCTAAAAGTGGACGCACATCGATTTGTATTTCCTCGCAGGTAGGCTGTGCCTGCTATTGCAGTTTTTGCGCAACGGGCATGATGGGGTTTACCCGTAATTTGACGGCCGCCGAAATCCTTGATCAGGTAAGTCAGGCCAACCGAATGGTTAAGTCGGAAGGGCGGAGCATTCGTAATGTGGTGTTCATGGGCATGGGGGAGCCGCTATTGAACATGGATAATGTCTTTCAGTCGGTAGAGTTTTTACGCGCCGCACCCTTTTTTAATCTGTCGAATTCAAGGATCACGGTTTCAACCGTTGGGATTCCGCAGGCCATGGATCATTTCACGAAAACCTTTCCCGATGTTCAGTTGGCATTTAGCCTGCATAGTGCACGGCAGGATGTGCGCGAAAAACTAATGCCTCAGGCCCGGAAATATCCGTTGGAATTGCTGCGCGAATCACTGCTTAAAGCTTCGGCATCAGGCCGGGTGATGATTGAGTACCTAATGCTGGCTGGCGTGAATGATGGCGAAGAAGATCTGGACGCATTGGAACGTTTTCTGAAAGATATTCCGGTGCATATTAACCTGATTCCATACAATGAATTTTCCGGAAATAATCTGCATGAAACGCCAGTTGAGGAGCGAAATAAATTTGCAGACCGGCTTAAGTTGCTAGGATTCGATACGACCTTGCGCTATTCGCTAGGGTCCGATGTTGCAGCCGCATGCGGTCAGTTGGTTCAACACAAAATAAAGGTGTCGGCGATATGAAAAAGGGTTTGGGTTTTGTAGACGTGTTCTGCATCGCCTCTGGTGCGATGATCAGTTCCGGAATTTTTGTGCTTCCCGGTTTGGCTTATATGCAGATTGGGCCGGCCATGATTATTTCCTATTTCATTGCCGGAATGTTAGCACTGATCGGAGTGCTGAGTGTAATTGAACTTGCCACGGCCATGCCGAAAGCCGGTGGAGACTATTATTTTCTAACGCGCAGTCTGGGTCCGCTGGTTGGGACCGTTTCCGGTTTGTTGAGCTGGTTCGCTCTATCACTTAAAACGGCCTTCGCCGTATTCGGGCTGTCTGAGGTTATTTATCTGTTGAGCAATGAGCGTATCCCGCTTTTTGCTACTGCGGTTCCCGTTACAGTGCTGTTTGCCGTACTGAATATTAAAGGAACAGAAGCGGCGGCAAAATTTGAGGTTGTTCTGGTTGCACTCTTGTTCTTGCTCCTCGGGGGCTACTTCGCCGTTGGCGCTCCAAACCTTCATGCATCGCATTTTCAGCCCTTCATGTTTGAAGGGCCCGGTTTTAAATCCATTCTTTCTACGGCGGGTTTTGTTTTTGTTTCCTTCGGCGGTTTGTTGAAAACGGCAACGATTGCGGAAGAGGTAAGAAATCCGCGCCGTAATATCCCAGCGGGCTTTATTGCCGCAACGGTGGCCATCACCTTGCTCTATGTCCTGTTGCTGGTTGTTACCGTCGGTGTCTTGCCCGGCGATCAGTTAGGAAGTTCATTTACGCCCATTGCCGATACGGCAAGGCTGTTGGTTGGCGATTGGGGATTCGGGGCCATTACGCTGGCAGCCGTGCTTGCGTTTATTACTACAGCGAATGCCGGAATCATGGCGGCCTCCCGTTATCCGTTGGCGCTGGGGCGTGACAGGCTGTTACCGCCTTTCATGGCGAAGGTGAATAAAAGTGGTGAACCGATCGTTGCGATTCTTTTGACTGCAGTTGTGATCCTTGCCTCGTTGTTGCTGGATATTGAAAAGCTGGTGAAGGCCGCATCTGCAGTGATCATCAGTTCCTACATTCTGTCTGCGGCTGCCGTACTTGTGATGCGAAAGAGTAAACTGACCAACTATCGACCGACCTTTCGGGTACCTCTGTCTCCCTGGCTTCCTCTGTTCGGGATTATCTGTTTCTCGCTTCTCATCATCGATATGGGACTGGCCGCCTTAGAAATCAGCCTCGGCATTGCAGCCTTAGGATTGCTCATTTATCTGCTTTATGGACGCAAGCGCGCCAATATGGAATATGCATTGCTTCATGTTATTGAAGGGCTGACCAATAAGAACCTGACCGCCGACTCGCTGGAAAAGGAGCTTTACGATGTGCTCCACGAGCGCGATGAACTGGTGCACGACGCATTTGATGAAGTGCTTAAAACGGCTAAGGCAATTGATCTTGAGCCTGCGGCGACACAAAAAGAATTGCTCGATGCCGTTTGCCAATCGTTGGAGGTTGAGTTAGCCAATTCAGCGGAAGATATCCGGGCACGGTTTATTGAACGGGAAGAGCAGGGGAGTTGTGTGCTGACTCCGTTTGTGGCCATTCCGCATATCATTGTGGATGGAGAAGGACTTTTTAAAATCATGCTGGTGCGAAGCCGCGAGGGGATCGAATTCGAGGCCGACACCTCGGTGAAAGCCTTTTTCGTGATTACCGGAAGCCGCGATATGCGACACCTGCATCTTAAGGCGTTGGCCGCAATTGCGCACATCGTTCAGCACCCCGAGTTTGAAAAACGCTGGGCGACTGCTAAGAATGAAGAGCAATTAAAGGATATCCTCCTGTTGAGTGAACGGATCCGAATGTGATTCAGCTCAATAATGGTTTAGTTTGATTTATCCAGAGGAGGAAGGTCGGATTGTTCCTGGGCGTTTTTTGAATTCGGGAGGCCAGACCAGCCGGTTGCCGTGGTCTTCAACGGCTTTAACATATTGGGTGACCAATAATGCGGAAACAATCGTTCCGGAGGGAATGTGCTGCAGGTCAGCCACGCCCTGAAGGGCGACCTTGTCCTCCTCGGATATCCGAAATGCTTGTCTCTCAGTCTTTTTCATTATCTTTTTCCCGCTACCAAAAACTGTAGCAGAATAAAAAGTGCCCAAAAGCGTTGATGAGTCGAACAGGGTCGAACTATATTCTGTTTTAATAAAAACAAAGAGTGGCATGGTGATTGTTAAAAACGTATTATTTGCATGTGTTGTCAGGTAGCAAAGTAGGGTGTAGAATGAAGAAGGTCTGTATGTTTTTGTGTATTTAATTAAGGGGAATTATGAAGAGAAGCACCCTTCCAATGACGATTTTGTTGGCCGTTGCGTTGCACGGTTTGGCCGCGCCACGTGTTGAAGAAGTGGAGTCGGAAACCATCCGATCAGTATACGAGCTTGAAGCAATGCTGATCGACGCCCAGTACAGCATAATTGGCATTTCTCCGCAATCCGAGTACACCTACTGGGAAACCCCGAATCACGTAGTTCCGGTGGATTTCGCAAAGTTCCCAAAAAGGTTCAAGAAGTTGTCCTATGCAGAACTTGATGGGAATCTTATGCCCATCTACCGCATCGCGATTTACGAGGATTACGTCACATGAGAAACCGTCTTCATCAACATGTACGATCAGGAAATGCTGAGACTCCCCGCCGAGAAAGGGTACGATCCTTTCTTGTGGGCGAAGACCCAATTTCAGCTCTCCTCCGATTCCGAACTCAACGATCTCCAGCGCATTATCTACGACCCGGCTCACACGGCGTTGGAGATTCTTCTTCTTCCTGAATTGTTTTATGATTCCTATCTGGAGATTCAGCAGGAGGAACAACTCCTGTTAAAAGCATCAATAGCGATGGCTCCCATGCCCATGATGATGTTGATGGGTATACGTCTCTTCGGTGACCGCCTTGACAGGACTACGCGTTCTGAGTTTCGCGGGATGTTTTCCACTGAGCTGGCGTCCAACTGGCAGCCTCCGCCTGTTTCA
>JADGFE010000279.1 GCA_016744085.1 Kiritimatiellales bacterium | reverse complement strand
TGCCAGTTGGACGCCAGCTCAGTGGAAAACATCCCGCGAAACTCAGAACGCGTAGTCCTGTCAAGGCGGTCGCCGAAGAGACGCATACTTAAAAGAGCAGCAGCATGAACTTCGAATTGGGGGCGCTCCGAAAAATCTAGGAACCCTGGAAGATGAGTTTGTCGCGTATCGAGATAATGTAAAACATGCACGAAACCTTGTGGCAGAACTTGATGCGAAGCTCGCAGATGCTCTGGAAACTATTTCTCCAAAATCCCCGAGGGATGTGGCCTATTCGGATTTGTGCAGAAACGCAAGTTATCTGCATCGGAGAATCTCAGGTTGGGATAAGCAGGCAAAAAGTCTTATTGAAAATGAGGTTGATCGGATTAGCAAATTGGCTTCTGATCGAAATAAAATATTCCATGAAAAAATGATGCCTGTGGTTGAAGACGTGGATAGTGGACGGGTTAAGCTAAATGCTGCTCTGAAATTAATGGAGCGAGAGAAGGAACGACAGGATCAGGAAAATGAAGAGTTATTTGAACCCTACATAGAAGCGTTAGAATGCCTTCAGGAAAGTATCGATCTGCAAGGGCTTGTTTCTTTTGGTGCAGAAGAGGTAAGCGATCTTCGAGAGGAGGTGAATCGCCTTAATGAGTTGGCTCAACTAGGGATAACCGTCGAAATCGTTGGGCATGAGCTTGCATCCTATGATTCCACTATTGGGGGAGGGCTAAATGACCTTCCTGATGAAATTAAAAACTCTAGAGCGTATGAGCGGATTAAAGTTGGATATGAAAGTTTGACTGAAAGGCTTCGTTTTTTAGCTCCGATGAAGATTTCAGGAGAGCGTAGTCAGGAGTGGATTTCGGGTTTAGAAATTGAAGAGTTTATTACGAAGTTTTTCCGAGAGGATTTTTCGGATAAAAATATTGGATTTTCTATAAGCAAGTCGTTTGGAGACTTCCGAGTTTACGATCTTCCGGCCAGAATATTTCCTGTATTTATCAATTTGGTTAATAACTCGCTCTATTGGGTGGGCCAACAGGATGATGAAAGAAAGATTACCATTGATTTGATCGACCAGAAGGTTGTGATTTCGGATACCGGACCAGGGGTGGAGGAGGGAGATATTAAGAGCTTATTTACGCTTTTCTTTACACGTAAAATTCGTGGAGGAAGAGGGGTGGGACTCTACTTGTGTCGCACAAATCTGGCTGCGAGTGGACACAGAATTGAGTATGCCGTCGACGAGAAGGATCAACTTTTGCCTGGGGCAAACTTTGTGTTGAGCTTCAAAGGGGCAGAATATGGCAGCTAGTTACAAGAGTTTTGTCAAAGAGGCATATATTGACCCGATTCGATCTGTATTAATTATCGATGACGATTATCCAACTCTCGAAGAGCTTCTCTTTATGCAGGTGCACAAGGATGATGAACATTCCGCGCAGATAGTTGATCAAAAGGGCAAGTATTCAGAGAAAGCATGGAGATCAACACCACTTCCCGTTAAATCGGTAATTGATCAGTTTCGAAATAACAAATGGCTTGTTGATACTCATGATGGCCAAAATATTAACTTGGCTGACGAAGAGTCTTTTACGCATCATCTACATCAGTCAGATCTGCTTATTTTGGATTACCAGCTGGATGGAGATGACTCTGGAGGGGATAAATGTCTATCTGTGATTAGGCACTTGGCAGCGAATAATCATCATAATTTGGTTGTGGTTTACACAAATGAGGAGCCTGAAAAAGTATTTCGGCAGATAGTCCTCCGCCTGTTATGTCCATGTGCAAAAATAGAAGAAAAAGTTCAGGGTAATACTGCGGTTAATGATGCTGTTTCTGACTGGGAATGTGAGGACGATGAAATTGCATCTAAAATAATCGATAGCATCGATCTTGGATTATATTTAGCAGTTCGGAAGGACTACCAATCATGTATGCGTGAAATTAATTCGGCTGATGGCGTGCGGTTCCACCAGTTTGTTAGTTTATTCGATCAACGCCCCTCCTCTATGACGGTTAATAAAAATGGGTCTTCCGCCAAATCAGTGGGTGCACGTGAGGTTTTCGCTTTGCCTGAAAGTTTGAAATGGCCTGAAATCAGGATGGCATACAAGTAATAT